>CAMUPZ010000058.1 GCA_947095985.1 uncultured Candidatus Saccharibacteria bacterium | reverse complement strand
CAGCGGCCGACCACAAAATTCAGTGGTAACGCTAAAAATCTCCTTGCCACTTGGATTAATAATACTCATAAAGAGCTCCTTTCTCGCAAAGACAGTAACAGGTGCATGCGTGCTGGTTTACCGGTCAACACACCACACATCCATCACCGTCTGCGGGTTATATTCGCGTATTTTATTATATCACAGCGGTGTGCGCTTTATAGGCTTTATAGAAAGCCAAAACTAGACACAATCCACTCTGAAAATCAATCTCCTTTGATGAACGGCAGCTCACCATACAATACACGTTACATTTGCTCCTGTGGCGCCCGGCCTAACCGTTTAACTCTGTTTGCTGCTTCGTATTTCCTACAAATCAGCCAGCTCTCTAGCGTCCGGATCTTCGCCACGCAATACGGCGCGAACGCGCCTATGAGCCTTATCGGTTGCCGGGATTTCTCCTAGCGCTTTTAGGACATTCTCTGGGCTTAACGGCCTATACGGCGAGACAGGGGGAACAATGACTATACCCCTTGTCTCGGGGTGTGCCAATATCCGAATAGCGACATCAGTAGCGGCTCGAAGATAGTGCGGTGAATCTGTAACGATACTAAGAGGGTACCCTTTGTGGCGTTCTAGGACGCCTAAATCTAGTAGTTCTTTGATCTGACTATCACTCGTTGGCCGTGGAACACCGCGCTTTCTCGGCACCGCAGCAGCATTTAGCAATGTTGCACGAGTTCCATCAAGCAAGTGATACGTTACTAAGACGTTTTCTCGATCCGGAACGCCCGGTATACTTGGCTGGTTGTCGCTAGGTGCAGTCTCCTCAATACCATTCTCCCAGTCAATTAAGCCATGCCTATCAAAGTAAGCCTCAAGACCCAGCCGTCCAATCGCCATCTCCGTAGCGAATGCCTCATCCCAACTACCAGCCTCAACCTTTTTGCGTAGCTCATCCCGCAGCCAAGATGATTTTTCCTTGAGCTTGTCCATGTCAACACCATCAAGTGATCTCGATACTGCCGCCAAAATGGCATCAGGATCTTTTTCGGTTGGTATACCATTCCAGCGCTGACGCTGTCCGACTAGTAAATATGTATCCCGAACAGCAATATCTCGTGGATTTTTACCTCGCGCAGCCTGTAGACGTTTTGGCATCTCTTCTGCTGATCCACCTAGAACAATACTACTACCATACTCTACGGTACTATCGGCCTGATTTGACTCTAGAAAACGCATATCGCCATAGTGCAGCTGTTCAGCCAACGGTCGCAACCTAGAATAGTTTTCCTCATTAACCCGTACCTTACCGTCGCCACCTTCCATAGTGCCATGCTGAACACCCATAAAGCGCGCCCACATGAAATCTCGCGAACCTGGCGCTAACTCACCACCACTTTCAACATCACTAGCAACTGCCCGCGCGGCTTCAGCAAATTGTTGGTTAGAACGGTCTGTTGCGATAACACCTAAAATACCAATTATGGCCTGGCGATTTATTTCGTCAAGAAATTCTCTTTCCGGCACCCAGAGTGGCTTATTAGGGAGTGTAGGTTCTTTATTCATAATAGTAAATTATAGCATAAAAATCATAATAATTCAACCCCCATTACCTCATGTAGCACACCACTCCTATCCCCGCCCACGGTTATACCGTATGAGTATAGTGCTATAATTGAGTCATGTCACTACAATTGAAGTCGTCAACAAGACAGTCAAAAAACTGGAAAGTTCGCCTTCCTTCTATAATTGCGACTATACTGATTATTGGTGGACTGTATACACTTGCTATTACCATAACACCGTTTATATTGTCACAAACTATTGATCAAAAGAATAACTCCACCACCCAACTTATCAGCAAAACAGAAAATAAAATCACTGAAAATCGACTTTATATCCCAAAAATTGATATTAATTTGCCGTACGCATCTGGCGGCGCAGAAGTCATGGAACACGGCGCTTGGTGGCGTAAACCAGAGAATGGCAATCCGAAGGATGGCGGTAATTTTGTTTTATCCGCACACCGTTTCATTATGGGCTTGACCCCTCAGCAAACACTTAGAAAATCACCATTTTACAATATTGATAAGCTGACAGTTGGCGATGAGATTGTTGTCGATTATAATGGAGCGCGCTACATTTATGTCATCAGCGAAAAACGTAGCGTTAAACCAGAGGCAATAGAAATCGAACAACGCACCGATCAACCGCAATTGACGCTTTATTCCTGTACTTTAGGCGGTGCCAACGACGGACGCGACGTACTTATCGCTAAATTGAAAAAATAATTGCCATAACAAAAATCCCCTTCTCTCCGAAGGGGATTTAAGCAGTTTTTGGCGTAAAATTATTTACGCAAACCTAACTTGGCAACAACTGCTTTGTAACTCTCAAAATCAGTTCGCTCCAAATATTTTAGCAAGCGCTTGCGCTTACCAACCATTTGGATCAAGCCGCGGCGCGCCATGAAGTCGTGTTTATTCGCCTTCAGATGCTCCGTAACCTCTTTGATACGAGCCGTCAAAACTGACACCTGAGCCTGTGGGCTACCGACGTCGTTTTTATTGACCTGAGTCAAAGCAATTGCTTTCGCTTTATTATCTTTGCTAATCATAGCCCTGT
>CAMUPZ010000057.1 GCA_947095985.1 uncultured Candidatus Saccharibacteria bacterium | reverse complement strand
CATTTCAAACAACTTCTTCGCCGCCAGACTCGAAAAACCAAACAATTCCTCCGCTTGCTCACGGACATGATGATAGGTATAAAACTTGACATCCTGATCCAGCACCACCGCGTCAAAATCACCAGCCGCAACACTAACTTCATAGCCAACACCGTGAACGTCGATCACCAACGACCCGTTAAATTTCTCGGCAACTTTTCCAAAAACATGTGCAATCATATACCAATTATACCCGATTCATCGCTGCATGAGTAATTGCCGCTGCCAGTGCATCAGCACAGTCGTCCGGTTTTGGCACGTCCTTAAGCCCCAAGTTTAAGCGCACCATTTCCTGAACTTGTTTTTTATCAGCCTTGCCATAACCCGTTAGCGTCTGTTTGATCTGTAGCGGCGTATATTCGGCAATCGGCAAACCCGCTTTTCGCCCCGTGAGCATTGCTACACCACGCGCTTCCGCCACAGAAATCGCCGTCGTCACGTTACGGGCAAAAAACAGTTTTTCAATCGACATGACGTCAGGTTTAGTCTCCGTAATAATCTCCGTCAAACTGTCAAAAATCTCCTCCAGCCGCTCATCAATCGGCGTATGAGCTGGCGTTCTGACAACCCCTGCTGTCACCAGCTTAAACCTACCGCCTGAAAAATCAATCACGCCAAAGCCCAAAATTCCCGTTCCTGGGTCAATACCAATAATTCTCATGGTTTTATTATAGCAATGATTTGACTACTCGGTCACTAACTCATCGCCGTAATCGTCGTATCAATTGTGACAGCTCCCAACGCCACTGCCACGCGCCGTAGCCCACCGCCGATAAACTAACGCCACCAAACACCCACCAACCCCAGGTTGCCCCAGCGACCTGCTTGACACTTTCTGGTGCGAAATCGGCAGTTGGCGGCGTTGTGGTTTTTATTTTTCGACAACGATTGGTCGCTGGATTACGTTCATAACCTTCAGCACACTCCTTCAGTACGTCACTATCTGCCGCAATTTTCTTACAACGACCAGTTTCTGGATTGCGAAAATAGCCATCTTGGCAAGGCTTCAAGGTTTTGGCGGCCAGGGCCACAATTGACCGACAACGCCCAGTCTGCTCGCTGCGGTAATAACCTTCTTTGCACGGGGCTGGTGTTTTAGCAACCTCAATCTTCCGACACCGCTTTGTTTCTGGATGGCGATAATAACCAGCTTGACATGGAGCCAAATCTTCACGCGGCGGACTCTGTGATCGTGGCGACTGAGCAGTCTCAATGGCACGCACATTTGCCCATTTTCCAGGTGTTGGTGTCGCCCAACCCCAGCCATCATGGAACAATGCCCACGAAGAGCCACGACGAGCCTCTCGGCCCGCTCCCTTCACCGCCACCGTTTGATATCTCGCTAATCCCTGAATATCCTCAAGCCAAACCGACCGATCGTCCACCGCTAGACTCAAAGCCTTGCCGTCATCACGCTTTTTCACGACCAGCACTTCTTGAGGCTGCAAGATCACCTCTTCATTAAGCTCTGGATTGCGACCCCAATGAAACGTGCTGGCGACACTGGCTGTATCGCCATATAACCCAAACCGCAGTCGATATTTCCCCAAATCAATCGGCTCAGTTCCCTGATTCATCACCTCGATAAAATCAGCACAGTCGTCCAGCTGATCATCGTCAATAAGACATTGCCGCGGATTCGTCAGCACCTCCGTAATCACCAGGCCAGCAGTATCGGCTGGAGGAAGATAATGTCCGTCATCATAAAATTGCACAGCAGCTGGATTCAACTGAAAATCTTTTTCAAAACTCCCCGTTTGTTTTATCCTCTTTGAACGCTGCTTATGGACGGCGATAGTGGCAGCTTGATTTTCTGGAATATTATTAGCCGTCTGGATAACAATTCCGTCATAAATCAGTTCAATTTTAACGATATCACGCTGAAAATCCCGAGGTAGCTGCGGTAATCGACGGAAACCACCATTGTCAGCAGCGTAGCTTACGTAGCGACCTGGCAGAATATAGCCTTCGGTGTCGGCATACTGGATTTGCTGAGTGTCGCCGCTGTTGTCGGTTAAACGAATCGCCAATTTGCCAAGAAATAAAGCACGATCCGACTGATTATATAGCTCAATCAACTCAAGTCGCACACCTCCCAAAAAAGCCGTGATAGCTATATCTGGTGTTGTTGCAACTGGAGCAATGGGCGAAGCAACTGGCGGTGATACAGTAGTCGACTGTGCTGACTTTTCTGTCGATGGCTGAACGCCAGGAGGCGTGGCAGGCTGAGATTCTGCCTGAGGCTTGGTAGTTTCAACTTTAGGAGTGGAAGCAACGCCCGTCTGCTGGTCGCCAACGGAGGATTTCGTAGGCTTAGTATCGCCCGCAGATGACTCACTTGACAGTGTAGTCGACTCCCTAGAAGCTGCAGGCAAAGAAGGCGTTACAGGAGAGCTGGCAGATGAAGAGTCATCCAAAGAGGTATTAGCATCAAGAGACGAATTGGCACTCACCGTAGACACAGGCAATACTAAAGACACAACCAGAGTCATAAGTAGTCCAGTACGCAAATATTTCATGCCGTCTCCTTGCTTATGGTTTTCAATTATAGCGTAACATATAAAACCACTTTATGAAAACGCGAAAGCTCAACCTTCTCGGCAAACTACACGTCAGTGGTAATATCGGCATTGGTGTGCACATTCACCACGTCGTCCAAATCATCCAGTGCGTCAACGACTTTCATCAATTTCTGCGCAGTTTCCGAAT
>CAMUPZ010000056.1 GCA_947095985.1 uncultured Candidatus Saccharibacteria bacterium | reverse complement strand
ACGTTAACGTGCGGTTTGCTTCGGTCAAATGCATCTGCCATTTGTAGAAGTTCTCCTTAATTTAATTATTATTTTTCACGCGGGTACAGTCCATTAAAAAGACCTCACGGCGTATGAGTTTAATTATAACGGTTTTCTAATCAGTTGTAAATAGCTTATTTCTTACTATAATACTTCGCCAAAAATGAATCACGGAACTCATAGAACGTATTATTTTCCAGACTTTCGCGGATGTCGTCAACTAGCTTAATAATAAATCGTTCATTATGGATAGATAGCAATGTGCCAGCCAAAGATTCGCGAGCGTGGAGTAAATGACATAGATAAGCGGCAGAATAATTTTGACAAGTATAGCAATCACAACCCTCCATGATCGGCGTAAACTGTTCACGATATTTGCGACCCCTGACGTTAACCCGACCATTAGGTGTATAGGCAGCGCCATTACGAGCCACGCGCGTCGGACTAACGCAGTCAAAGGTATCAATCCCCTGTTCAATCGCCGCAAAGATATCGTCTGGCTCGGAAATACCGAGCAAATGCCGCGGCTTATTCTCGGGCAAGATTTGATTGACCCACTGAATCGTTTGAGCCATGGTCTCCTTTTCCAGCGCGCCGCCGATGCCGTAGCCGTCAAAATCCATTGTGCCTAAAAATTCAGCCGTTTGCTTGCGTAAATCTTCATAGTTTGCGCCTTGCAGCACGCCAAATAATGCCTGATACGGCTTGTCGGGACGGGCTGCACGCAGGCGTTTAACTTCCGCCAAACTCCGCTCCGCCCATGCATGCGTCCGCGCCAAAGCTTCCACTTGATAATCATACGGATCAATCAGCGAGGTCAGTTCATCAAAGGCAAAGGTAATATCCGCACCAATCCCAGCTTGGATTTGCATAGATAATTCTGGTGTAAATTTGTGGTATGAGCCGTCGAGGTGCGACTTAAATATCACGCCGTTTTCATCCACCCAAGCGTGGCGCGACGATTTTTTAGCGATGGCAATTTCTTCATCAACATCGGTACTCATCGCCAGCACTTTCTTAAAACCCGAGCCCAGACTTAGCACCTGGAAGCCGCCGCTATCAGTGAATGTCGGCCCGTCCCAGTGCATAAACTTGCCCAAATAACCAGCCTTTTCAATCAGTTCATGCCCCGGCTGCAAGTACAGATGATAGGCGTTCGCTAGCACTGCCTGCGCGCCGACATCCGCCACCATCTCGGGGGTCATCGCCTTGACGTTAGCCTTAGTGCCGACCACGATAAACGCCGGCGTTTTAATATCGCCGTGCGGCGTGTGAATAATGCCAGTCCGTGCCAAGGTGCCATTAAATCGCGAAGTTATTTCAAAAGAAAACGGTTTCATTTGATAGATTATATCAGTTTTTTCCGCTACACTAGAAGCATGAGCAAGAAAACGCTGGTTGAGCTTGATCCGTGGTTAGCACCGCATGAACGCACCATCAACGCCCGCGAGGCGTATGTTTCGTCGACGTTAAAGAAGGTTTTGGATGGTAAATCGCCAGCGGATTTTGCCTTAGGATTTCATCATTTTGGCTTACATCAGACCGCGGCGGGCTGGACGTTTCGTGAATGGGCGCCAAATGCTACTCGCGTAGTGATGGTTGGCGATTTTTCCGATTGGCAGGAGCGTGAGGAGTTTGCTCTGCGACCAGGTACACACGGTGAGTGGAGCGTTGACTTGCTGAAGGACGTGCTGCACCACGGCCAGAAATACAAACTACGCGTCTATTGGCCGGGTGGCGACGGCTGGCGCTTGCCATCATACGCCACTTACGTCGTTCAGGATGATAATTCGGTGGATTTTTCGGCCGTCGTGTGGCGGCCTGATGAACCATACCAATGGCAGCATGACATTCCACCTGCACCAAACGTGCCGCTGATTTACGAGGCTCATGTTGGTATGAGCAGCGAGGAGGAAAAGGTCGCCAGTTTCAACGAGTTCACCGCGGGCGTCCTGCCACGTATCAAACAGGCTGGCTATAACACGGTTCAACTAATGGCCATTGCCGAACATCCATATTACGGCAGTTTTGGCTATCACGTCAGCAACTTTTTCGCCGTGTCATCACGCTTTGGTACGCCCGATGATTTCAAGCGGTTGGTTGATACGGCGCACGGATTGGGGCTAAGGGTTATCATCGATATCGTTCATGCTCATGCCGCCAAAAATGAGGTTGAAGGCCTCAGTAATTTCGCGGGTGATCCAACGCAATATTTCAAAGCTCACGACCATCCAGCCTGGGACTCGCGGTTGTTTGATTATGGCAAACCGGAAGTACTGCACTTTCTCGCCAGCAATTGCCGCTGGTGGTTGGATGAATACCACGTTGACGGCTTTCGGTTTGACGGCGTGACCAGTATGCTATATCACGACCACGGTTTGGGCAAAAGTTTCACCAGCTATGATGATTATTTTGCTGACGATGTTGATAAGGACGCGCTGGTCTATCTCAGACTGGCAAATGATGTCATTCACGCCGTTCGCCCCGACGCCACGACCATTGCCGAGGAAATGAGCGGGCTACCGGGCTTGGCGGCACCGACAGAACACGGCGGCCTGAGCTTTGATTATCGACTGGCGATGGGTGCGCCCGATCTCTGGATCAAGACATTGAAAGAAAAGCGTGACGAAGATTGGGATTTGGGCGAGCTGGTGTATACGTTGAGTTCGCACCGCCCAGAAGAAAAAGTCATCAGTTACGCCGAGAGCCATGACCAAGCCTTGGTCGGCGACAAGACGCTGATTTTTCGACTGAT
>CAMUPZ010000055.1 GCA_947095985.1 uncultured Candidatus Saccharibacteria bacterium | reverse complement strand
TCTAAATCTTCAGTTTTCTTAGTCTTACTTTTCGTCATTTTTTCCTCCTTCTAAACGGCCAAAACGGCTTATAGCCATACGTACAGGGAAAAAGCACTACCATAGCCATGAAAATAACAATGAAAATAATAATCAAAATAATCACTACTAGCCACGTTGGCAAGCCGCTCAGTAATCCGCCGATCCATTCAGCCATTACAATACCTCCTCTAACATCGCACCCGTTCGCCTAACCAGCTCCATCGTTCGACGGTAATTCTGCCGAGTCGGACCAATCACGCCGATGTAACTATTATTACTAAACTTTGAACAAAACCTACTAATAATCAACGTTGCTCCAGAACTTTTGCCAATCGGGTTTTCACTACCGATAAATACATTCAGCGGCTCATTTGGTGCCGCTTCACGTAGCCACGGCTCAATATTGTCAATCAGTCTGGCAATCGCCTGAACGTGTCCGCCCTCGACAAACTCTGGCTGAGAGAACAACTGAGTCATGCCGTTCATATATAGATGATCGCCAAACGACGCAAAGCCGAAATTGCCCGTCAGCTCCACCAAACTATCAACCGCACTACGAATCGCCCGATCAGACGTATCAACATGCGAATTCACGTGTGCTTCGATCGCTCTCGCACTGCGATCGATGCCGCTTGGTAATTCTGTCATCTGAGCGTCAGTGATGCCATTGACATACACGCGGTATCCTTTATCCGTGGGAATTCGACCGGCGCTGGTGTGCGGCGCCTCAATAAAACCCATCTCTTCCAGCTTGGCCATTTCGCTACGGATAGTAGCACTGGACACGCCGAATAATTTGGCTAACGTGACGCTACCAACTGGCGCGGCAATTTCCGCATATTGCTCAATAATCGCGACAAGAATCGCCTGTTGACGTTCGGTCATGACCTGATTATAACTCATACTTGGCACTCATACAAGTAGAGTGCTAGAGTTTTAGTCCTATCGTCGCTCCGTAAAATAGCGCGCCGCATCTGAGGAAAACAGCATCATAATCATGATATGTACGCCGATTGAAGTTAGCAATAATACAGCTGAAGCATTAATCCTTCCGGTCGTCACCGACAATGATTCAGTAATAATAGCAAGCATTGCCACCGCCAATAGTGAGATGCGCGCTCGATTACTACCCCGAAGCAGTAGCCCAACCAAGATAAACTCCACGATCACCAATAGAATATTCAAGACGGCCATGATTGATAATGCCGTGTTGGCCAGATTGATGTCGATCTGCTCAATATTCGTAACCACCGCCAAGGTTTCCGTCCAGCTAGAAATATCAACCAAGGTTTGACCGACAGCAAACAGCGACGCCAATATCATCAAAACACTGCCAATCAAAATCTGCGGCGGCCGACGACTCCACAGCTCTTCCAGTAGCGTTTCGTGGTTGCGAGGACAGCGGTCATGAATTGTACCGTCCATAATAATCCCAAAACGCTTCAAGGTGGCAATAGGCTTATCAATCCTGACACGACCAACCTCCAGAATAGGCAAATCACCGTCAGTACGAATCAAATCACCGCTCCCATTACGCGAATGATAGCCTGTCGAAAAATCTTTCAAAACTGTTACACGAATATACTTTTCGCTTTTTTTAACAGATTCGATAATGTAGTCTCTTTCAATATCAATATCTTCGTCAATTTTATGCGTCAACTGAAAGGTAAACAACGACAATCCGACACTTTTATCGTAAGAGCCAGCCGCCAACCAATCCACCCGATGACCACCCGGTAGCAGCCAACCATCTGGACAACGCCAGAATCGCACATGATGACGACGCCTTGGATTGCCATCAACTTCTTGTTGGTAAGCAAAATCTTGTCGCCGCCCAAACAAAAAAGCTGGCGAGACTGGGGCGTTAGGATAACTACGCCCGCTTAATACGGTAAGGACCATCTTCCAAGCAGATCGCGGCGTAATGTCATCGGCCAGCACCCAGCCAGCCGCAGTCATAGCCTTATGCAACTTCTCTTCAGACCCACGCACACTCAGGTTGATAGGGTCGCTTAATATGCCGTCGGCAGTTCGGGTTCTACCAATAAAATAATTTGGCACGTACATATTGCTCAATATTCTATGTAGACGTGGCAGCGCCAGATAAGAAACAATTGCCCAAACCACAAAAAATAGACCAACCAGCCACCAGCCGCCCGTCGCCAAGCCCTCCCTAAACACCAGCCAGGCTAACCAAAACGACGCCAAGCCAGCAAAAATGAAAAACGATTGATCTAGCAGTATGGTGATGGTTTTTGATGACTGAGAGCCAATAGCTGCTATTTTCTTTGGGGTTTTTATTGAACTCATATCTTAATTATATCATTGAGAAGACCCCGGGCCGCCAAACGAGCTTCGTCGTCCTGGCGCTTAAAAATATCACCCCGTAAAATAATTTCTTCGGTCACCCGAACAGCCCTATCCAAATCGTCATTGATAATCACGTGGTAATATGGCACCTCTAGCGCATAAGTTAGTTCACTAATCGCCGACTGGCGGCGTTTTGGCCATTCGACTTGAAAATCCTCCTCGGTGGCGTAGCGTTTTTTGAGCCGCTCAATCCAAGTTTGATAATCTGGTGGCACAATAAAAATCGCGATACTCTCTGGAGCTAATCGCTCATATTCTTCCACGCCCTGCACGTCAACGTCAGTAATTGCTACACGATTCTGATCATGTGCTAATTTTAGCTCAGCCACTGACGTGCCATAAACTGTGCCGTGTACAAACTTAGCTTCAATAAATTCATTATTTTGTAGCATTTCCTCAGCTATTTTTTGATCAATAAAATGATAGTCGACGCCGTCCTGCTCGATAGATCCATTATTAACCCGCGGCGGACGCGTGGTGTGCGAAACGATGTCGCGAAATTCCGGCAGCTTTAAT
>CAMUPZ010000054.1 GCA_947095985.1 uncultured Candidatus Saccharibacteria bacterium | reverse complement strand
GACAAAGCCTGCGAGGCAGCTGGTTACGACTTCAAAAAGCAATCTGCCAGCCTAGAACAAATCACCAACCCCGTCGTCAAGCGTGCTATCACCCAGACGCTGAAGGTTGTTCGCGCCATTGAGCGTAAATATGGCAAACCATATTTTATCAAAGTTGAAACTGCTCGTGACTTAGCGAAAAACTTCAAAGATCGTAATGCAATCAAAAAAGAAAACGAAGAAAATCAAGGATATAATGAAGATATTAGATCAATAATTACAGATGGGTATGAAGCATCGCCTAAAACCAAAGGCGGTAAGCAGCTCCTCAGCCATCTCAGGGAGCTTAACGTACGCTTGAATAAAAATGCTGATTTTAATGGTCAGCAGATTATTAAGGTCAAACTCTACCGCGAGCAAAACGGCGTCTGTCTATATTCTGGAAAACCTATTGATTTTGAGACGATGCTACATGACGATAATGCCTATCAGGTTGATCACATTGTGCCGTTTTCACGCTCCAACAACGACGGAATTACCAACAAAACTCTGGTGTTGACAGAGGAGAATCAAAAGAAGGGCAATCAAACGCCATTTGAATATTTTGGCGCAGATGAAAAACGCTGGAAAGAGTATGTAGCTCGGGTAGGATCGACTTATCAAACGCGAGAAGTTAAAAAAGGTGACAAAGATGCTGGAGTTAACTATAAATATAATGGTTATGCCATGAAAAAGAAGCAGAACCTATTGCTCCAAGACTACAAAAATGACAGCTGGAATGTGCGCGCCTTAAATGATACACGGTATATTACACGATTTATCCAAAACTATTTGCGCCAGAATGTTGACTTTGCCGAAGGTGAAGAAAAACAACGTGTTATTGCGCCAAACGGTACGACAACAGCATACTTACGCAAACGCTGGGGACTAGCCAAGGACCGTGCTGAGGATGTGTTACACCATGCCAAAGACGCAGCAGTCGTAGCGGCAATTGACCAGAGCATAATAAGGCAAGCTAATCTATTTGCGAAACGTGGTGAAATAGCCGTCCTGCTATCAGCTGCAAAAACGATGGAAGAAAAGACCGACAAGCTGACTGGTGAAATTATTGACGAAGATGAGTCTGATAAAGCTCAGCGGCGCAAGGATGCGGCGATCGTATTGTCTTCAAAGTACTTTCCGCAACCCTGGGATAATTTCGGCAAAGAAGTCATGAAACGCACTCTCAATACCGATATTGCCACACTGCAAAATGAACTGCGCGGACTCGATAATTACGACGAAGACTTCCGCCTGAGCGTAAAGCCAATCTTCGTTTCTCGCATGCCACGCCGCAAGGCTGCCGCTCAAGCACACAAGGAGACCATCCGCTCGCCAAAGGTCAAAGATAATGATCAGCGAACCGTACGAATGCCACTTAATAAAGTTAAGCGCAAGGATGTCGAAAACTCTGTACTTAAAGAATCCGATAAATGGCTGTACGATAAATTACTTGAGAGGCTAGATGCTCATGATAATAATCCTGAAAAGGCTTTCGCTGAACCTGTTTACAAAAATAACAAAAAATTCGACAAAAACGGCAAACAACTGTCGCCAGTCTCAACCATCAAAGTATACTCGACGCAGCCAAGCGGATTCTATATCAACAACGGTAAAGCTTTCGTCAACAATGGGTCTATGGTGCGGCTTGACGTATATCAAAAACCAAACAAGAAAGGAAAAATCGAGCACTTTTTCGTGCCAGTTTACGCCCATCAAGTTGGTAAAAATAAGCCCACGCCAACAAAGATCTTACCGGCACCAAAAGGCTTTACCGATGTAGATGAAACATTCACTAAAGTTTGTTCGTTATATCCAAATGACTATGTGCGATGCCATTTTGGTAATGAAATTAGAGAAGGGTATTATGTGAACTTTAACATCAACAACGGTGCTATGCAGGTAATACCACACGGTGCAGCCAACAAGAGTAATGACAGCCTTATCCAAATCTCACCCCGCTCTGCAAATCTTATCAAGCGCTACGACATCGCTATCCTCGGCGACAATTACAGGTGGTTATAAATGGCCTGGCGCGTCGTAGCTATCGAAAATCCCGCCAGGCTGAGTTTGCGCGACAACCAGCTAGTAATCGCGCAAGAAACTGAGGCGACTTTGCCAATTGAGGATATTGATGCGCTCATTCTGGACGGCTATGGCATGACTGCGACCACAAATCTACTCACAGCGCTGGCGACCAAAGGCACCACAACTGTTATTTGTGACGAAAAGCATCTACCAGCTAGCGTACTTCTACCGTATTCACAGCATTCACGCCAAGCCAAAGTTTCGCGTCAGCAACTTGCCATGAGCCAACCGCTCAAAAAGCAACTGTGGCAACAAATCATTATCAGTAAAATTACCAATCAAGCAGATGTCTTGCAATCTATCGGGCTAGATGATACCGCCTTACGCACCCATATTAGCGATGTCAAATCAGGCGACACTAGCAATCGCGAGTCACTAGCTGCTCGCATATATTTTGACCAGCTACTTGACGACGCCACGCGCCGTAAGCCAATTTGGCACAATGCCGCGCTGAACTATTGCTACGCGATGGTCCGCAGTCATATCGCTCGGCACATTGCTGCCCGCGGGCTAGTCGCTTCGCAAGGAATCTTTCATCACAATGAGCTCAATAGTTTTAATTTAGCTGACGACTTGATAGAACCCTATCGTGCCGCTGTTGATTTATATATCCTAGAAAAAGTTGCCCCGCTTCACGTCGGCGACCGAGATGCCAGCCTCACCAAGCACGATCGTCAGCTTATTATTGACATATTAAATTATTATGTTATAATTGACGGTAAGAAGTTTACTATAAAACATGCGATCGAGCGGACAGTTGAAAGCTTTATCGAATGTATCGAGGTAAAGGAGGTGCGTAAGCTTCTTTTGCCAAAAATCGCCTCCTAACATGGAAGGGATGTCATATAAAATCATGAGGGTCGCGGTATTTTTCGATTTGCCGACCAA
>CAMUPZ010000053.1 GCA_947095985.1 uncultured Candidatus Saccharibacteria bacterium | reverse complement strand
CCACCGCCACACGTTTAGCATCAGCCACATCTTCCGCCCACGGACAGTGCATACCTGGTAAGTCTTCCGACCAGTTTTTCATATACACGCCAGTCACCTCGTGGCCTTGCTCGACCAATAGCGAGGCTGCCACTGACGAATCAACGCCACCCGACATGCCAACAAACACTCTGCTCATCTTGACAGCCCCAGAGCAAACAGCCCAATTCTCATTAATTCACCCAAAGCCAGCCACCAGCCCCATGGCGTCAGCCACCACCACGGGCTCCAGCTTTTATCATAAACAACTGGATGGCTTCGAATTTTTACGTCCTGAAATTGCGATGAAAACTCAAGTCGTGCACGCCGCATATGATAGCCACTCGTCACTAAAATAACATCCTTAATTTTTCTCGAATCAATAATCTTTTTTACCTCAGTAGCGTTTTGCTTGGTGGTCTCAGAAGATTCTTCCATGATAATAGCGCTCTTAGGGACGCCGCTATTAACTGCCCTCTGATACATAGCCTTGGCATTTGACGGACCAGACTTATCCGCTGCAGCCCCCGAAACAATAATTAATGGTGCCCAACCTGACTTGTATAATTTAATCGCCTCGTCAGTTCGCGCATTTGTATCGCCGCCGCTTACCACTATAATAGCATCAGCCACACGGCAATCGCCATCACCTGGAGTATCGCACTTTTCTAAATCATTTGGCGATAAATAAACACTAAGACCAAACACAACTATCGCCGCAAAAATCACCAAGCCAATTATCTTATGAATCACCGGCTAATCCTTTCAATCTCTAAGCGTACTGCCTCGATAATTAATTGGCTAGCCAACTTAATATTATCTTCATTATTCAATTTTCCTAAAGTTAGCCTTAAGCTGCCGTCAATTTCTGATTCGCTTAGACCAATACTCGACAGCACGTGGGAGCGCGTACCAGAATTGGCTGCGCAAGCACTTCCCGTGGCCACCAACACACCGTGACTCTCTAATAAGAAAATCAGCCGCTCAGCATCCAACCCAGGAAATGAAATATTCAGAAAGCTTACTAGACTTTTTTTCATATCTGAAGATGTGACCATTTCTGGAAAAGCTTGTCGTAGATCTTTTACCAGTCCCTCTCGCAATTTTCGTAACCGCTTAACTTCCGCAGAACGTCGTTTTTGCGCCAGCTCTAGCGCGGTCGCGAATCCCACTACACCGGCCACATTTTCTGTACCACTACGCAAACCCAGCTCCTGACCACCGCCTAAAATATTAGCAGTTAAAGTAACGCCCGGACGAACCCAAAGTAGTCCAACCTGCTTTGGCCCATAAACCTTTGCGGCCGAAAGAGTGAGCAGATCAACACCGAGCCGCTTGATCTTCACATCAATTAAAGCCGCTGCCTGTGAAGCATCGGTATGAAAAACTAATGGCGTTGATTCGCCAGCATCCTGACGCCTGAGTCGCTCACTTTTTATGATTTCTGCGATTTCTTCAATTGGCTGAATATAACCCAACTCATGATTCACCAGCGCAATACTAATAAAACTAACGTCTGGCGTTAGCATTTTTTTCACCAGCTGCGGATCAATGCGACCATTTTTCATCGGCTGGATAAATCTAACTTCCGAATGTACTTTTGCGGAATTAATAACCGCGTCATGCTCAATAGCCGAAATCAAACTCACACCATCAACTGCGTTAAACGCCAAATTGATAGACTCCGTCGCCCCCGCCGTCATTATCAGCTCGTCAGCCATCACCCCAAGACAGCGAGCTAATCGTGATTTTGCTTGCTGGTATTCCCGCTTAGTGAATATCGCCGGAGCATAAGGACTAGACGGATTGAAAAACTTCTCAGAAAAATATGGCAACATAGCCTCAATCACCAATGGATCCATCGGCGTAGCAGCAGCATGATCAAGATAAATATAATCTCTATTCACTTTTTTATTATATCAGAGCGGCTGACCAGTTTGCGG
This sequence comes from uncultured Candidatus Saccharibacteria bacterium, assembly GCA_947095985.1. Classification (GTDB taxonomy): domain Bacteria; phylum Patescibacteriota; class Saccharimonadia; order Saccharimonadales; family Saccharimonadaceae; genus Nanosynbacter. The sequence goes on along the minus strand of CAMUPZ010000053.1, from coordinate 1,153 downwards.
GTCTTTCTTATAGAGCTGCCGAGAAACTCGCTCGTAATATTCCTTAGTCGCCAAAATAAAGTTCTGAAGTTCAGCGCCCTCTAGGTAAGTGTATTGATAATTTGGCTGAATTTTCAAAATTCCTTTTGCTTGAATTTCATAACGCGTTGTCAACTCTTGCCGGCCACCTTTACCATCAGCTACTTCCTCATACCAGATCCAAGTATCTTTGTCCAAATTAAAGAATTCCCGCCGCGTCACATGCGCCGGCTTCTCACCAAAAATCGTCGCGCCAATTTCACTTTCCAGCTGAATTAATTCGCGCTCAGTAAATTTCTTTAATGGACGATCTTTTTTACGAAACTTTAATAATGATGCTGCGTCGCTATCATCCACAAAAATCAAACTACGAGCCTTTTTCAAAAAATTAGTCACTTGCAATTCTCCTTGATTTTGCCTTCACGGAATAATTGGAGCGAATCACCAATTACTTGCACAATTTTAAGCGGATCATTATAAATCTGATCAAGACTTTTTTCATAGCCGCCAAGCACCTGTTTGCAAAAATCAACCGCCCCATTATTAATGACGTTCGTTTTAACATCATTCTTAATATTCTCTACGTCAATAGCAGCCTTCCCTAGTTCGGGATTTACTTTAGATCTATCATCACGTCTTTCGTCGTCAGAAAAAATAGAAGCAAGATTTTTGCGAGCTTCATTCACAGATGTATCATTAATACATTCGGCAGTACTATTCATTTTCTCCACTTTCAAATGCCAAAAAGCTGTTTTGCATTACGGACAGTGGCTTCACTTAGGACATTGAAATCAATATTTCGCTTCTCCGCCCAATATTTAGCCACTAGTTCCACATACTCTGGCTTATTTATCTTACCACGAAATGGCTTTGGCGTCAAGAATGGAGCGTCGGTTTCCACCAATAGCCGATCTAGGGGAATTGTGGCAAATAATTCCTGCTGTGCCTGCACCTTCGTAAACGTGCTAATTCCGTTAAGTCCTACGTACAAATTGCGAGAAAAACCCTTCTCCAGATTGACACTTGTATCCGTAAAACTATGCAATACGCCACGCAGTCCATGAAAGTTATCAAAAATCGGCCAAAAATCATCCCACACCGACGGCTGGTCGGGCGCGCCATCACGAATGTGAAA
>CAMUPZ010000052.1 GCA_947095985.1 uncultured Candidatus Saccharibacteria bacterium | reverse complement strand
GTCCCATTAATCGCGAAACTGTGGAAAACTGAGGATTGTGATATGGTGGATCGGCAAAAATAATATCAAACTCCCCTGTTACATCTGTAGTTTCCAGCCAATTTGATATCGTTGTTTTTATTACAATGGATTTTTCATCGACACCCAAACTGGTTATGTTTTCAGCAATGACGCGCTGCGCGACCCGGTCTCGCTCCACAAAAAACACCGACTCGGCACCGCGGCTGAGCGCCTCCAAACCAATAGCGCCGGAACCAGCAAAGGCGTCCAAAACCCGCGCACCACGAACCGTCTCGCCTAGTGAATTAAACATCGCCGAACGCACCCGCTCGCCCATGGGATGCGTCGTTGAACCTGGTGGTGTTTGGATAAATCGTCCGCCAAATTCCCCAGCGATGATGCGTAGTCTCACCGTTTGGCCTCAAGCTTCCAAACCGACGCCAGCCAGCCCAGCATGACGGCTTTGATGATGATCGGCATCAGTTCATGGTTGGTTTGCCACGCCAAGTCCGTCGTCCAGCCGTTTTTACCAAAATTGTCATACATCTTTAGGTCGGCCACAGCGTGAACTTGCTCTAGATAATATTCTCGATAACCTTGTTGTTTAACCTGCAAAATCTCAGCCTCACTCGGCACGGCATCCTTAAAGCGCGGATAGGCCACTACGCTCGCCACGCCCGCTTCAAACGCCACGTGCATGGTCATCATGCCTTTAGCGCCCCAAAACTTCCAGTTGTTTTTGATGAGCTCAATCCCCGTGTCGCCCTTCATGACGTTTTTCTTGAGGATCGACGTTCGCGTCTCCAAACCTTCGCCACCGCGCAGCTCCTGCATGGCGTGCTCCAGTGGAAAATGATGCGCCGGCGTTAGACCATCGGTGATAGCATGCGCCATCCACGCCGCTTCAAACGCCGCTCGTTCAGAATTACTTTTTTGCAGCGCTTTCGCTAGATTATCAATGTGCTGGTCGATCATGTCCAACAGTGCCGTGTCGTTCGGGTCGTCTGGATTAATGAAATGCCACGGCTCGTCAACGGCTGGACTTTTACGCTTAACGCCGTCAGGACCGTTTTTGCCTTCAAAATGCAGGATATCTTTAATATCAGGAAACTCACACCAATCAGGCAGCATTGGTTCAAGGTGTCGCCTGGCCACTCGATCTATCTTTTGATGAACACCGATAAATCGACCAGAGCCATCTCTAATTGTTGTTCCTGCATACATATTAATTCAAAATGGTTAATCGCTGATAGCGACTGACGGCACGCGCCAGATGGTTATATTGTAGCAAATCCTGCCCCTCTTTGACAAAGCGCTCGGCCTCCGTTTGCGCACGAGCAATCAGCGGCGTGTCGCTCAGCGAGGCAATTTTCAGGTTCAGTACACCATGTTGCGCTCGGCCGTAAATCTCGCCAGGACCGCGCAGTTTCAAGTCAACCTCCGCCAGATAGAAGCCGTCTTGGGATTTCTCAATTTCCCTGAGGCGCTGGCTTGGCTTATCGTGACCCGACAACATTAAATGGCAAAAACTCTGATGCTGGCCGCGCCCAACTCGCCCGCGCAGCTGATGGAGCTGGCTGAGCCCAAAGTGATCAGCATTTTCGATAAGCATGACCGTAGCGTTCGGCACGTTGACGCCAACTTCCACCACCGTAGTGCTCACCAACATGTCAATGTCACCGTTCGCGAACTGCTGCATAACCGCGGCTTTCTCCTCAGGCGGCAATTTGCCGTGTACTAGTCTAACATGGCGATGACGAAACATCGTTTTTGCCAATTTGTGATATTCTGCCTCGACCGATTTTTTGTCATTGTCAGGATTATCGTCGATCAACGGGCAAATGACATAGGCTTGGCGACCTTGAGCTAGTTCATGGTCGATTGTTTCATAAAGCTTCGGCGCTGAGGCTGGCGACCAAATTTTCGTTTCAATCGGCTGACGACCGGCCGGCAACTCATCCAAAATCGAGATATCCAGTTCACCGTACAAGGTCAACGCCAAGCTCCGCGGGATCGGCGTAGCGGTCATGCTGAGCAGATGCGGCATATAGTCTGCCTTTTGCAGCAATGCCTGCCGCTGCTTGACACCGAACCGATGCTGCTCGTCAATCACCACAAACCCCAGCTTGTGATACGCCACTTTTTCCTGAATCAGCGCGTGCGTACCAACCACCACGTTAATGTTGCCGCTCGCTAAATTATCCAGCAGCTGCCGCCGCTGAACGCCCTTGACGTGCCCTGTCAGCAGCGCCACCGACACGCCAAATGGCGACAATAATTCATCCAGCGTTTTGGCGTGCTGAGTCGCCAAAATCTCCGTCGGCGCCATGATGGCCGTCTGAAAACCAGCCTGCGCCACTTCCGCCGCCACCAGTCCAGCAACCACGGTTTTACCTGAACCAACATCACCCTGCAGTAGGCGATTCATCGGATGCTCCGACTCCAAATCTTGCAAAATTTGCCAGGCGGCGCGGCGCTGCGCGTTAGTCAACGGAAACGGCAACTGCTCGACAAATTGCTTGACGACCGGCTGGTTGAACGGAATGTGCCAACCGGTCAGCTTGGTTTGCTCTTGCTTATTCAACTGCGCCGCCAAGATCATTTCAAACAATTCTTCAAAAGCCAAACGCTCACGACCGCGAGCAATTTCCTCATGATTGCTTGGGGCGTGAAGGAACCTGACGGCTTCCGCGCGGCTGACTAGTTTTTGTCGCTGGACAATGTGCTCCGGCAACGTCTCGGGCAAGAATTCCATGATAGGACGCAAATTCTTCAGCAAATCCTGCACGGTTTTGGGGCGGAGATTTTTGATGGATTTGTAGACGGGATGAATGCCCAATGTGCGTTGGGCGTCGGACACATCGGTTTGCTTGGCGAGTTCGACGGATGGATTGCTGATTTGATAGCTGTTATATTGCATGCCGAACTGGCCGGAAAACATAAACTCGGCATCAGATCTAAGCTGCGATTCGCGGTACGGTTGATTGAACCAGACGGCCTTGACCTTGCCAGAATAATCCACCAGCACCGCCGTAGTGATCCTTAAGCCCCGGCGCACAATCCGCGTGGAAATCGACTCGCAGCGCGCCCGCACCGTCACCTTGCCCGGCTGGAGATCAGCGATATTGACCGCCGCCGAATAATCATCATACGCCCGCGGCAAAAAATCTAGGG
>CAMUPZ010000051.1 GCA_947095985.1 uncultured Candidatus Saccharibacteria bacterium | reverse complement strand
TGGCGCGAGTTGTCTTGTCTCTGTAATCCCTGTACACTAAGAGTATGGAAATCATTATCATTATTCTCTTAGTTATTATCGTTATGGGGTTGGGGGCAACGTTGTTTGTGTTGCAGTCGAAGTTAAGCGAACTGAAACAGCAGTCATCAGTCGAGCTTATCAAGACCGACGTGGTGGAGTTGGGGCGAACCATTGCTAAGCTCAATGAATCGGTCAGCGACAAGTTGGAGCGTAGCAATGCTCAGGTGCAAACCTCAGTGCAAAAGCAGCTATCGGAAAGCGCCAAATTGGTGGCGGACGTGACGCAGCGGCTGGCCAAGCTAGACGAAACGAACAAGCGGGTGGTCGACGTGGCGACTGACCTAAAAACCCTACAGAACGTGTTGCAAAATCCCAAGCAGCGTGGCGTGTTCGGCGAATTCTACCTGGAGAGTGTGCTAGATAATGTACTACCTGCCAAGCAGTTTCAGATGCAATATCGCTTCAAGGACGGCGAGATTGTTGATGCGGTAATTTTTTTGGACAAGGGGCAGATTTTGCCGGTAGACAGTAAATTTAGCCTGGAAAATTACAACCGGATGATCAACGCCGAGACTAAAGCTGAGCGTGAGCTGTGGCTGAACAAGGTGAAGGCTGACCTCAAAGGTCGCATTGACGAAACCAGCAAATATATCCGCCCGCGTGAGCATACCATGGACTTTGCCTTTATGTTCATCCCGAGTGAGTCGCTGTATTATGACCTGCTCATCAATAATGTCGGTGCGGGCGGTTCCAGCCGCGATTTGATCGAATACGCCTTTCGTGACAAGCGCGTAATCATCGTTAGTCCGACCAGCTTTTTGGCGTACCTACAGACGGTGCTACAGGGGCTGCGGAGCCTACAGATTGAAGAGCAGGCCAAGGATATCCAGGTGCGTGTCGGCCAGCTGGGCGTGCATATCAAAAAGTTTGACGAGCTGATGACCAAGATGGGCAAGAGTCTCAGTACCACCGTCGGGCATTATAATAATTCATACAAAGAGCTCGGCAAGATTGATAAAGACGTAGTCAGGATCGCTGGCGGTGATCATCAAACGCAACCAGAGATAATCGATCGACCAACACAGGAAGACTAAATGCTATCTAATATAAAAATCCTCCGTTTGAAGCGGAGGATTTTTCGGATTTAGGGTGACTTACTCTTCGTCTTTATTGCGGTAATTTACCAGTAAGAACAAGTTGCCTCCCAGTGCTGCGCCGATTAGTGTAGCTGCAATAACCTCTAGGCTAAAGCGAGAGTAGCTTTTCTCGCCTTCAGCTGGCAATACCCCGCTGCTGCGTAGTTGGGAGTCGGTTTTTTCTGTGCTTGCTAGAGCGACTGCTGGGTTCAAAGTAGCTCCTGAAACATAAATTTCTCGTGGGTAGGTGCGACCACCTTTTTCAGATTGAGCGGCGTTTTGCTCTTTCTGGATTTTTGCGATAGCAGTACCTTTAACGTAAGAGTATAGTGATCCAGATACAACTAGGCCAATCATTAAGGCCAGACCGATACCAAAAGCTTGACCAGCTGCTTTGATTTCCTTGCGCTGGAGAACTGCGGCAATACCAAATACGAATACTGCAGTGCCAATTAATTCTATGGCAAAGATATTCCATGAAAATGCAGTAAATTGATCAAAGCTAAGCGCAAAGCCGCCGTTTGTCAATGAGCCAATTAGTACAATAGCCGCCATTGCACCGAGGAACTGGGCGCCCCAGTAAAATGGTACCAAAACGGTTTTTAGCTTGCGCATTGACCACAAGCCGAAGGTAACGGCTGGGTTGACGTGTGCGCCAGAAATGCCGCCAATTGCGGTGACGATGAGCATGAGCGCAAAGCCAACGTACATTGACGATAGGATGTCTGATGCGAATAGTGCGGCTAGCGTCAAAATGAACGTGCCGACGATTTCTGCAATGACGATATTGATTAAGTTGCTTGGTAATTTAGAATCTAATTTGGCGCGCCGACTTTTGGGCGCAACAGATTCAGCAACGACACGCTTGACGGTCGTTTTGGTTTCGGTTTTAGCGGCAGCTTTCTTTGCCGTAGCTTTAACCGGGGCTTTCTTTGAAGTTTTCTTCGTAGCCATATTCCCTCCTTAAAGTAGTATTACGACTATTATAGCATAATTTGCTATACTGTAGTTATGGGATTATTTGTGAATCAACAAGATCAGCGTAGTGAGTTGCAGGAGCGAATCGCGGCGCAACTACGTGAAAAGGCGAAGGCGTCGGGTCTTCAGGAAAAGGCTAGTCTTGACGGTGTAGAAGATGTGAGATATCTGGAAAATACGAAGCAGACGACAACGTTGGCGCCGGCGTGGATTGTAATTGTTATTATGGCGGCGGTGGTTGTCGGGATGTTTTTAATGCAGGGACGATGATATGGAAAAATTGGACGAAGTTCGATCAGTATTATTATCACGCGTAGCCGAGACGGCTGAGCCACGCAGTGTGTTGCGGAGTGCGGAACTGCGGGAACTATATGGTGTCATTGCGACGCTGCCGAGCGAAGAACGCGGGGCGTTTGGTAAGAAAGTTAATGAATTGAAGCAGGAATTGGAGCGGGCGATTTCGGCTCGTGAAGCTGAGCTGTCAAAGGTTGACTTGCCGCCAATCGACGTGACAGCGCCGATGGATGTCAATGCTCCGCGTCCTAGTTTATTGCCGAGTGAGCGTGGCACGATTCACCCATTGATGCGCGAGATCGACCGCATTTCTGATATTTTCAATCGCATGGGTTTTGTGACGGAAGAGTCGCGTGAAATTGACGATCAATTCCATATGTTTGAGAGTCTGAACTTTCCAAAGGGCCACCCGGCGCGCGATGATTATGACACGTTCATGACTGGGGAAACTGACGCTAATGGCGACCGCTTGATTGCGCCGGCGCACACCTCGACCATGCAAAACCGCGTGTTGAAAAAATATCATGGCAATTTGGCAAACGGCGAGGCAATTGCCGCCATCGTGCCCGATCGGGTGTTTCGCAACGAAGATTTGGACGCGCGGCACGAGCACACGTTCTATCAAGTCGAGGGTGTGTATGTCGCCAGGGGTGTCAATGTCGGCAACCTCATCGCCACCTTGCAGGAGTTTTTGCAAGAATATTACGGCAAGAAACTTGACGTGCGCGTCAATCCATTTTACTTCCCGTTCACTGAGCCGAGCTTTGAATTTGCATTGAGCTGCCCATTCTGCGAAGGTAAAAATCCGGATTGCAAAGTTTGCTCGGGTGA
>CAMUPZ010000050.1 GCA_947095985.1 uncultured Candidatus Saccharibacteria bacterium | reverse complement strand
CCGTCAACCCCCAGCCACGCCAAATAGTCCAGCTTTTCGGTAATGCCATTCAAATCACCAATCCCATCACCATTAGTATCCCGGAAACTACGCGGATAAATCTGATACAAAGAAGCAACATCTTGCCAAGTTTTCATGGTTTAAGTATAAGCGAGATGAGAGTAAAATTCCAGTTTTTAGTCGATGGCACGAAGGCTATTGACATTTTTACTTTACTTTGGTAAACTAAAAATATGAATGGTAAGAACGATATTTGGAAAGACGAACAGTCGCGTCAGTTGGCGGATGTTCTTGCTAGTGTAAGTGACCCTAATGAAATGCGAGCGTTTCTTCGCGATATCATGACTCAGAAGGAGATTGTCGAAGTTGGCGCGCGCCTACAAGCTGCCAAAATGTTATCAAAAGGCGAAAAATACGCTGACATCATCGCGGCAACGAAGCTTAGTAGTCGTACAGTTGCTCGGATTAGCGACTGGATGCAAAACGGTACTGGCGGCTATAAAAACGTCTTCAAGCATCATTCGCACGTTTGGCCAGCTCGCGCTGAGTAGTTTGCGAATAAATCCAAACAAATGCCGGCGCGACGCTGGCGTTTTGATTTTTTGACAGTTAATTTAGTTAATTTTTGGAGATATTTATGAGTGAAATAAGAACAGCGAAGTTCGCTGCGCCAGATGAGGCGAGGGAGAAATACGACGCGATTATTCCCGCGTATCAAGCGGCGTTTGCAGCAGAACCTTGGTATGAAGTAAGTAAATGCGGCGGCTGCTCATCAGGTTATTCTCGTCAAAATCCTGGTGATATATGTCAAGCTTGCGGCAGCGCGACTGGCGACGAAGCCTATACAGAACAGGAATTGGCCGAGAAATTTGATGCTATCGGCGAGACGCGCCCAACATGTTGGTATATCGAGGAGACGCCAGCGGGACTGGCGTTGGCGGCGGTTGCTTGGACGGCTGATCTCGTGCAGATTGCGGCGGAAAAATATCCTGGGTCGCTGGAAATGGCAGCGTGGCTTAAGCAGAAGTACGTACCGAACGCTGCTTCGGACTCAGAGATATTATGGCTGGATGAAGTTTTTGCTAACCGCCGGATATCGAGACGTAATAATCTCGTGAATTTTCGCCCAATGGTATACGGGTTTTCCGATCACCTAGATCAGACGAAGGTAGCCTATCGGACTATTGCGCCAGCGATGACGCGCGTGGCCATGAGAGATTTTGGCGATGATGCGACCATTGATAAAGCCAGATCTGATGTTCCTGACTGGCGGAATTTTGTATCAATTGATTTATCTCGGTAAAAATAATATATAAGGAGGATAAGAATATGAAAATATTAGTAATCGGCGGCATGCACGGGAATGAAGTGCTGGGCATTGATTTAGTCAAGAGTTTACAGGAAAATCCGCTAGAAAATATTGATAGCGTGCTGGCGAATGAGGAAGCAATAAAAAGAAATAAGCGGTTCGTCGAACAAGACTTGAACCGGTCATTTCCCGGCGTGAAATCAAGCGGCATATACGAACAGCAGCGCCCGATTGAGCTACTGGAAATGTGCAAGGAATATGATATTGTTTTTGACTTTCACAATACGTTTTGCCCGGATAATGATTGTACATTTGTCGGGGAGGGTGCAAATAAAGAGCTGCTGGCCGCGTCGTGGCTGCTGGGTTTACCGCGGGTGATTGTGGCAGATTATGATTGCATAAATAAGTACGCTCTAAATTGCGTGTCGATAGAAATTAGCGTACAGAGTAGGCTGAACGATGTGAAAATCTGGCGCCAGAAGCTGCAAATGCTCGCTGAAAAGGAAATTGCTGATTGTCAGGCGACTTCAGAGGCGGAGAAGTTTCGCTTTGTGTATCGAATGACCCTGGAGGATAAAACAAGGTTAAACCTTGATCAGGCAAACCTAAGAGCATTCCAGCCGATTGATCAGAATTTGGCAGAGAAAATGGGAGTAAAAACTCCGGCCTATCCGATCTTTATTAATGACAAATTCACGCCGTATAATTATGGAGGGTTATTGAATAAGATTGAGGACTAGGATATAGGATAGGATTCGTTCTACTAAGTCTCCACTCATCAGGGTGTGCGCACATCATTATCGTCCCATAATAAGCCTACAATTTATAGCTGTACTTGAGGTAAAGATAAATAGCTACCATATTTTCTTACTAGCTTTTCAGAAGAGGATATTAAGATAAGATCAGGTCCGGACGCAATTATCCGATTTATCCTTGAGACCTTGTTTTTGGTGGCAGTTATGAACTCTTGGCTATAGTTATTAGAGCTAATAATTGCGCAGACATCTCTCGACATAGGGAAGAATATCGCTGCATCTAGTCTTCCAAAACCACCATGCCCGAAACGAGTTACTCCGTTGGCCGTCGGTATGGCAGCAAATGCTGGCGTGCTACTTGTAATAAAACTACTCCCTTTTGGCGCAAAAAAGAACTGCCACGAGCGTTGAATGAACAGATCGGCGAGGGGTAGTATATAATCCAGCATCGCTCTCAGGATATTATTTTTACCCGGGTCTATTTCCATCTTTAAATCTTCCTCGCTAGTCATGGCATCTATTAACTCTTTAGGCAAATGGTTTTTCTATTCTGGGTGTTGTTCAATAATCTCTCGACAGCGCTTGGGCTGATTAGATTTTAACTCATTCCACATTTTATCTCTATTAGAGTTATCGTATAGTCTTTTTAGTTCTTCTTTTCCGAATTCTTTTAGCGCGAGAGCTTGCTGATTATTAATATAGTTGAGCGAGCTGGGTGTCCGTAGGTGTTGTAGGGCAATAAAAATAGAGAGATCGGCAATATCAGTATTTTCTAATATTTTTCTTTTTCTCACCTCTGCAAGAAGTCGTGGATATAGAGGTTCGATCTTTGAGAGAGTATCCTCAACGTAGTTCAGGTCGCCGTCAAGGGCAAGATCTAGTTTATAGAGAAATTTTTCTATACATATATCTTTAATGCTTGATCTGATTAATCCTATTTTTTCATTATAAATGTGAACCCTTTGAGTTTCGTCGTAGGTAAAGCCTTTCAGGTAGACTTTTGGCACAAAATGTTCCCTCTTAACTGGCTTGTTCATATTTTATTTATTTCCCTCCAAGCATAAATAGTAAATTTGCTGCCTATCATTGTATACCCTTAGATTTGATATAACCAATAAAAAAAGACCTTTCAGAGCTTGAAAAGCCTTTCATGGCGGCAATGTATGCCAAAGCTCGAACCTATTTCGAACGTAAAAACTGAGCCATGCAGGCTTGGCCCTGAGCGCCTGGCGGGCGCAAGCGCCCGCTCGCCCCACCAG
>CAMUPZ010000049.1 GCA_947095985.1 uncultured Candidatus Saccharibacteria bacterium | reverse complement strand
TTCATAATAATCACGCTTACTCATATATATTTATTATACGCTTTTAGCACTCGACACGCAAGAGTGCTAATAGTCCCGCCACCTCCTAGTGCTATAATTGTACTATGTTTACATTACCTTCACTACCCTATAACTATGATGCACTGGAACCAGCTATCGACGCCGAAACAATGCGTATTCATCACACGATGCATCACCAAACATACATTGCCAACCTAAATGCCGCAATAGAATCCCTACAATTCAAGCAGCCTGAATTTTACAATAACCTACGCGCCATCTGTAACGAGCGGGGTGAGCGGGCAGCTTTAGAGTGGATTTTAACAGACGCAGCAGCCACACTCAAAGACTCTACGACTATAATTATGAATAATGCCGGAGGCCATCTAAATCATAGTTTATTTTGGCAGTATATGCGACCAGTGGAGACAAACGATCAACCAAATAAAACCGTGGCAGCAACACTAGCGAAGCACTTCGGCTCGGTGAAAGCATTTCAAGAAGCTTTTACTAAGGCGGCCACGGGGCATTTTGGATCAGGCTGGGCGTGGTTAGTGCGAGATGATAGCGGCGTACTGTCGATTATGTCAACTGCAAATCAAGACAATCCCATTGCTCACGGCCTAGTGCCGCTACTCGGACTTGACGTCTGGGAGCATGCTTATTATCTATATTATCAAAACCGCCGCGCTGAATATGTCGACGCCTGGTGGTCGGTGGTAGACTGGAATCGCCTGGCCGAGATTATTACAACATAGTGACGTAAATCAGCGGCTACAATTCATAAAAATACCGCCCCGTTGTTGGAGCGGTATTTTTTCATTGGCGGAGCGGACTACTTCTTATCAACCACCTCGCCTTCGACTGGTTCGTCCTTGTCAGATTTTTTGTCATCCTTAGATTCATCAGCCTTGTTATCCTCAGCGGCTTGCTGGTACAGTTTGGCACCGATTGGCATGATGGCGTCCTGCAGCACCTTAGCTGCCGCCTCCAGCTCGTCTTTGTCATCAGCGTCTTTATGCTTTTCTGCTTCCTTAACTGCTTCGTCAATCGCCTTCTTATCGTCGTCAGAAATCTTATCCTTGAACTCATCCGGCATTTTCTTTGCCTGGTAGATGGCGTTTTCTAACTGGTTTTTAGCATCAACTGCTTCACGCTTTTTCTTATCTTCATCAGCGTGCAGCTCGGCTTCTTTCTGGGCTTTTTCGATATCTTCCTTGCTCATGTTGCCAGAGTTTTGGATGGTAATTGATTGCTCTTTGCCGGTGCCTTTGTCTTTAGCAGTGACGTTGAGGATACCATTGGCGTCGATATTGAACGTCACTTCAATCTGCGGCACGCCGCGTGGTGCTGGTGCGATACCATCAAGCACAAAGCGACCCAAGCTCTTGTTGTCATTAGCGAATTCGCGCTCACCCTGCAAGACGTGGATCTCCACCTGCGGCTGATTGTCGGCAGCCGTCGAGAATACCTCCGACTTGCTGGTTGGCACAGTGGTGTTGCGCTCGATCAGCTTGGTTGATACGCCGCCCATAGTTTCAATGCCGAGGCTCAGCGGCGTCACATCCAGCAGCAACACATCCTTGACGTCGCCGGCCAGCACGCCGCCTTGAATCGCCGCACCGACGGCCACCACTTCGTCTGGGTTGACGCCTTGCATTGGGTCTTTGCCAAACAGCTTCTTCACCCGCTCAACCACGGCTGGCATGCGGGTCATGCCGCCAACCATGACTATTTCATTGACGTCAGATTTTGATAATTTAGCGTCTTTGAGTGCCTTTTCGACTGGCACATCAAGGCGCGCTAGCAAATCTTTCACCAAATCTTCCAACTTGGCCCGCGTTAGGCTCAGCTCAAAGTGCTTTGGTCCGTCAGCATCAGCGGTGATAAACGGAATGTTAACTTCGTATTCAGTAACTGTCGACAATTCCTTTTTGGCCTTCTCAGCTTCATCCTTCAGGCGCTGCATGGCCGCATTGTCTTTGCGTAGGTCAATACCTTCTTTAGATTTAAAATCATCGAGGAAGTAATTAACAATGACATTGTCAAAGTCCTCACCACCGAGGTGAGTGTCGCCATTGGTGGCTTTCACCTCAAACACACCATCACCAAGCTCCAGAATGGAAACATCGAAAGTACCACCACCAAGGTCAAATACCACGATGGTTTCGTCATTTTTACCTTTTTCCAGGCCGTACGCTAAAGCAGCAGCCGTTGGCTCATTGATAATGCGCTTGACTTCCAGGCCGGCAATTTTACCAGCGTCCTTGGTCGCCTGGCGCTGCGAATCGTCAAAGTAAGCTGGCACGGTGATGACCGCCTCGGTGACCTTTTCACCCAGGAACGCTTCGGCATCAGTCTTGATTTTACTGAGGATCATGGCTGAGACTTCTTCTGGCGTGTATTCCTTGCCACCCATCTCCACGGCCACGCCAGTGCCTTTTTTAACAATCTGGTACGGCATGATATCCAGGTCTTTTTGGACTTCCTTGTCAGTAAACTTACGGCCAATCAAACGCTTCACACCGTAAATGGTGTTCTTTGGATTAGTCACACGCTGACGCTGCGCCACTTGCCCGACCAAGCGCTCACCCTTTTTATTAATCGCCACCACTGATGGCGTGGTACGATTGCCCTCAGCATTAGCAATAACCTCTGGCTTGCCCGCCAGCATATACGCAAAGGCGCTGTTGGTTGTGCCGAGGTCAATTCCGATAATTTTACCCATATGATTCCCCTTTCTTATTTCGATCACATCTGGTTTTTCTTATATTCATTTTAGCACTCTTTTATGTCGAGTGCCAACTATTTTAGTATAAATAATTAGCACTCTGGTGTCAAGAGTGCTAATATGATGAATTTCTAAAGATATTTATTGGCGCGTCACCTTAACCATCGCATCGCGAATCACTACGCCGTCTAGCGTGTAGCCGGCGCGCAGTTCCTCGGCGATAACTTCTTTTTCACCCTCTGCTAATTCATCAAATTGAACCGCCTGATGCAACTCAGGATTAAACGGCGTACCAGGTTTAGCGTCAATTTTCTCCAGACCAATTTCTTTGAGCTGTTTATCCAGCTGCTTACTTAGACCAGCCACACCTTTAGCCCAGGCGTTATCCGCTAGCTCCTCCGGCACATTGGCAATCGCCCGCTCAATCGTATCAATCACTGGTAATAATTTCATCACCGACTTCGCCTGGCCCATTTGGTGCGCCGAATGCTTCTCTGTCTCGACACGCTTGCGATAATTCTCAAAATCCGCCCGTGTCCGCTGCAAATCTAGCGTCAGTTCGCCCAATTGCTGCTCTAAATCTTCAGTTTTCTTAGTCTTACTTTTCGTCATTTTTTCCTCCTTCTAAA
>CAMUPZ010000048.1 GCA_947095985.1 uncultured Candidatus Saccharibacteria bacterium | reverse complement strand
AGGAGTTGCAGCGGCGGGTTTGTTTTGGCGACAAAGAGTTTTTGGATATTTCTAAAGACAAGGCGTTGGCTGATTTGGCGAAATTGTTGGGTCTAAAAGATATCCCAGCACGCATTGAGGGCTATGACATTTCGCATATGAGCGGGCGGCACGTTGTCGCCAGTATGGTGGTATTTACCAATGGCGTGAGCGACCGGGCAGAGTACCGCAAATTCAAAGTCAGTGAGAAAAATGATGACACGGGTAATATCCATCAGACGATTTTTCGCCGGCTGAGCGGGCGTCATCTAAAAAGCTGGGGCCGTCCCGATCTGCTGCTGATTGATGGCGGCAAAGGTCAGTTGGCGGCGGCCATCAAAGCGCGTGATGAGCGTGGCGTCACTGTGCCGATCGTCAGCATCGCTAAGCGCGAGGAAGAATTGCTGGTGCATAAGACTGGTTCGCAGATTGATGTCGCGTTCATCAAGCAGGTTCGGTCGCAGCCGCGGGCGGACATCGCGATTCACGAAGACGGTGATATCTATGTGGTGAATTTACACCCAAGTCAGCGTAACGCCGGCTCACACTCAAAAAACTTACGGGCTAGCACTGAGCAGAATTATAAAGAACATCCTGAGACAGAGAATAGTACCCTTGCGGCAACCGACATCGTCAAACTGTTCCAGCGTATTCGCGACGAATCGCACCGCTTTGCCGTGAGCTACCACGCCGCGCTCAAACGCCAGCAGCAAACGAAAAACCAGCTGGAGGAAATTCCTGGAATCGGGCCAAAAACCCGTGCCAAATTGCTGAAAAAATTTGGTAGTATTAAGAAAATTTTTGAGGCAAGTGACGAAGACCTAGAGGTAGAAATTGGTAGGCAAAAAACGCAGCTTATAAAGCAGGCTTCAGAAAACATTAACATTAATCGACAATAAAGCACAAATTTTATATAATAAGACTAATGAAGAGACAATTTGCAACATTTTTACTGCGCTGGATTCTTAATTCAGTTGGCATTTGGGTGGCTGTGCGACTACTTGGTAATGGTAATTCTGGGGCGACCTCAGCTTGGACTTTTATGATGGCGGGATTGATATTCTCATTGGTTAATAGTACGTTAAAGCCTATTGTTACAATTTTTGCACTACCAGCAATTTTATTGACCCTAGGCTTATTTACTTTGGTGGTTAATGGATTGATGGTTTATGTCTCATTAGCCTTGGCGCCAGGAATTTCTATGACATTTGCGCATTCAATTGTTGCCGGAATTATCCTGAGTCTGGTAAACTATATTATAGGTAGTGCGCTGGTTCTGCAGCGAGAAGAAAAGGAGCAATATGTCAATTGATACAATTTTACCGTATGTTACGCTTGGATCGGCTGTGCTGATGATTATTGCAATATTATTGCAGCAACGAGGTGCAAGTTTGGGCGCTGGTTTTGGCTCGTCGGGCGAACTATTTACCACCCGACGTGGTTTTGATAAAAACTTATTTGACGTAACTGTAGTTTTTGCGGTGATTTTTGTGTTGTCAATTTTGGCAAGTATGATTTTGCCGGGATTGCAAAAATAGGAGAATAAAATTGAGCTCAGACAAATCGTCATGGAACCGATTTGCGCGCCTAAAAGTCTCTCGTAAAGGCGTCAATAAGCGTCTGCGTAAAATCGAAAAGGGCAGCTTGCGGCATGCGCATAAATTTGTGATGTCTCGTTTAGATCGACTTGCAAATGTGAGACGCCGTGTGTCTATTTGGGTAGCTTTGGTTCTGGTGATGATTGGCGTTAGTGCTGTGCAGTGGCACATCTCGCGCAGTTCTTTTACGGCTATGACATACGCTTCTGGCGGTTCGTATTCTGAGGGTGTATTAGGTCCTCTGGAAAATCTAAACCCAATTTTTGCAAAAACTAACGCCGAAAAATCTGCCGCTAAACTGCTATTTTCCAGCCTATATAGGTATGACTCGACTGGCAATATAAAAACCGACCTGGCAGATGGAGTAAAGGTTAATGATAAGGAAACGGAATATACAGTTAAGCTAAAGAAAAATCTGAAGTGGTCAGATGGACATGACCTGACGATTAACGATGTAATTTTCACTCTAAAGCTTTTGGCTAATCCGGAAGTGGGAGCTGAGATATCCGGTTGGCGCTCAATTAAATTTGAAAAATCCTCCGAAGACTCAGTAAAATTTATTTTGCCCGCGTCTTATTCGCCATTTGTTCATGCGCTGACATTTCCGATTGTTCCGGAGCATGCGCTAAAAGATGTTAAACCATCGAACTTACGAGAACATGATTTTAGCAAATCCCCA
The DNA here is from genome assembly GCA_947095985.1 of uncultured Candidatus Saccharibacteria bacterium. Taxonomy (GTDB): domain Bacteria; phylum Patescibacteriota; class Saccharimonadia; order Saccharimonadales; family Saccharimonadaceae; genus Nanosynbacter. The sequence continues at coordinate 1,261 of CAMUPZ010000048.1, read as the reverse complement.
ATTTCTAGCGGCCCGTTTGCGTTTAGGTTGCTGCAAAATGTTACGAGTGATGGCAGCAAGAAGGTCCTATATCTACAGTCTAATGGCAATTATTATGGCGGTACGACTAAACTTGATCGCCTCCAGCTATATGTTTACCCAAATCAAGATGACATAGTTAAAAGCCTAAGGACCAGAGAGATTGCGGGTACGCCAGAATTGATTTATAACGATCAGCCGGCAGAAGTTAAGTCTATGTATTTGGCAGAGTCGCACTCCTTGAATAATGGCGTTTATGCGCTATTTAACAACAATAGTCAGTTTTTACAATCGAAGTCCGTTCGTCAAGCCCTAGCTCTTAGTATCGATACTGGTAAGTTGCGTCAGTCCTTGTCGTTGTCAACGGAGGAGTTGTCTGGTCCGATATTAAACAAGTTCCTAGGTAAAGCCTCTCAGTCGCTGGGTTATGACACGAAAAAGGCGAAGTCCTTGCTTGATGCTGAGGGCTGGAAGGTTGTCGACAACGCTCGTCAGAAAGAAAATGTCAAATTAAAACTAAACATGGTTGTTCTAAAAAATAATAACTACGAGAAGGCCGCTCAATATTTAGCTCAAGTATGGCGTAATGAGCTAAATATAGAAGTAGATGTTAAGGTGATCGATCCAAATGACGCTTCTCAGAATATCCTTCAGACAATTTTGCAACCTCGTAATTTTGATGTGCTAATTTACGAGTTGTCGCTGGGCGGTGATCCAGATGTTTACGCCTATTGGCACTCGTCTCAAGCTACAAATAACGGATTGAATTTCTCTAATTATAATAATGCCGTGGCGGATGACGCCCTAGAAAGCGGTCGTTCAAAGTTGTCTCTAAAGCAGCGGTTTGATCGTTATGAGAAGTTTGCCAATACTTGGAAGACGGACACTCCAGCAATCGCTCTGTATCAGCCGAAATTTGACTACATCCATATTCGTTCCGTTAAGGCACTTGATGAAAAAACAGAAGTTGTTAATCCTGTTGACAGGTATGTCGATGTTCAATATTGGGCGACAGAGAAACAGTCCGTTTACAAAACGCCTTAATTTCGGTTATAATAATGACAGTCGTGCGGGCGTGGCGGAATTGGTAGACGCGCTAGCTTGAGGGGCTAGTGAGCATTGCGCTCGTGGAAGTTCAAGTCTTCTCGCTCGCACCAAGCATACCAAACGGCGCGTTGGCGGAGCGGTTACGCAGAGGTCTGCAAAACCTTTTAGACGAGTTCGACTCTCGTACGTGCCTCCA
>CAMUPZ010000047.1 GCA_947095985.1 uncultured Candidatus Saccharibacteria bacterium | reverse complement strand
GCAGCGCCTTGATCCGCTTTTCTAAAATCACCAGCGAAAACGGCTTACTCATATAGTCATCCGCCAGCTCGTCAAAGCTGGCAATTTGCGTCGGCTCATCATGCAGCGCCGTCAACATCAGTACCGGCACGTCGCTGGTCTGGCGAACTTGACGCAATACTTCAATACCGCTCACGCCTGGCAACATAATATCGAGAATAATCACATCCGCCTGGGTAAATTTTTCCAGCGCTTCCTCGCCGCTGGTCGCCGTCACCACCGCAAAGCCGCGCTGGAGGAGAAACTGCTCAGTGCCAGTGCGCAGGGCGGGCTCGTCTTCAACGAGGAGAATAGTTGGATCTTGTTGCATATAATTAATTATAGCAACTTCACATCTTCGCACATAACCAATATAATATCAATATGAACACTCCACGTAAGAATCGCATTGTCAAAATTATCGTATGGGTAGTTGGTGTAATTATCCTCATCGCAGCCTTATTAGTCGTCGCAGCCTTCTTTTGGCCGGCAACATCCAAACAATTACAATCCTCAAACTCTGAAAAATTAAATTACAACCAGTCCGTTGCTGCCGCAATACGCACCATTAACGGAGACTCGTCAAATACCAACGTTAGACCAGAATGCCGATCAATTATTAAAACTCACAGCCAAAAAACCACCAAGGCCGTTCTAATGATTCACGGTATAAGCGCCTGTCCGCAGCAATTCGCAGACCTAGGCGACACCTTCTTCAAAGCCGGATATAATGTCTACATCCCCCGCGTTCCCAGCCACGGTCTCACCGACAATAAACGACACGGAGAAATTACCATTCCGGCAATGGCTCAATTCATGAATACCAGCACCAGCATTATTAGCGGTTTGGGCGAGGAAGTAGGAGTTGTTGGCCTATCTGGCGGCGCCAATATGGCAACTTGGATAACTCAGTATAATAGCGCTACCATATCACGCGCGCTATTATTATCACCTTTTTATCAACCTTCAGCATCAGAAATGCCCGCCTGGCAATCTCCACTTCTTAGAAATCTTTACGGGCGCAACATTCTTCCTGATTCGTTTAGTGCGGGCAGCAATTTATCATACCGAGCGCTCGGTAAATACATGATAATCGCCAAAAATTACAAATCTGATTTTAAAGCGCCAGGATTAAAACACATTGGCGTCATAACCAGCGAAAACGACACTGTAATTGATATGCGTCTGGCAAACAATATACCGAAACAAATAGCCACCGCCTCCAATGCAAAATTCCAACATTCTACTATACCAGCCTCGTTTGGCATTGGTCATGACATAGTAGCTTTGAGTCAAGACTCAGTCAAGAAACATTCCGACAAGCTATACCCATTTTACCTGGAAATGTACGAAGGGAAAGACGTAAAATTAGAATCAAATTAGCAATTTACTTTTTATCCTGCGCTGCCAAAATCCGCGCCTGAATCTCATCCAGCTGAGCGTCATCCATCTTTGGACCATCAGCAGTCGTCAGCCAACCTGGATATTCCGCGTAAAATGCCTGTTCATGCGACAACGGCGAACCAATTCCCTTCGCCAAATCGCCATGCAGCGGCACTAACTTAGCGTGAACATGCGCCACGCCCGTCCCCTCAAAAATCATTGCTACTCGTGGTGTATTGAAGGCTTTCTCTAACAATTTTGCGACCTTTTTCACCGCCAGCATCATCTCAGAATACAATTCATCATCCAAAGAAAATACGTAATCACCTGGATTTTGCTTTGGTATCACCACAGTAAAGCCCGGCGTATTTGGAAACGGCGTCAAAAACGCTAAAAACTTCTCATCCTCCCAGACCTTCCAAGATTTCATTTTACCTGCTACGATATCGTCGAAAATTGTGTGATTCATAGTCCTCCTTTACGCAAATAAATCGTTCAATGCCTCACTCACCGTTGGATGAGTGAATATTTGGTCACGCAGTACAGTATACGGCAGGTCATTATCCATTACAGTTTTGATAATATTAATGACTTCTGGTGAGTTACGACACAATAAACTAGCACCCAAAATTTGTTCAGTGTTTGCATCAATCACCGCACGCAGCAAGCCTGTTGTAGCATTATCAACATGCAGGCGTGGAATCGCCATAGCAGGCAACTCTTTTACGATAATTTCGCGCCCCGTCGCACGCGCCTCAGCCTCTGTCATACCCACCCGACCTAGCGGCGTTTGCATAAAGACCGCGTACGGCAAGGTTTTTTGTTTGGCGCGAGTGTACAGACCATCGCCCAGCAACTGGCTTCTCACAATCCGAAAATCATCCAGCGACGCATAGGTAAATTGCGGCCCGCCCGTTACATCGCCCATTGCCCAAATATGCGACCGACTAGTGCGAAGTGTTTCATCAACCACAATTGCCCCGCGCTCATCCGTCGCTACACCAGCAGCTGGTAAATTCAAGCTCATCGTCGCCGGGCGACGGCCCGTAGCCATCAAAACCGCATCATAACCAGCGTAATCATCATGATTTACTGTGCGAATCGTCGCAGTAGACTCACCCTCAATCGCTGTCACATCCACACTAAACACAATCTCGATACCCTGTGCCTGCAATGCTTCAGTAGTAGCCCGAGCAATTGCTGGATCTTCACGTGCAAGCAGAGCATCGCCCCTCTCAAATACTGTTACTTTTGTACCAAGTTTGGCATAAGTTGATGCAAATTCTAACCCAATATAACCGCCACCAATGATAGCTAGCTGTTTTGGCTGCGTCATTTTATCCAGCAATTCAGTACTGGTATATACAAACGGCTTATCAACACCTGGAATATCTGGGATGATTGATTCCGCACCGGTGTTAATAAAAATCTGCGGTGCACTCACTATTAGCTCGTCGTCACCCGCCATAACCTTCACAGTACGATCATCTACGAACGATGCCTCACCCTCAATGACACTCACCGTTTCACGATCCGCCAGCATGTGATAGTTCTTCTCATTCAACCGCGTCACTACCGTTGTCTTATGTGCCATCGCCTCATCAAAACTTTGATGATGTTCGGCCGCATTGACTAGCACCTTAGTAGGAATACAAGCAATATTAATACAGGTGCCGCCATACATCTTTGGTGACCGCTCCACCAGCGCTACCTTTTTGCCCGCATTTGCCAGCGTCACCGCCAATGTCTTGCCAGCTTTGCCAAAACCAATAATAAGTGCGTCAAATTGTTGTGTATCCATTTACCTCCTCCTATCTTTTTTAGTGATCTCTCTCGCTGCAACAATTTCTCTATCGGCACACAGAACTGCTTCTTTTATCACAAGTTTTTGAGATGCTACTATTATCCTGTGCGCAATAGCTCCTTAAAACTGCTCCAAAAAATCCAACTTACCGCTCTCGAAATGACGCACGTCTTCGATGCCATATTTCATCATTACCAGCCGGTCGATGCCGCAGCCAAAGGCAAAACCGGTGTATTCGTTCGGATCGATGTCAGCAGCTTTCAGCACGTTCGGATGAATCATGCCGCAGCCTAATAGCTCAATCCAGCCCTCACCCGAGCAAACTTTGCAATCCGGATTTTTACCTTCGCAGAATGGGCAGCTCA
>CAMUPZ010000046.1 GCA_947095985.1 uncultured Candidatus Saccharibacteria bacterium | reverse complement strand
TTGTCGCGAGTTATGTTGGCTGATAATTTGAATTTGGCTTCGATTTCAATCATGGATTATTATAGTATCATTCTATCTTTGTTAATTTGCCCATACAACTAGCTATGCATGGAATACAGATGAACCGACTGAGTCGTCAATCAAGGCTCTACTTTCAAATAATCCCTCAACATCGCAAATCCATCTACCGTTTCAATCGCATTCAAATATTCTTGCCATTCCTCATCATTCAATTCTGCCAAACTACGGCCGGGAAAGCTCGGGTGTCCATAAATATATAACAATTCCGTCCAGCCATGTAAGTTATCGCCACGTGGCTCATCAATGATAAAACCCTCTTCATCGGCTACAAAAATGTGGTCTTTTTCGCCGTCAAAATAGCCAACCGTAAAAGAAAATATAGCCCTACGATCAGTTTCATCTTGCATTAATTTGATGATGCCAGGATAGCTAAAACTATCCAGTAGCAATTTAACAAACGGCCCCGGAAATCCTTTCAGTGCCGGAATGAAAAAGCCGCGATCATCAACAACTAAGCACTTTCCTGGAAAAGCTTTCTTGGCCTGAGATAGTTTACTTTTGGCAATTGTTTGAATATCCAGCCCCCGCCCCTCGTCAAAATCGTAGTCAAGTTGCTGCAGGTTAATACCGAGCGGCTGGAGGAGCTTCTGAAGGCTAGCGAACTTGCGCTGGTTGGAGGTGATAAAATAGACTGTTTTATTTTTTGTCATGAATAATCCTTTTTATATCATAACATCAAGAGCAACAAGATGTATTGATCTAGTCGTATAAAATGATGGAGTTAATACAGGCGACTTCTCTCAGATCACGAACATACCCTTGTTGTGAAACAGCGTGCGGATGTTGTTTGTGGCTTTATTTTAGTATACACAATAGATGTGGGTCTAGATGTGTGATATGCCGATAACACTAGGACGATTGTGTTATTTGATTTATTACGCGATATCCTGTGTATTATTCTCAACAATATTAGCCCAAACTCGACTGATTTCTTTAAATAATTCATCTTTAGTGTTTTCATTAAAGACAGTATAGTCTGCTGACCATTCTGATAATTGATATTCTGTATCAAGCTGTGCCTTTCCCGGAAGATCTCTGACCATTCTGACCATCACTCCAGAGAGTTCACGTATTAAAGCTCTATCTGCCATTGTCCGTACACCGCCAATCGTGATAAGTCTGTTGCCTGCTTGTAGGGAGGTATCTACATTGTATCTTAAAATATCTCCCCAAACCGTTGGAGAAACCATAACGATGGCGCCTCTGCCGAGCCACTCCAGTAATGGACGGTGTTGATTCTTTGTCTCATGCGTTAGCTCAGCTAATTCACCAGAGCATAGAGATTTTATATAAGCATCTGATAATTGTGGAATATTTTGGTCGAACGATACACTCATCCCGTATTCACTTAGTTTATCTGATAATATACCCTTGTAGTCTTCTGTCCGAGAGTTCTGATTATTTGATATATCAGCAAGTAGTGATCTTCCGATTTGCATAATAGGGTCTGAAAACTCAAAGTGCTCTGATTGCATTGGCTGAGCAACTTCTGCCAACATGTTGGCGGCTGTTGTTTTACCGCTACCAGCAGCGCCGCCGAATCCTACAACGTATACCTCTCTCATAAACCAACCTCAGCAGGCAGGGTTTGCAACATGAACTCTTCTGGCTTTTCGGTAAATATAATCCTTTTTCCTATTGCCTGTGCATAGCCGATTTCAATCAGTGCTGATGCACCGACATAGCCGCCAACAGAACAAACAATCAGTGCGTCGCAGTTGTCTATCATGTCTAGATGATATCGCTCTAGTTCAAGTGGGGACATTCCCTCTTCGCCCGAAAATATAACAAACTCCTCGCCTGGATTTTTTGGTTCTTCAAACCTTGGACTGAGAATTTCAACGCCACGTTTCGATAACGTCTTCTTAATTTCCAGAATGTGCGGTAGATGTTTGCGAAAACTACCAGACAGAACAACGGAACGATACTCTTGCTTAGCGGTACCGTGAATCATATTAGAGTCTGAAGGCACTAGTTTTTCAACACTAAACTGCTCAATGACCGCTTGTGCGATTGCCGAGCAGGCTCGTGCGCCATGCATCCATAACGGATCGTCTGGCATCAAAGACTCAAGCTCGTTGATAGATATCTTTGCATACACCTCCTCATTTTTTGCTGCAAAATCGGTTGGAGTAATCATGTTTGGGTGATCTACATCATCAAATACATCATTAGGCTTTAAATTATATCCGACCAGCTTCATGTAAGTTAATTCACCACCATTATAGATTGCCACTGGAGTAGTGCTTTCGATGATTGGTAACTTATTTTTTATGCTATCAACAACGTCACGCAAACTATGCTGCGAGTGCTTTTCGTTCAAAAATGGAAAATCTTGCAATACAGTGCCAACGCCAATATCTAAGTTATATCGTTCAACGATATTTCCGCTTTCTTTGACAACTAGTTCCGTCGGTCCACCTCCAATGTTGATTAGCAGCAGTGGCGTGTTCGATATATACTCAGAAGACAAAGCCTGCTCTAAATAAAACCCCTCAAGTTCATGCTGAACGACGGTAAAGCATAAACCAGTTTGCTCAAAGAAGTCGTCCGCTAGACGTCGATAGGCTGGCATACTTAGTTTGCGAAAGACAGCGGTTGCAAAAACCTTGATTCTATCAGCTTCATATTTATCTTTAACTGAGTTGACATAGTCAATTAATTCTTTCTTGAGATTCTCTGATAGGCCAGCGTCGGGAGAAATTTCTTTTTTAAACGGTAGACTTTTCGTTTCTTGGAGCTTTACGGCTTTCTCTTCGACAGCGTACACTTTGATAGTTGACGATCCGACATCAATGTAGATAGTTCTCATTTTTCCTCCTGGTATTAATTTTACTACGCGGTCGGCTATCAAAAGCAACCACATGCTAGTCGCTAAACTTCTACAAATAAGCTTCGAAACCTATCTGCGCATATGGTCGCATCAATGTTTCGAAGCATTATTTGCATATGCTTCTTTGTAGAAGTTTAGCACTGTTATTGTAACAAACACTGGAGGTAAGCACAAATCAAGTTTAGCCTGCATTGACCGTAAACTCAACTGTGAAACGCACGCCATGCTTCACTGGCGTAAACTCATAATCCAGGCCCTTAGTGTCGAGTAGCATTTTCACGGTGTAGAGGCCGATACCGCTGCCGTCGACGTGCTGCTCCTTGTCGCTAGAACTACGATAAAACGGGTCAAAGACGTGCTGGAGTTGTTGCTTAGTCAGTGGTTTGCAGACGTTTTCGATGGCCAGCTCATGCTGGTCGCAGGTAATTGTTATCATGCTACTGGCATCGCCGTGACGCACCGCGTTTGATACCAGGTTCGAGATGACGTGGCGCATCATGTCGCGGTTGGCGCGAATGATCGTCGGCTCCGTATCAACCGTGAAAGTCATGCTGCGCGTTTTTGCTAGCAGCGTATAATCGTCAACTACCTCAGTGATTAGCTTATCGATCCTCAGCCGCTTTTCTTGGCGCAAAGCTTGCTCGGCTACGTTTCCAGAGCGCAAAACGTCATTCACCATTGCCGCCAAGCGGTCAACCTGCGCCACCGATTCCGCCAGGTAGTGGTCGCGATTTTTGTATTCACCAATGTTGAGTTGCATGTTTTCGAGCATAATCCTGAGGGCCGCTAATGGTGTTTTCAGCTCGTGCGAGGCCGCGCGAAGGAAGGCGATTTTCTCTTTCTCGAGCTGCGTGATCCGCTTATTTTCATGCTCCA
>CAMUPZ010000045.1 GCA_947095985.1 uncultured Candidatus Saccharibacteria bacterium | reverse complement strand
AGTTAAAGGGGTTAGTATGCGCGTAACGTTGAACCGCAAAAAGTGGAGGGTAAGAATACTTAATGCCATTGCGCGCAACCTAACATATAGTTAGAATAGGGGGTATAAGGTGCGTTTGGTTAATGATTACTTAACCAATCGTCCTTGATTATAGCAAACATTTGACAAAGTGTCAATACTTTTCACAACATTTTGTATGGAAATCAAGAGAATTTTACCAGATGAGCATATTTTCACCCAGAGATTAGCACATATTGCCAATCCTCCAAAAAGCTTATGTTATATGGGAAAATTGCCAGAAGCTAACGCACCCGTCGTATCGATTGTTGGTTCGCGCAAACCTTCAGCCTACGGAAAAGAAGTAACCGAGAGATTAGCCACAGAGCTAGCAAGTGCCGGTTGTATAATCGTCAGTGGACTGGCCCTGGGAGTGGATGGAATTGCTCAAAAAGCGGCTTTAGAGGCTGGTGGCACAGTGGTAGCAGTCGTCCCCAACGAATTACCCGACATCTCACCACGCACCAATTATAAACTAGCCATGGATATAATTAAGAAAGGCGGGGCAGTAATTTCTGAGTGGATGAAAGGTGATAATAAAATAGTAAATCGCTGGAGTTTTCTAGAACGCAATCGATTAGTCAGTGGGCTGGCAGATGGCATTATCATCACTGAAGCCGCCGAACGAAGCGGCACCCTAAATACTGCTTCTCACGCCTTAAACCAGGGCAGAGATTTATTCGTTGTCCCTGGCAATATAACCAGCCCTCTCTCAGCAGGATGCAATAACTTGCTGAAGCAGGGCGCTTATCTAGTGACAGACGCAAATGATATTTTGAATATAATTGCCCCAGAAAAATTACAAAAATCCAGTAGCCCTGAGGCGCCACTAAGCTCAACTCCAGAAGAAGCAATTATTATCAAGCTGATCTCTAGCGGAATTCGTGATGGCGATGAGCTCCAGCAGAGTTCAGGCCTATCAGCATCAGACTTCGCCACAGCGCTAACTATGCTAGAGATTAACGGCGCGATTAAGCCGCTCGGAGCAAACAACTGGACATTACGGTAGTTTTATTATATAATGCTACTTTATGAGAAGCCCCGACAGTTTACGTTCAGAAAATGACACCGTAGACAAAAAAAGAGAAGAGCCATTTTTCAGCATAGAAGGCATACCTCCAACTCTACTCAGCCTCATCGGAACTGCCGCTGCGTGCATTGGAATAAAGGACCCCACTACATTTAAAGGATTTGTCGCTTTCACTATTGGCAGTATTATGGATGCACTAGACGGCAAACTAGCCAGGGCAACTGGAGGAGAAACTCAACTAGGCAAAATTGTTGACCATACTGGAGATAAAATCAAAGTATTATATACGATATGGAACATGTATAAAGCAGGCACAGCCCCAAGATCGGTACTTGGTGGCATTGCCGCGTTTAACGCTATCAATGCAGCGTGTTCAATAAAAACTCATATAGACAGCCCCGACATGTCACAGGTGCCTGAAAAAAGCGGTAAGATAGCTATGGCCATGGAGGTTACATCTTTAATATTATATTCTGCGGGTAGATTTGCTGAACTGCACGGCTTAAGAAAAACTAGCAGAACAGCCAGGGCACTAGGCGGGCTGGCGGCGGCAACTGCTATAATCCCTGCGACACTATCGACAGCAAACTATATTAGACGAGCAAGCGGCAATAACCGCAACCCAGAAAAACACCAAAATATGACGACAGTTGATCGTAGTCTTGGAATAGCGGTACTACTTAGTCGTGTTGGAGAATCTAGCCGTCAATAGAGATTGTTATTGTAGCTACATAGCGATTTGTTATAATATAAAGTTATGAAAAATCTCGTCATCGTCGAGTCACCAGCCAAAGCCAAAACCATTGAGAAATATTTGGGCAAGGATTTTCACGTTCTGTCAAGCGTGGGGCACATCCGCTCAATCGTCAAAAAAACTAAGGACGGCACGCCGCCAATTGATGTGGCAAATGATTTTTTTGCCGTCTACGAAGTTGATCCCGAGAAAAAGAAAGTCATCACCGAGCTCAAGAAAAACGTCAAGGCCGTCGGTAAAGACAATGTCTGGCTGGCCACCGATGAAGACCGCGAAGGAGAGGCTATCGCCTGGCATCTCTGTAAAGTGTTGGACCTGCCGATTGAGACGACCAAGCGCATCGTCTTTCACGAGATCACTAAGGACGCCATCACCGCCGCCATCAAAAACCCACGCACTGTTGATATGAATCTGGTACAGGCGCAGCAAGCCCGGCAAATCCTCGACCGGCTGGTTGGCTTTGAGCTCAGCCCAGTGGTCTGGCAAAAGGTGCCCGGAGGCAAGTCAGCTGGCCGCGTCCAGAGCCCGGCAGTACGGCTACTGGTCGAACGCGAACGAGAAATTATGAGGTTCGAGGGCAGTTCACAGTTCAAGGTGACCGCCATATTCATCCACGACAATCAAGAGTTCAAGGCTGAGCTCAACCAGAAATTTGATTCTGAAGCGGCCGCCCATGAATTCTTAACTAGTCTCAAGCCAGCCACATTCACCGTCAGCGACATCTCGAAAACTCCTGGCACCCGCAACCCAGCCGCACCGTTTACGACCTCGACCTTACAGCAGGAAGCCAACGCCAAGCTCGGCTTCAGCTCCAAAGCCACCATGGCTTCAGCCCAGCGGCTCTACCAAGACGGTAAAATCACCTACATGCGTACTGACTCGGTCAATTTGAGCGGGCAGGCCATCGCCAGTGCCACCGACTTTATCAAGCGGTTGTACGGCCCGGATTACTCCACCGTGCGCAAATTCAAAACCAAATCCGCCTCCGCCCAGGAAGCCCACGAGGCCATCCGTCCAACCGACATCACCCGCGAAACCGTTACTTCCAACGAGTACGACCAAAAACTCTACGACCTCATCCGCCGCCGCACCCTGGCATCCCAAATGTCGGCAGCGAAATTAGAGAAGACGACAATTTCCATAGATATACAAGGAAATGACAAGTTACATTTTGAAGCCAAAGGTGAAGTCATCACCTTTGACGGATTCTTGCGTGTCTATGGCGGCGGCAAAGACGAACTCTTACCAAAGCTCCACACCGGTGACACCCTCGAAACCCACGACATCACCGCCCGCCAAACCTTCGCTCGGCCACCGGCCCGCTACACCGAAGGCTCCCTGGTCAAGAAGCTCGAAGACCTCGGCATTGGCCGTCCAAGCACCTACGCCACTATCATCGACACTGTACAGACCCGCGGCTATGTCGAAAAGGGCGACAGCGAAGGCCAGCCGCGCGACGTCATCGTCCTCAGCTACAACGGCGAAGAAGTCAGCCGCGACGTCGTCCAGGAAAAAACCGGCTCCACCCGCGGCAAACTTATCCCAACACCAAGCGGGGAACTAATCGCCGACTTTTTAACCGACCATTTCACGCAAATCGTTGATTATGATTTCACCGCCAATGTCGAAACCGAATTTGACAAAATTGCCGCCGCTGAGCTAGCCAAAAGCACTATGCTGCACGGATTTTACACGCCGTTTCACAAACTAATTGAACAATCAGGCGGTATCGACCGCAGTAAAGTTGGTGCTAACCGCGAAGTCGGCATCGACCCAAAATCTGGCAAGCCAATCCTGGCGCGCTTTGGCCGCTTTGGCCCAATGCTGCAGCTGGGCGCCACCGATGACGAGGACAAGCCGCGCTTTGCGCCGCTACCGAAGGGTGCGAAAATCGAAACCGTTACTCTAGAGCAAGCACTCGAAATGTTCAAGTTGCCGCGCGTCGTCGGTCAAACCGAAGACGGGCAAGACATTAAAGCCAACATCGGCCGCTTTGGTCCATACATTCAAGTCGGCAAGCTTTTCGTCTCCATCAAACCCGAAGACCCGCACACCATCACTCTGGAAAAAGCCCGCGAACTCTACGCCGCCAAACTCCAGGCCGAAGCCGAGAAAAATATCGCTGA
>CAMUPZ010000044.1 GCA_947095985.1 uncultured Candidatus Saccharibacteria bacterium | reverse complement strand
CTTTGATGAAAGATAAAAATGATCGGAGAATTATATTGCATGACGTCGTGGCGTATTTTGATGGCGAGCAACTAAAGTTGTTTATATATGATCAAACTGGCGTGTTTATAAACGAGCCGCGCGGCGAAGGAACATCAATGAATCAGGTTGTATCAATGGAAGGTAGCGGCGGATTAACGATTGCGGAGGAGTTTGTACTCCGTCATGACGGTGCGAAGATTAACCCTTCTCATTTTCAGCATTGGCAAAAGTTTGGCAATTGGCTTACTAATGAGGCGAGCATTTTTTGACTGAAGTATTTTTAAATAACGCTTGTGTTTTTGTGACAATTGGTGCATAATCACAAGTGAGCTGGTACGCATAGGGGCATCTCCTATGCTTGCCAATTGAAAGACAAACACATTTTCAAAATGCCCCGGGTGGGCGCGTAGCAGCTCTTCTATGATGCTTATGGTATGATATAGTTATGGTTACGGTTTCAAAAAAGAGGGAAGAAAAACTAGCAGAACTAGTGCGGGAGTTTTTTGCAGCACACCCAGAAGTTAGATTGGTGGCAGTAACAGGCAGTGCCGGGAAAGCTAGTGCAAAAATTGCTATTGGTACGGTTTTATCTCGGCAATTTGATATCCAACTCCGTACTGATGAGCCAAAAACAAAAGCCGATGTTTTACTGCAGATGATGGGCGTTAGGATGCCAGAAAAAGGCTTATTCAAATGGTGGAAGGTAATAAGGGCGGTAAAGAAAAGAATTAAGGCTGAGAAGCCGGATATTCAGATCATTGTTCAGGAATTTAACCCGAAAGAGCCTGGTTATAATTTATGGTTTAAAGACTATATTATGCCTGATATTACGGTTGTGACATCTGTGACGAATGGTCGTATGCAGGTTGAGCATTCTTTGGAAGAGGTGGCGAACGAGATGATTTCCTTGGCTAACTATTCGCGTATGGCGATGATTAATCGTGATGATATTGATGGGCGTTTTGCGAGCTTTCTGATAAATCCTAATATTACTACTTACGGCAGTGATCCGGTGGCAGAGTACAATTTTGATGATCGTAATTTTTCTTTGACGGATGGCCATCATGGTTTTATTGTGTCGCCAGAAAATCCCGACGGTCTAGAGGTTGACGTTAAGCTGATTGGCGAACACAACGTCCGTCCAGCAGTAGTCGCGGCGGCTGTCGGCTATGCTTTAGGTGAGTCTGAGGAGAATATCAAAAAGGGCGTGGAATCTTTGCGGCCGCTGCCAGGCCGGATGAATTTACTGAAGGGTGCTGATAACACGTGGCTGATTGATGATAGCTATAGTTCAACGCCACTGACGGCATTGGCGGCTCTCCAATCTCTTTACCGAATAGAGACGCCGCAGCGAATTGCTGTGCTTGGTAATATGAACGGTTTGAAAGGTATTTTTGAGAAAGCTCATGCTGAACTTGGCGCGAACTGCAACCCGGATTTATTGGACTGGGTCGTTACGGTGGGTGATAAAGCTAATCAATATCTGGCGCCAGCTGCTCGCCAAAAAGGTTGTCAGGTAAAAGAATGCAAAAACGCCATTGAGGCCGGATCGTTTGTGCGGGATAAATTAAAGTCAGAGGGAATTGCATTGTTTAAGGGATCGAGCGGCGGTGTGTGGCTAGAGGAGTCGATAAAGATCAATCTTCACAGTACTGAGGATGATAAATATCTGGTTCGCCAAACTCCGGAATGGATTGCCAGAAAGAATCAATTTTTCTCACAATTTAAAGACTAAATGTGCTATATTGATATTAAATAAGTATAAGGGGGAAATATGGATCAGAATAGCCAACCTACACCACAGCCGCCATATGGCAATATGGCCATGTCAAAGCCAAAGAAGAAAAAGACAGGATTAATTGTCGGTATCACGTTAGGTGCGCTGGCGATTGTCGCAATTATTGCTGCTTTATTAACCTATTTCCTGTGGTGGCAAAATCCGGAAAAAATGGTTACCGACGCTGTGTCCAATGCGATTGTAGCAAAGAAGGCTGTTGTTAATGGGAAAATCATGGTTAATATGAAAGATTCAGCCAAGCTAGAGCTTAACGTAAAAGCTAATGCTGCTTCTGATAAAGTAAAATCAAATATTGATGCAAAGTTAACCATTAAAGACGTTGACAAAACTTTTTCATTAAAGGGTGACATTGTTGTTGATGGCGATGGTACGGTATATGTAAAAATTGATAATCTAAAGGATTCTTTCTCTGATATTTTTGAACTTATGGTGGAGGAGCAGACTGCAAAGTCTGGTTTTGCATTATCAAAAGACCAGATAAAAGAATATCGCGATAAAATGTTGAGCCAACTTAATCCCGTATTAGATAAGTTCAATGGAAAATGGATGAAGGTCTCTCCGGATGATATTAAAGATGACAACTACAAGTGCTACACTGAAACATTAAAGAAAATGCGAAGCGATGAAAGCGCTCGTAGGGAGGTTGCTCGGCTGTATCAGAAAAATAGTTTTTACAGCATAAAGGACTCAAATATTAGTGACCGTAATGGTGGACGTGGATTTGAACTGCAGGGTGATCGTGAAAAATCATCAAAGTTTGATGATGAACTTAAAAAATCGTCTATTGGTAAGGAATTTAGCAAATGTGAAAAGTCCAATGATAGTAGTAATGACGATAATTCATCAATTGACAAAGCCTCACTTAAGGTGTGGGTTGATAGGTGGTCTCACGAGCTAAAGGCTTTAGAGCTTAAGGGCGAGGGAGATAAAGCATCGACTGAAGTTTCACTTGATATTACCATGAATAAGTCCGAAGAAGTGAATATCCCTTCCGATGCCGGTAGCCTAAAAGAGCTATTAGATATATTTGATGGTGGATACTCAGGCAATTAGCTTGACCTCCTGACTATAAATAATCTCGTTCGTAATGAGCGAGATTATTTGTTATAATTACAGATATGAGACGCTATAATCCGACGGAAATTGAGAAAAAATGGCAAGATAAATGGGAGGCTGATGGCACCTATGTTACTAACCTTGGTGATACGACGCGTCCCAAATATTACAGTTTGAGCATGCTGCCTGGCATTACTGGTGCTGGCATTCACATCGGTCACGGTCGGACGTTTCAATTTGCCGACATCAAAGCACGCCTGAAGCGTCAGCAGGGCTACAATGTGTATCATCCAATTGGCTGGGATAGTTTTGGTCTGCCAGTGGAGAACTACGCCATCAAGGTCGGTAAAACGCCGCGAGTGGCGCACGACGAAGCCAAAGCGCATTTCATCGCTCAGCTGAAGCGCCTCGGATTTAGCTATGATTGGACAAAGGAAATTTCTACGGCTGACCCTGAGTACTACAAGTGGACGCAGTGGATTTTTACGCAGCTATACAAGCACGATTTGGCGTACCAAAAGGAGCAGCCGCAGTGGTGGTGTGATACTGACAATACGGTGTTAGCTAACGAGCAGGTTGAGGGCGGCAAATGTTGGCGCTGCGGCAACCCCGTTACCAAGCGCAACCTCAAACAGTGGTTTTTCCGTATCACCGCCTATGCTGATGAGATTTTGGAAGCAACTGACGACTTGGATTGGACGGAAATGGTCAAAACCATGCAGAAAAACTGGATTGGTCGGTCGGTTGGTGCGGAAGTTGATTTTGCGGTCAGCGGGCAGGATGCCACTATCACCGTATTTACCACACGCCCCGACACCTTGTTTGGTGCTAGTTATGTGGCTTTGGCCCCAGAACACCCCCTGGTTTCTCAGCTGGTCAATGATGACACGCGTGCCAAGGTTGAAGCATACGTCCAAGCGGCACAGCAGAAGTCTGACGTTGAACGCCAGGAAAATAAAGATAAAACCGGGGTCTTTACCGGTAGCTACGTCATCAACCCAGTTAATGGCCAAAAGCTGCCAATTTGGGTGGCGGACTACATCCTCGGTGGTTACGGTACTGGCGCGATTATGGCGGTGCCGGCGCATGATGAACG
>CAMUPZ010000043.1 GCA_947095985.1 uncultured Candidatus Saccharibacteria bacterium | reverse complement strand
CATCAGCTGAAGTCGCTAACAGACCGCACCAAAAGCCTACCAAACGTCGATTGGCAAAAATTTAGCCTGACTGACAACGGGGTGGTATTTGCTGGGGTTCTCCAAAACATCGCTGGCATTCAAAACATTTTGACGATTGCCACCATCGGCGCAGCCGCGGCGGGGCTGGCGGTGCTGTCGCTGGTGTTGGTGTTTTGGGTGCGCGGTCGCTTGCATGAAATTGGCATCTTGCTGTCTATCGGCACGTCGAAGCGGCAGATTATCGGGCAGTTCTTGGCAGAGCTGGCGATCATTGCTCTAGTTAGCTCGGTGTTCGCGCTCGCCATCGGCTCGGTCACCTCATCGCAAATTTCTACTGCCCTGACAGCGCAAACTGACCAAAGCCAGCGCATAGAAAAGACTGCGGTGCAAGCCGCGCCACCGGCGACCTACCTAGAGGCTTTCGCCTTCGGCTACATGGTCGTTCTGCTATCAGCCATCGCTGCCACCGCGCCAATCATGCGCCAATCACCAAAGCAAATTTTAGCAAAATTAAGTTAGGAGTTATCATGTCAATACTTACGTTACGCGATATCATCTATTCATACGCCGACGGCACTAGCAATGTGCTCAACGGCATCAATTATCAATTTGAAAAAGGCAAATTCTACGCCATCGTCGGTAGTTCTGGTGCTGGTAAATCGACACTGCTGGGGCTGCTAGCGGGGCTGGACACGCCGACCGGCGGGCAGATTTTGTTCGATGACGAAGATATTGCCGAGCAGGGTTATTCTCATCATCGCAAGCACAATATCTCGCTGGTGTTTCAGAATTATAATCTAATCGATTATCTGACGCCGCTAGAAAACTTGAAATTGGTTAATCCTAAAGCCACCAACGAAACCTTGCACGCCATGGGCTTAGACGACGATCACATTCACCGCAACGTCATGAAACTTTCCGGCGGACAGCAACAGCGCGTAGCGATTGGCCGGGCGTTGGTGTCCTCAGCACCGATCATCTTGGCGGACGAACCGACCGGCAACCTGGACGAAACTACCGCCGCTGACATCATCGACATCCTGCGCCGTGCCGCCCACGAAAACGACAAATGTGTCATCGTCGTTACCCACAGTAAACAGCTGGCCAAAGAGGCGGATGTAGTATTGACGTTGAAGGATAAGAAATTGAAGGGGTAAAAGTCTCAAGAGAAATTGAGTTAGGCAGCAGATACCTTTGTTAAATAATTAATCACATCAACATAATAAGGATCTACGTTTACTGGGGTATCTGCATTCAATATTTCTGCTAATGTCATCCAGTTGTAATCTTTATGCTCCCAGCTTAACTCAATGGAAGTGTCTACATCATCTATAGTTACTCCAAACAATATATGTTTCGTATTTTTATATTGCTTAGTAAATAACATATTTAGGCTGTTTGGGTTTACGTAGATACCGGTCTCTTCTTGTATTTCGCGAGCGGTTGCTATGTTAGGGGTTTCCTTTGTTTCTACTTCTCCTCCAGGAAGATCAAGATGTCCAGGGAAATTTGGATGTGTATCTCCTCTATATAGCAGTAAATATTTACCATCTCGATTCTTAATTAACGCTTTTGAAACCACCTTAAGCATGTTTTGATTGTAATATAGAAATGCTGATTGGTTCAACTTTCTTAAATGAGGGGAAGATTTTAGAGAAATTACCAATTCATATATAATAGGCCTAAGGTAGATTTTATTATGAATATACATCAGTTAAGGTTATCTGAAGAACCATTTGCCGCTATCGCATCTGGTCGGAAAACTATCGAGTCGCGGCTTTACGATGAGAAGCGTCGGAAGATTCAACTCGGCGACCGCATCATATTTACTAATGTTGAGAATCCTAGTCAGACTATCGCTGTGACAGTTGTTGGTTTGTTGCGATACGCGACGTTCCATGACTTATTCTCGCATAATGATCCGCGTAAGTTTGGTCGCGAGAGTGTTGAATGGTTGGTGTGCCAGATGAATGAGTTCTACTCGCTTGACGAGCAGCTACAGGAAAGTGTTGTCGGTATTGAATTTGTGCTTGTGCCATGAAGGTGAAACGTAAAGCTGTATTGCATGATTAAGCATAATATCTGATAATAATGTTAAACCTATGAAACGATCGGTTGCTGTCATCATACGGAAAGCCAATAAGAACGATATTGACTTTGTCTCTAGTCTAATGTCTCGGACGCTTGATTCATTTTATGACGGTGATCACCAGGCACACGCTCAACGTATTTTCGCCGCACATGCCAATGATAATATTGATACAGTTGGGCAATTTTCAGCCAGGCAATATATGTTTATAGCTGAAGTGAACCAACGCCCCGCTGGAATGATTCATCTGGTTGTCAAGAAGCAGGGAACGGTTAAAATTAGTCCACTCATTGTTGCACCAGAATATCGTGGTAAGTTTGGCGTCGGTAGCGAGTTGCTTCGCTATGCTGAGAAGTTTGCCCGCAGACAACATGCAAGACAGCTTTATTGTACGGCAGCTGCTCAAAACCAAGCCACGCTCAAGTTTTTGTTAAGTAAAGGCTTTTATTTGGCTGGCAGGGCACACGATCATTACAAACCAGGCATTGATGAATGTATGCTGTATAAGCCATTGGTTCAAAACAGAACTCAGGATTTATCAAGTATTAAAGTCGTTCCATTTGATGAGAAAAAGCATGCCAACCCAGTGCGTCAATTAATTTTGTCGCAAGTAAGCAGTGATTTTTATGGCGTGGATGATGCGTGGGTAGACGCGTTATTTGCTAGCTACCAACGACGCGAGAGCCGAGATGTCAATGCTAAATATAAGCTCATTTTCATTGCTGAGCAAAACAATGAGGTGGTTGGCATCGTGGTTGCGACACCGAAGAAAGGTCAACCAATTAAAATTATGCCATTGGCGGCGAAGTCAGACGCTGCCTTTGAGCTGTTGATTATTAATTTGCCAAAGTTGTTGGCTGATTATGGACGTAAATTGTATATCCATCTCGTACCCGAGCCGCAACAAATTGTTTATTTGCAGAGTCACGGTTGGGCGATTGAGGGTCTGTTTCCAGAAGGCTATTCAATGTGTGGTACTGTGCAGCAATGGGGTTTAAATATTAGTGCTGCTGCATTAATTAAAAACGAAATTCGATAGTGATATACATGATGACATTGTGATGAAGTTGACAAAGCTTGCTGAGGGTAACGAGGCGTACGCTGAGTTTAATAAGCGTATCGTCAACACCGAGATGTCAGTCGTTGGCGTGCGGGTACCTGATTTGCGGCGGCTGGCGAGGGAGTTGGCGTCTGATGTGGGTGCAGCGGATATTCGCAATTTGCTAGCAGAGAAGAACCAATCGTTCGACTATCTGCTGCTGTGTGGATTGTTGATTACGCACGCTCAGCTCGATGATCAGACGACGATTGATTTGACCAAACAATATTTGCCCCGCGTTGATTCGTGGGCACACATTGACGTGTTCATTGAGAAAAAGCGGCGCTTTGCCGGCGAGGTGTGGTGGGATTTTGTGCTGGAATGTTTGCAAAGCGAAGCCGAGTTTACGGTTCGCTACGGTATAGTTTCTTTGATGACTAATTTTTTGGACGAAGCATATATCGACAAAGTTTTTGCGGCATTGCGAAGCATTACCCACGACGGCTACTATGTCAAAATGGCGCTGGCTTGGCTGTACGCCACGGCGGCGGTGCAGTTTTTTGAGCTGACGCTGGCTGAATTGGAAAGCGGACATATTGACGCTTGGACGCGTAACAAAGCCTATCAAAAAATGCGCGAATCACGGCGATTTACACCCGAACAGCAGGATGTCATTGCTGAGTATAAAGCAAAAGAATATCGCTAATCATCGCCAGCTTGTAGCCTGGCTTTACAAAAGTCGAATAGTTACAGATAAGATGGTATACTAGTAACTAGTATGAAAGTCAGCCTAAATCTTATCAAACAATTGATTAATTTTGAATTACCGCCAGTGGACGAGTTGGTGGCGCGGGTCAATCAGCAACTCGGCGGTGTCGAAGAAGTGATCGACCTCAAGGCCAAATATGGTGGCGCGCGAATTGTCCGGGTGGTTGAATGTGCCAAGCATCCTAATGCTGATCGGCTGAGTGTGACCAAGATCGATGATGGCGGTGTGGTGGCGGGCGTACCGCGCGATGATAATGGTCTGGTGCAGGTAGTCTGCGGCGCGCCGAACGTGCATGCGGATATGTGGGCGATTTGGTTGCCGCCAAAAAGCACGGTGCCAGCAAGCTTTGATGACGACGAGCCATTTGTGCTGGACGCGCG
>CAMUPZ010000042.1 GCA_947095985.1 uncultured Candidatus Saccharibacteria bacterium | reverse complement strand
AGCAAATCCTCCTTGGTCACCAAAATCACGTCTGCTGCTTGCAGTTCAACTTCGTGCGCTGGCTCAATCCCGCGTAAAATCTCGTGCGCATCGATCACGTAAAAACTCTGCATCAACTCATACTTATTGAAGATTTGTGCATTAATCAATTTCTCGACCAAGTTCATCGTTCGCGCCACGCCCGTCGCCTCGATAAACACCGGGGCAGGCGAATTACGGCAAAAGTCCAGCAGCATCCGCGTTAGCGCGTGCTTCGACGAACAGCAGACGCAGTCGCCAGCCAGCGTCGTCACCATCTCCGCCAATCCCTCCAGCCGATAACCGTCGACATTTTCATTGGCATATTCATTTTCAATCACTCGCGCGCCTTTATAGTCACTTTGTTGCAATAAGAATTCCAGCACGCTGGTCTTGCCAGCGCCCAGCGAGCCATTCACCAAATAAAGCGGTACTTTGTCAATAACCGCCCGCGCTTCGTCAAATGCCGCATTAACACTAAATTCCAAATCATCATCGCGTTTCGCCATACGTCTATTATACGTCATCCTGGTCAAGGTGATATACTAAGGCTATGAAAGTCATTCTGGCCCTCGGCAATCCTGGCGAAAAATATACCAACACTAGACATAATGCTGGCTTTTTGATCATTGATAAATTTACTGCTGAGCTAAATGTAAATTTCATAAATAAGCCAAAATTTTCCGCCGACATTGCCGAGCTGAATCTTTCTGGAGAAAAGATACTACTAGTTAAACCAAACACATATTATAACGAGGTCGGCATTGCCGCGCGAGCGATCATGGATTTTTATAAACTGACACTGGATGATTTACTAATTATTCATGATGACACTGACCTTGATTTTGGTAAAATCCGCGTCCGTAAAGGCGGCCGCGACGCTGGCAGCAACGGTTTGAAATCGCTTCATGCTCACATTGGTTCTGACTTTTGGCATATTCGTATCGGCACCGACAACTTACTGCGGCGGCAAGTCTCAACCGACCGTTTTGTTATGATGAATTTTAATAGCGATGAATTAACTATTTTGAAAAATTGGGCCATCCCAACGGCGCAAACAATGATTCATGACTTTTTATCCGATCATATTTCAGCCATAAGCGTCAAGCTCTAACCCCGACACATCACTACACCATTGCGCCTGCGAAATTAAAAATGCTTATTGCAACAATGTCGCAATAGTAAACGATCCTGCCCGAAACGAAAAATCCCGAGCACTCACTGCCGCCGCCTCCGCGACACAATTTTCGCCGCGCCGTATTTCAATCGCCACTCAGCACTATGTAATTTTGCCGCGGCTGCTTCTTGCAAATTAATCGCTCGCGCCTCCAGCATACTGCTGCCAACCGCCAGGCTCACAAACAACAGACCCAGTCCTCCTGTCGCCCATTCCGGCAGTTCCAGCTGAAATAGCTTGGCAATCATCATCATGCCCAGCGCCATAATCGCCCAGTGTGCACCATTCTCCAGATACTTATATTTACTCAGCGCGCCAGTTCGCAACAGATAAACAGTCAACGATCGGACCCAAATTGCCCCAGCACCCAGACCGGCTACAATTAACAGCACACTATTAGTGATAGCAAATGCGCCAATTACTCCATCAAAACTAAAGCTGGCGTCCAACACCTCCAGATACAGCAGGCTAGCAAACGCCACCCAGCCAGTCTTAATTTTGATAGACTTTGCGCTATCTTCATGAAAGAATGAGCCAAACAACTCCAGTCCAATATGAAGCATAATTCCGAGCACTGCCGAGATCAACACTAGTGATTTATGTGGAGCGTCAACCGTAAAATACAGCACAGCAGCCACGCTAAGCATTATACAAACCTTAAAGTTCTCAAATCGCCCAGCCTTAGCCATCCACGGTTCTACATGTCGCATCCAGTGGATACGCTTGTTGTAATCAATAAAATAACTAAGTCCAATCATGATTAAAAACGCCCCGCCAAACGCATCAATCATCGGTGATGCTTCATGTAAAATCTGACCATATTCTGTTGGCTTATGAAGAGCCAAATCAACCACCTCCATAAAACCGTGACCGCTCGCAATCATCACAATAACAATTGGCAATATAAATCGCACAACAAACACCGCCACAAAAATACCGACTGTCAAGAATATTTTCTGCCAAACCTGACTCATCCCCGCCAGAACCTTACTGTTAATAACTGCGTTGTCAAAACTAAAAGTTACTTCCAAAATAACTAAAATAGCAAATAGCCATAGGCCATTAAGCCCCATTTGCGTAAAAATTAGACCACCTAAAGCCATGGTTAATAGCACTGAAAACCAAAAAATCCGAAACGGATGATGCGAATGTAAAAGATGCTTCATAATGATTTAGTATAACATAAGCATGCGGTATAATTTTATATATGGTGCGCAAGCTATTAGACGGCCGCTTAAAGAAATTATTATCTGAAAACCAGGAATTAATCAACTGGATTGTTTTTGGCGCTTTTGTGATTATCATATATTACCTCAGCTCAAAATTTAGCACTATGTTAGTTAATGGGGAGCTTGTAGATTTGTCTACAAAACTACTACCATCGCTTCAAGATTTTCTTACGCTCACGCTGAGTGTAGTTGTCGAAGCTACACCATTCCTGATACTGGGAATAATTGTATCGGCACTAATTAGAAAATTTTTACCATCAGACAAACTGCTCAAGATACTACCAAAAAATGCCTTTCTCAGGCGAATTGTGCTGTCGATGCTTGGAATAGCCTTGCCGGTCTGTGAATGTGGCAATGTGCCAGTTGCGCGCAGCCTGATGGCACAGGGTCTTAAACCTGCTGACGTCATCAGTTTTCTATTTGCCGCACCAATCCTCAACCCCATAACCATCGTCGCTACTATGACAGCCTTCAGTTTTCAGCCGCAAATGGTCTGGTGGAGAGTCATTTTTGCGCTGATTATCGTCCAAATAACGGCTTTCATTGTTAGTTTATTCAAAGAAGATGCTATACTTAATCCAGACTTTAAAGAGTATTGCCACGCTCATAAAAACGATTCGTCTTTTCTAAAAATATTTGACAACTCACGCAACGAATTCTGGCAATTATTCACCATGCTGGTCATAGGTGCTAGCATCGCCGCAGCCACCCAAGTATTTGTACCACGCTTCATCATTAACAACGTCGGTGGTGACATTTTTCTGTCAGTTATCGCCATGATCATCCTCAGCTTTGTTGTTTCAATATGCTCAAGCATAGACGCGTTTTTTGCCTTAGCTTATGCACGTAGTTTTACTGCCGGCTCAATCTTGTCATTCTTATTATCCGGACCAATGGTAGACATAAAAATGATTATACTTATGAAGACTACTTTCCGTTGGCACTTTATAGCAACAATTGTACTAATAATATTCGCGCTGTCTTTCATAGCGGGCGTGGGAGTTAACTTATATGTTCGCTAATTTACTAAGGTCGATGGGCGGGATTTTGGTCTGTGGCTATATCCTCCTATTAGCCAGCCGCGATCAGCTGGGTTTTTACACTCATCCACGTTATCATCTATTTGCCGTTATAATCAGTATAGTTGGAGTTGCGCTTTTTCTTATTGATATAATGTTGCAATTTAAAAGTAAGCAGCCCATTAAAGGATTTGTCTTTAATTTAAGGAGAGTAAAGGTCAGCTCCTACTTGGCGATTATTATCCTAATAATCGGCTATACACTACCGCCAAAGACGCTATCGCCAAGCAGCCTCGCCCAAAGAGAGAATCCTGCAATTATTGAAGCTGAGAGTCGCTGCGAAATTCCAAAACCAACAGAAAATAGCTCCACAATCTCAATAAACCGATGGAAAACTACCATGAATTCCTGTAAACAAGCCTCTTACTTCGATAATAAAGATATTACTATCACTGGCTTCGTTTCAAATGACCTACTAAAAAACTACGGATACGATTACTTTTACATTGCGCGCTATGTTATAAGTTGCTGTGCCGTCGATAGCGTTCCAGTAAAAATCGTCGTCGAGAAGAACTTCTCGGTAGATTACCCAGACGGCACCTGGCTGATAGTCAAGGGCAAACTATCTCAGAAAGTCATTAATGGCCAAGCTGAATACGTGATTACTCAGCCGAACACAACTAAGATAAGCCAGCCTAAATACCCATACGAACTAATGGGAATATAGTGTTATTGCATATTTGTTGCAATAAGTTGTAAAATACTTATCATTATGACACTAAGCGAAATATTCGAGCAGCACGGTTTGCGTCTGACAAAGCCTCGCCAGCAGATTTTCGACATACTAAAAAATTCAGAAATACCTCTTACTGTTGGAGATATTGCAAAAAACTGCAAAAACATTAACCGCACTAGCATTTATCGCACCCTTATCGTATTTGATAGACTAAAAATAATTAACACAATATACATTGGCTGGAAAAACTATTACGAATTAGCCGAGCCATTCATACCACATCATCACCACTTATACTGTATCAATTGCCAAAATGCCGAGCCCATACAACCGAAAGAACTCGAAAAACTCGTAGACTACATTGGCAAAAAGTATAATTTTATAGTCACAAAACATCATTTTGAGCTAGAAGGTATTTGCGAAAAATGCCGACATATTATAGAAGAGTAAATAATTTTTACCAATAAAAAAGCACCAGGTAAGGGTGGGCATCACCTGGTGCTTTTTTACCCTTCAACCCACCCGAGCTACCGTCTCAGCGAAGCGTCGTGACTAAAACTCCAAAAGTCCGCGCCTGATTATAATCAACACTGTTTAGTGCTCACCTTAACAGAGGTCGCCTTTGAAAAAGGGTAGTTAAAGGGGTTAGTATGCGCGTAACGTTGAACCGCAAAAAGTGGAGGGTAAGA
>CAMUPZ010000041.1 GCA_947095985.1 uncultured Candidatus Saccharibacteria bacterium | reverse complement strand
TGCTGTATAATTGACAACTGTAACTTATGGCGAGTCAAAAGGAAGTCATCAAAATGGTAGGAAAGGTAGTGGAAGCACTGCCTAATACTCAATTTAGGGTGGAACTGGAGAATGGCCATAGTATCATCGCGCACATTTCAGGACGAATGCGCAAGCACTATATTCGCCTGGTGCCTGGTGATAAGGTTGAGGTTGAGATGACCCCTTACGATCTTACAAAGGGACGAATCAGCTTCCGCCTACGTGACGATCGACCCCAGCAGGGCCGGTAGTCAAATATTAACGTTAATCTCGGGTTTACTCGGGAAGGGAGATTTGAGCACTTTATGAAAGTTCGTGCAGGTGTGAAAAAAATCAGCCCCGATGACAAGTTTGTCCGCCGTAAAGGTCGGTTGTACGTCATCAACAAGAAAAAACCTAAGAACAAGCAAAGGCAGGGTTAAGCATGGCTCGAATTGCTGGGGTAGTTATCCCAACAGAGAAGCAAGTGCAAATCGCGCTCACCTATATTTATGGGATTGGGCCAAAGCACGCTTCGAGCATCCTTGCGGCGGCTAAGATTGAGCCGACCACTCGGGTGAAAGATCTCACCGAGGCTGAAGAAAACAAGATTCGCGAAATTATCGACAGCGAATACACCGTTGAGGGTGATCTCCAGCGCTTGGTGACTAACAACATTAAGCGCTTGAAGGATATCAACGCCTATCGCGGTCTTCGCCACAAAGCAGGACTGCCAACACGCGGACAGCGGACTCGTACGAATGCACGAACTCGCAAGGGTCGCGCCATCGCCGTGGGCGGCACACAACCAAAAGCAGCAAGTAAGACCTAAAGAAAGGACTAAGAAATGGCAGACGCAAAATCTACCAAGAAGAAGCAGCGCCGATCAGTCCCAGCTGGTCAGCTGCACATTCAAGCAACATTTAACAACACCATTGTTACCTTTTCTGACAAGAAGGGTAACGTGTTGACCGCTTCATCAGCTGGCGCATGTGGTTTCCGCGGTAGCAAAAAAGGCACCGCCTATGCTTCACAGGTTGCTGCTGAGAAAGCTGCTGAAGCTGCGAAAACTCAGTATGGTTTGAAATCAGTTGACGTTTTCGTCAAAGGTGTCGGCTTGGGCCGTGATGCCGCTATTCGTGCGGTTGGCGCGTTCGACATCTCAGTAGAAAGCATTAAGGACGTAACTGGCGTGCCTCACGGCGGTGTTCGTCCACGAAAGGCACGGAGGGCATAATTATGGCACGAGATAATTCACCGATTGTCAAGCAAAGCCGCCGCGAAGGTTATGCGCTTCATCCAAAAGCACATAAAGTTTTGGCACGGAAATCTGGCATTCCAGGTCAGCACGCACACGGTCGCCAGAATAAGCCAAGTCTATACGCTACACAGCTGCGCGAAAAGCAGAAGGTTCGCCGATTGTACGGCTTGGTTGAAAAGCAATTTGCACGGTTGATGAACGAAGCAACCCGCGCCCAAGAAGGCTTGGCGGGCGAGAACCTGTTGAAGCTGCTGGAGCGCCGCTTGGATAACGTCGTTTATCGTTCTGGATTCGCTGTTAGCCGCCGCGCTGCTCGTCAGCTGGTTAGCCACGGCCACTTTGAACTAAACGGCCGTCGCGTCGATATTCCATCGATTCGCGTTAAGGCTGGTGACGTTATTACTGTTCGTCCAAAGAGTACCAAATCTGAGTACTTTACGCACATTGAAGATGTAATCAACAATTCAATCCAAGGCCCACTGAGCTGGCTAAAGAGCGATAGCAAGAAGCTGAAGATTGAAGTGACTGGTTTGCCAAAGCGCGAGGAAGCAGAAGCTGACATCAACGAGCAATTAATTGTTGAGTATTACTCACGATAAAAGAAGGGTTAGGGAAGAATTATGGCAAAAGCAATTTACAATCCAGCACTCGCGAGCGTTGATGATATTTCCGCGACCAGTGCTACTTTTCTAATCGAACCGCTTCACCCAGGCTATGGCAATACGCTTGGTAATTCGCTAAGGCGCGTCTTACTATCAAGTGTTCGTGGTGGTGCGATTGTCGCTTTCAAGATTGAGGGCGCAACTCACGAGTTTACCACTGTTGAAGGCATCAAAGAAGATGTTGTTGACATCATGCTTAACCTGAAAAACGTTCACTTGCGCGTATTTACTGACGAACCAGTTGAATTGCGTCTTGAAAAGTCTGGCGCTGGCGAAGTAACTGCCGCTGATATCAAGACAAACGCTGATGTTGAAGTCGTTAACCCAGAGCAAGTAATTGCTACAATTGACGATCCAAACAAGCATTTGGTGATGGATTTGGTGGCAGAAGCAGGTTGCGGTTACCAGACAATTGAAGAGTCAAGCGAAAACCGCTTGCACAGTGACATGATTGCTATTGATGCAATGTACTCGCCAGTGCTGCGCGTCCGCTATAAAGTTGACTCAACCCGCGTTGGTCAAGAGACAAACTTGGATAAACTAGCAATTACTGTTGAAACCAACGGTACAGTTACTCCACGCGAGGCATTTGAAGAAGCAGCGGCAATCCTGGTTAACCAATACACAGCCTTAGCAGGCAACACCATGGTAACTGGTGCGCCAGCACTTGGCACAACCAAAGATGACGAAGAGTCAGAATTGGCTATGTCAATTGAAGAATTAAACCTAAGCGCCCGCACGACGAACGCGCTGATTAACAATGAAATCCGCACGATTCGCGACCTGGTGACTTTGACCGAGCAAGATTTGCGAGAATTGAAAGGCTTTGGTTCAAAGGCGCTGGATGAAGTACGCGACAAGATGGCGGAGTTGGAGTTTTAACTATGCATAGACACGGATATCAAGGGCGCAAGTTCGGCCGTGAGCGTGATCAACGGCGAGCCTTGCTGAGGGGCCTGGCAACCAGCTTGGTTGAGCACGGCAAAATCGAGACCACCTTGCCGAAAGCCAAAGAGCTGAAGCGCCACATTGAAAAAATCATCACCAAGGCGAAGAAGGGCGATCTAGCCAGCCGCCGCCAGGTGATAGCAGCACTCAGCACCCGCGCTGCCGCTT
The DNA here is from genome assembly GCA_947095985.1 of uncultured Candidatus Saccharibacteria bacterium. Classification (GTDB taxonomy): domain Bacteria; phylum Patescibacteriota; class Saccharimonadia; order Saccharimonadales; family Saccharimonadaceae; genus Nanosynbacter. The sequence goes on along the minus strand of CAMUPZ010000041.1, from coordinate 1,974 downwards.
ACAAACTGGTTGATGAAATTGCCCCACAACTCGGCGGCCGCACCAGCGGACACGTTCGCGTTGAGCGCACCCGCCTACGTGTTGGCGACGGCGCGCAAATGGCAATCATCGAGTTTGTCGACGACATCAAACCAATGCCAAAGGAGGAGAAATAAGATGAAGACGTATTCACAAAAACCATCTGAAGTTTCTCGCCGCTGGGTATTGTTTGACGCGAGCGAATTACCACTGGGACGCCTGGCAACGGAAATTGCCAAACACCTGACTGGTAAATACAAGCCAACCTACACACCGCACGTTGATGGTGGCGACTATGTCGTAGTCATCAACGCTGCAAACACCGTCGTTACTGGCTACAAGGAAACCGACAAGTACTACTACCGTCACAGCGGTTTCCCAGGCGGCATCAAAGAAACGCAGTTCAAAGAAATGCGTGAACGCCACCCAGAACGAATTATTGAAGAAGCTGTCAAAGGTATGTTGCCAAAGAACAAATTGCAAGCAGAGCGCCTCAAGCGCCTCCGCGTATTTGCCGGCAGCGAGCATGCTCACGCAGCACAAACCCCAGAGAAAGTTGAGGTAAAGTAATATGGCTACTGATACCTATTTCTACGGCTTGGGACGACGCAAAAGTGCTTCAGCAAGTGTTCGCTTGCTTCCTGGCAAGGGTACCATCACTATCAACGGCAAAGCAGCCGCTGAGTACTTGGATGGCAACAAGACCTTGCTCGCCGAAGTAACTGATCCACTAGCTGTCGTCAGCAAGCAAAAGGAATACGATGTTACCATCTTGGTCAAAGGCGGTGGTCTCGCTGGTCAAGTTGACGCCATCAAGCTTGGTATCGCCAAAGCATTGACGGCTGCTCACGCTGATCTGCGCCCAGTTTTGAAAAAGGCTGAGCTGCTCAAGCGTGACCCACGCGAGAAAGAGCGCAAGAAATACGGTCTGCGTTCTGCCCGCAAGCGCGAACAATTCTCCAAGCGCTAAAACAGAGGAGAAGCCAGTTCTCGAAAATACCCCGTCTCATATGCAGGCGGGGTATTTTCATAGTATACTAAGACTATGTTTGACCGGATTATTCATCGTTGGCTACGTATTCCTTACACCTTAAATGTGCATTATTTTTGTCGTCCAGACAATCCAAAGTCTACGATTCTACTTGTCCATGGATTAGGCACCTCATGGCGCACCTGGAAGCCATTGACGCAATATCTACCCAAGGACACGCGGGTTATTGCTATTGACATGCTAGGATTTGGCAATTCGCCAAAACCCGACTGGAAATCTTACAATGTCCAAGATCAAGCCGCCAGCATCGCCGCTACTCTGCGCCGCGAATCAATCACTCGCCTGGACATCGTCATTGGCCATTCTATGGGTTCGTTGGCAGCCGTAGAACTCGCTAAAAAATATCCAAAATTAACTCAGTCGCTAATCCTATGTAGCCCGCCAATATATCAACCTAAAGCTGACGAGAAAATCCATCATCCAGAAAAAATATTACGCGCCCTATACAGCCTTATCAACAAGCACCCAAGGAGTTCAAAGCGCCTACTGCAATTTGCCGACCGACACAACATATGGCCCGACGCGGGATTTAAGGCCGATAAAATTACCGCCAAATCTTTCCTGACCGCTCTAAACGCCGCGATTATTAATCAAACCACGATGGCTGATATATCACAATTGAAACTACCGATCACTATTCTGTCGGGCAAACTTGATCCGCTAATTGTAGAACGGAATTTGAAGCAATTAGCCAAAGAGCATAAGAATATAGCCCACCGCTCAATGACTATGCAGAGCCACGAAATTACCGATAAATACGCCAAGTGTTTGTCTGGGATTATAAGGCAGCACTTGACAGGAGAAATTCCATTAAAATCCGTACGTCGCATAAATAGATTAAGAAAATAGACCATGATTGAAATCGAAGCCAAATTCAAATTATCAGCCAACATAACTCGCGACAA
>CAMUPZ010000040.1 GCA_947095985.1 uncultured Candidatus Saccharibacteria bacterium | reverse complement strand
AAAGCCCACGCCTCAAATATCACCGACCGCGGCAAATAATGAACAGCAATTACGCCAACCGTCAGCCCCAAGCACCACGCCGCCACCAACCAAGAAATATGAGTTTTCTCAAATAGGCGACTATTCATATTTAAAGTATAGCCAGAATATAGATAAGAAAAAAGGCTCCAAAAAGGAGTCGATTTCAAAATTGGAGGGTCCACCGGGGCTTGAACCCGGGACACCCTGCTTAAAAGGCAGGTGCTCTAACCAACTGAGCTATGGACCCATCGGAATATCCGCTTTTTTCATCCTATCACAAATCAATTAAAATATCAATGCTTGCCAGGCTTATGTCCACTAGTATGCAACATGAATAAGTCAATTACGCCACATACTAACCCCAGCGTAGCAACATAACGCCAGTTATTAGCAAATATTTTATACAAATCTAGAGCCTGCCCGTCCAGCGATACATATTTTCCCAGCGGTACAACAAGCAGCGAGGCGGTTAAAAAGGCAATTGCCACCGCAGAAATAATCTTTTCGTGTTTACGTTGATATCTCGGTCCGCCCAGCAGCAGTGTAAATAGCGGAATCAGCGTCAAGGTCAACGCCGCAATCACACCATTTGGCAACCAACTAACCACCAACTTTAATCCTTCCAGCAACCCAGTCAGCCAGCTTGCCCACCACTCCGATAATAAAAATCCTGCCGCTAGCGATAAAGCCAACGGACCGAATCGACGAGACGACACAAACGCAATCGTAAAAACTATCGCTAAAATTGCCCCGAATAAAATTATTACACTCATTTATTATCCTCCAAATCAAATTTTACTACCGAGCCTACTGTCACACTCGCTCTCTTGGCAACACCGGCCTTTACCTCTAAGACGTATTTTGCAGGGACTGGTGGTTTATATTTTTCATACGGCTCAGCGTCCGGCTTAACGTTATGCTGCACATGGACAATACGTTTTTTATCATTCATCCAAATGATATCTACCGAAAATTTCATATCTTTCATCCACATTTGATGACGATCAATACTATCAAATACAAACAGCATCGCATAATTATCCTCTATTCCTAACCGATCAGCCAAACCCTTTCGACGCAAATCTTCATTGTCAGCAATCTCCGCACGAAGCATTGTCTTATTTAAATAAACAATCTCTGTTTTTGGCGACACCGATTGAAATACACAAAAAACCGCGCCACCAATAACCGCCAGCATGCCACAAATAAAAAACCATTTGATGGCAGTCTGGATTGCCGTCGGATGACGATATTCGTCCATAAACTTATTATAACAAGTTTATGCTTAAGCGCCGATTTTATCTTTTTTGTTACCGCGCTTAGCGTTACGCTCAATATAATCAATTATTTTACCGGAAACATTACGCCGCGTTATCTTCTCGATGCCAAAGCCTGGGCTAGCATTCACTTCCAGCACCAAGGCGCCACGACTTGATCGCATAAAGTCGACACCAGCAACCGTTAGACCCATCGCCTTAGCCGCCTTTACGCACATCTTCCGTTCAGCATCGGTCAATTTTATACTATTTCCCTCGCCGCCCTTGTGAAGATTACTACGAAAATCATCATCCAAACTCTGTCGTTTCATACTCGCTACCACTTGACTACCAACCACAAAAGCACGGATATCAGTTCCAGCCGACTCTTTAATAAACTCCTGCAGCAATACGTTAGTGCCGTCAGAGTTTGTCAAATAAAATGCCTGAAGAACCGACTTGGCAGCCTTCTTTGTCTCAGCTAAGACGACACCGTTACCATGAGTGCCTCGCGCCAATTTGATAATTGCTGGCATACCACCAATCTCTTCAATAAGCGAATCAATATCCGTCGCATTCCGCGAGAAAACCGTTTTTGGAATCGACACGCCCGCTTTAACCAATAGCTGCGTTGAGCGTAATTTGTCACGCGCCCTTGTAATTGCAATCGACCGATTCATAAAAAATGCCCTTGGATACATCATCTCTAATTGTCGCAAAACCGCCGTACCATATTTTGTCATGTGACTAGCAATTCGCGGAATCACCACATCAAACTCATCAATTTCTTTGCCTTTATAAATAACCGTCGGATGTTTTTCGTCAATCGAAACATAGCAATTTTTATATTTAATAACTTTAACTTGATGTCCACGCTTTTCAGCTTCTTCTTTTAAGCGAAGAGTTGAATAATTAATGTTGCCGTTAGATAGAATCGCAATTCGCATTATTTTTCTCCGTCTTTCTGATGATATTTTTTATAGAATTTATACGGGTCTCTTTTTACTTCTTCGTTAAGGCTAATGGTTACGGATGGATTTTTTCTGCGAACATTTTTTCTTGATACGTCAACTAAGAATTTTCCAGAAATCGACCTCCTGCCAATTAACACTGGAAAATCATTTTTTGATCGATCGGATAAATTCATCAGCATTTTAATTTTACGACCACCAATCTTGACCCAAAAATGCGTACGATAACGAATCTGCTCATGGCCCATAGCAGACCGCACACTAGCCACGGAATAATCAGTTCTCTTAAATATTTTACCGTTATAATATGGCGAACCTTCACCAAAAAGAGAGAATTTCAACACACCATCTTTATCGATACGAATATTGCTCGCCCATACTGCACTTGAATCGGCCCCCGTGTCAATCTTAGCTGGGACTCTTTGCGCTCGTTTGCCAAAATCAACACGAACAGTGCAACCAAGTATAGGCAAGTTCATTTATATAAACTCCGCCTCAAAACTATCTTGGATAAATTTAATTGAGCGCTCAATGTCATCGTTGACAATCACAACGACAACATCACCTGGACGCGCAATCTCCGCAACGTACTGGATTGCTTTATCTTCACGTATGATTCGCTCCACATTCATATTATTGCCCCTCAACCCATCAGCCAACATTTGTGATACATGACCAACCTTTTGTGAAAAACGCGAACCACTCAGCGTTTCGTCGGGCTGACGCCAATAGCCGTCAATCTTATCGTAAACAACAAAAGCGTCATAATTTTTCGCAATATATTCAGCCGTCTCCTTAATTAATTCATCCGTTCTGTCGTAGGCTAAACGCACCACACCGATCACTCGACCGTCTTTATCTGCTATAGTGCGAGCTAGCTCAGCAACTTGTCGCAAGGAAAATTTTTCGTGCGCATAATCAGCCAACACCTTAACACCCCGTTTGCCCTGCAGTAGTGTCAAACGACCACCATATTTATCAAGTCGCACCCCCTCAAATACTCGACGTAAATCGTCTGGAAGATTTCCGTCAAAATAACCATACAAAGCCCCCATTGCAGATAAAAGATTCCGAACGGACGGCTGAAATTTACCGTTAAATGCCCATGGAATAGCTGATATGTCTGCCAGAACTATTTTCTCGTCACCCCTTAGCAGAATAATCTGATTACCAGACTTATCGATGGTAATAGCCACCCCGCCAGACCGCAAATGCGCTTTAACATCAAAATGTGAAAATGTGAGACCAATCGGCAGCTTGTGGGCACTGTTAGGGATCTTATCAAGTGCCTTAACTACATATTCGTCATCAGCATTAAATACCGCCCAACCGCCCGGCGTGATACGTTGAAAAACAAAATCTTTCGCACGAACAATATCATCCTTACTCTGGATCCGAGCAGAGCTACCGATATGATCCTCAAAGACATTGAGAAAGACTCCTACTCTGTGATTTCGATACCCCAACCCAGAATAACTACTACTACCAAGAGACGCCTCAAATATTGCAACGCCATCCGCCAATTCCGGATAGCTATGAATTTCCCATAAATAACGCCCCGGACATACCGTAGGTGCAAAAAACCAAGTTCTCCTAGAATCATCCAGCGTACTTCGACGCATTCCATTCACAAAGTGACCTGTCGTATCGACTTTTATAGTGTGAAGATTAAGACGACGCAAAACATCCTCAATTGCATGGACTGTTGTTGTTTTACCCTTTGTGCCAGTAACCGTGATAATTGAATCAAATCTATGCATGCATATATTTATAACATATAGTGGCCATAAAGTAAATCGATATCGCACCTAGTATGTCGTCAAAAATACAAAAAATCAGTCAACGAATCCAGTTGTTCTCACAGCACATCAAGTAAAGACTAAGAGAACAGCCCACGCTTCTTTGCACCCCTAAACTGTTCCAAAAGCTCCTTCTGCTTTTTCGTCAATTTAGTTGGCGTATCAACGATAACACCGACAATATGCGGGCCGCGCGAATCATTTCTGAGATGTGGTACACCATGTCCAGACAGCTTAAAATCAGTACCGCTTTGTGTGCCAGCTGGAATCTTCATTCGCACTACGCCATCAACTGTTTCAACATCAATTTCCGTACCCAGTGCCGCATCAACCATGGAAATATGCTCTTCGGAAAGAATAATATCGCCTTCTCGAGTAAATTTTTTATGAGCTTTAACCCGAACATTGACGTACAAATCACCCTTACTTCCGCCCTGTACCGCCTCACCATGCTCACGCAAACGGATAGTTGCACCATCGTCAATACCAGCCGGAATTTTCAGCGTAATATCACGATTACGACGAGTTGTTCCCTTGCCGCCGCAAACTGAACAATTTTTCTCTGGCACCTTACCACGACCATGACAAGTCTGGCATGTGACGGCCTGTTGAATTTGCCCAAAAATTGAGTTCATTACACGGGTTTGCTGTCCAGCACCCTTACAATCTTCACAAGTTTTCAAACTGTGACCAGGCTCAACTCCATCGCCATGGCAATGTTCGCATTCATCATTAAGGGTTAGTGAAATAGTTTTCTCAGTACCGAACACCGCATCTTCAAAACTAAGTGTGATATTTGTCTCGACATCTCGCCCACGTCGCGGACCGCCCTGAGATCCAGCTCCACCGCCGAAGAACTGACTGAAAATATCACCAAAACCGTCACCAAAATCAAAATGAACATTCTGCCCACCAAATCCACCAAAACCTTCAAACGGGTTACCAGAAAAACCACCGCCTGAAGCACCGCCAACACCAGCATGGCCAAATTGATCATAGCGCTGGCGCTTTTGCTTGTCCTTCAAAACCTCATAAGCTTCATTTATCTCCTTGAACTTAGCTTCATCACCACCCTCTTTATCAGGATGATATTTTACCGCTAACTTACGAAAGGCTTTTTTTATCTCATCTTCAGAAGCGCTTTTTGACACGCCTAAAACTTCATAATAATCACGCTTACTCATATATATTTATTATACGCTTTTAGCACTCGAC
>CAMUPZ010000039.1 GCA_947095985.1 uncultured Candidatus Saccharibacteria bacterium | reverse complement strand
TTTTTGGTTACCGCGGACTGAACCGCGAGGAGCTTGACGAGGCGTTTGCTGGCGATATTGTAGCGCTGGTTGGCGTCAGTGAAGCGCACATTGGCGATACCATTGCCGACAAAGAACAGCCGGAAGCCTTGCCAGCGATTGCCATCGAAGCGCCGACGTTGAGCATGTACCTCGGCCCAAACACCAGCCCGATGAAGGGGCGCGAGGGTGAATTTACCACCTCGCGGCAAATTGGCGACCGATTGCGACGAGAGTTGGAAACCAACGTGGCGCTACGCGTTGAAGAAAACGGCATCGGTTTTACGGTATCTGGCCGCGGTGAGCTGCACCTGAGCGTCTTGATCGAGACCATGCGGCGCGAAGGCTTTGAGTTTGAAGTCGGCCGCCCGCAAGTAGTGACCATCACCGAGGACGGTGTCGAAAAAGAGCCAATTGAAGAACTGCAAATCGAGATTAGCAGCGAATTCATCGGGGCGATCAGCCAGGAACTCGGTGCCCGCCACGCCGAAATGAAATCACAGGAAACCACCGCCAGCGGTGCTACCCGCATCACCTACGTGTTGCCGACAAGAGCCTTGATCGGTCTCCGCAACGTACTCTTAACCGCCACCAAGGGCACGGTGATTATGAATTCCCTGCCGTATGGCTATCAACCGCTGGGTGGTAAATTGCCAAAGACCCGCGGCGGCGTACTCATCGCCTTTGAGGCTGGTACGACAACGCCGTATGCGCTGCAAGCGGCCGAGGCGCGCGGCGAGCTCTTGGTCGGGCCAGGCACGGAAGTGTACGCCGGCATGATCGTCGGTATTTATAACCGCCAAGAAGACATCGAAATTAACGTCTGTAAGGCTAAGCACCTGACCAACATGCGTTCCAAATCGTCCGACGGCACAGTGCAGCTAACGCCATTTACGCAGTTTAGCCTGGAGCAATGCATCGACTTTATCGAGGATGACGAGCTGCTGGAGGTGACGCCAAAATCTCTGCGTCTACGGAAACGCTACCTTGACGCTAACGAGCGAAAGCGTGCCAATAAACAATAGCCCCATTGACTATAAAATAACCGCCCCGTAATGGAGCGGCTATTTTTATGAGTGTGAGCCAACTAATTGACGAGCGTTTCTTTAACTCTACGTGACACAAAGAAGTATAGAATAACCAGACCTTCCAGTATCAACATAGTAATGATTCCCGCAATTAGCGTTGGAGTCTCCTCGCCTGATTTACCTGATGTGTGTGAGGCAATCATACTTGCGGTGTTGTTTATCCCGGCCGTAATAAGCGCAGCTACCGCCAACCACTTACCAAGACGCTTTTGCATAGCTATAAACACAACAGCGCAGATCGACAAAACTGCTAGTATAGGCGCAAATATCAAAGAAATAATATTTTCAGGCTGACTAAGATTCATTACTGCCTGGAAAAACATTCCTATATTACCAATGCCACCAATAACAAAACAAATCACGAAGAACATTAGCCATCCCTTAACGCCCTTTAGCGACTCTGCCATAACAACATATTGCACTGGGGCTGCCTGTGGCTGAGCAAAATATTGCTGGTTAACTGGTTGTTGCTCGTATGGGGAATTTTGAGGCTGTGGCGCTGGGCCATATTGTGCATTTGGATCTGGCTGTGGCGCGTACTGCGGCTGCTGAGATTCTTGTTTTGACATATGATTTTCTCCTATTAAAGAAATATTGATACGCTAATTATAACACATTATTAATTTCTTCGGGCAAAAAACCTTTTTTATGCTTAAAACCAGCTTGCCATTTATAGTCTTTACTGTAGCCCAGATCTTTCATCAGATTGGTGGCAGCGTTGCGAAGGTGTAGTGGTACGGGCGAGTTTGGGTATTTTTGCGCCAGATTGAAAGCTTCATTCATCAGATCAGTAATCTCGCGCGACTTCTGACTGCGCGCCAGAGCAATGGCACAGTGGAATAAATTATATTTGGCTTCAGGAAGCCCAACGCGCTCCACCGCCTCAAAGGTGGCGACCGCCAGACTCAGCGCTCCATTGCCAGCCAACCCAATGTCTTCTGAGGCAAAAATCACCATCCGCCGAGCAATGAACTTCGGGTCTTCGCCAGCATCAATCATCCGCGCCAAATAATACGCCGCAGCAACCGCGTCGCTACCGCGCAGTGATTTGATGAACGCCGAGATGACGTCATAATGAGCGTCGCCTTTCTTATCATAGCCCGGCAGCCGCCGCTGAGCCGCTGCTTTGACGACCTCCGGCGTGACTTTGCCGCCAAAACTCAGTGCCAATTCCAAATTACCCAAGGCCACCCGCGCGTCGCCACCTGCCAGTTCCGCTAGATAGTCCAGCGCTTTGGGTGACACCCGCTTGGTTTGTTTCAAAGTCTTCAGCGCCCGCTTCAGTACCAATATAATTTCATCTTTGGTCAGTTGACGGAGCACCAGCACCCGCGTCCGGCTGAGCAGCGGCGCGATCACCTCAAAGCTCGGATTCTCGGTGGTCGCGCCAATCAAGGTTATAAGCCCGCTCTCGACATGCGGCAAAAAGGCGTCTTGCTGCGCCTTATTAAAGCGGTGAATTTCATCAACAAATAGAATTGTCCTGAGGCCCAAATTCCAATTTTGCCTGGCATGTTCAATCACCTTTTCGACATCTTTTTTACCGCTGGTAACTGCCGACAGCTCAACAAATTCGGCATTGACTTCGCGGGCAATGATCCGCGCTAAGGTCGTCTTACCCGTCCCCGGTGGGCCCCACAAAATTAAGCTAACCGGCTCGCCACGCTTAACAATTTGGCGGAGCAGCTCGCCCTCGCCCAGCAAATGACTCTGTCCAATCACCTCATCCAGCGTTTGTGGCCGCATCTGTTCGGCCAGCGGTATTCGTCCCATGATTATATTATACGCGTAAATTAAATCACTCATCAAGCTGCAATTGAACAAAAACAGCCAGCCCTGACAAAACCACCAACATCCAGCCAGCAACGAAAACACTTTGATTTGACAATATGCCAAAAATGAAATTCAGCGGCACGAGCGTAATGCGACCAACAGCACTAATGACAGACCCAGATCCCGTGCGATATCGTGACGGTAATTGATGCTGTATTTGCGCAGTAACATGAAGAAATAATGCACCGGAAGCAGCCGCCACCAAAACCTGAGACACAATTACTATTATTAAATTACTACCCAAAGAAAGACCAAGCGAAGCTACACCCAAAAGAACTAATAAGGCTATATTGATCAGCCTAGAATTTATATATTTAACAAATAATCCAACTAAACCACTTAGACCTTCTATAAACGACCCAGCAATACCAAATATCATCGTTGGGGCCAGTAACGCAATATACCATAGCTGATAATATTCACGATTTATTTTTTGGACACAGAATATCAACATGGTCAAAATCATCAGCCAAATTAAATTCTTACTTCTGAAAACACATTTGAATGTATTTTTAGTGTGTTGAATAAGTTTTTCGTCGGCCACCTCCCGGCTAATTTTTGCATCCTTATATATCAAATGACAGACTATAGATATAGCAACTGGGATAACTGTTAGATAAAATGTCATTTGAAGCGAGTGGCTACCAATCCAACCACCCAGCAAATTACTAAATATTAAAGCCGCCCCGCCCAAAGTTTCATATAGCCCCAATGCCCGATTGAAGTTTCTGGCATGTCCCTGCTCCTCAAGTAGTGTGTCGTAGAGCATAGAATTTCCTGTACCACTAGAGAAAGCTTCATGAAGACCCCAAATTGCAACCGCAGTAGAATACATAAATATACTATTACTCGAGCCAGCCATTAGACTACTAATCCCCAGTAACAAACCAGAAAGCACCATTGAGCCCTTACGACTCCAACGATCCGCAACAATCCCCGACGGAATCTCAGCCAGCGTACACGATATCAATATGACTATCGTAATCAGACTAATGCCGAGATTGTCGATGCCAATACTTCTTATGAATAATTTTTCTATTGAATACCAAAGAACAAAGCTCATGAAGAATTTACCAATATATAACGGAAGCAATCTCTTCATGACAGATTTCTTCATGATAATTCAAATATACACCTTTTGTGGGTGGCTGTCACTAATCTTACACCGGCGACACGGAGTATGGTAGAATCATTATATAGATAGGAGGAATTTACATAAATGGTAATATTAGTTTTAATAATCGCAGCTATTTTCATGTTAAGCGGCATTAAAGTCATCAATCAATACCAGCGCGGTGTAGTGTTAACGCTCGGTAAATTTACTGGCGTGCGCGAGCCGGGTTTGCGCGTAGTGGTGCCGATTTTTCAAACGATGATGATGGTTGACGTGCGCTCGACACCGATTGACGTGCCAAAACAAGAAGTCATCACCAAAGACAACGTCACCGTCGGTGTTGACGCAGTGGTCTACTTTCGAGTGATTAACGCCCCAAAAGCAGTACTGGAGACGACCAACTACATTTATGCCACCAGCCAATTTGCCCAGGCTGCCCTGCGCGACGTAACTGGTAATGTCGATATGGACGACCTGCTCGCTAAGCGTGAGGAGATTTCACAACAGATCAAGGAAATTGTCGATGCCGAGACCGACAAATGGGGTATCGATGTCGAGAATGTCAAGATTCAGAATATCGAATTGCCTGGCGACATGAAGCGGGCCATGGCCAAGCAAGCCGAAGCTGAGCGCGAACGCCGCGCCAACATCATCAACGCCGATGGTGAAAAAGCTGCCGCTGAAACGCTGGCTGCCGCTGCGCAGATTTTAGCAACTACCCCTGGGGCAATTAATCTGCGTACCTTAAATACACTGGAACGCATCTCGACCGAGCCAAGTCAAAAGACGATGATGTTATTCCCGATTGAACTGATTGACGCGATTCGTGGCGGCAAGAAATAGTAACAAGCAATAAAAATAAGCACTCCGTAAACTAACGGGGTGCTTTTATAATTTCTGGTGCGGATGGGGAGAGTCGAACTCCCGTCTCAACCTTGGGAAGGTCACATAATAGCCGTTATACGACACCCGCGTGCTCTCATTTTATCACGCTTGCACAGCGCGGGCAATCTGTAGTATAATTGGCGGTAGCAATCACCCATGTGGCTCTTTAGCTCAGTTGGTAGAGCAGAGGCCTGAAGAGCCTTGTGTCCCCAGTTCAAGTCTGGGAGGAGCCACCAAGTATTGCAATCGTCCAGCGATTTTGCTACAATAATCCCTGGAACCACATGCGGGTTTAGCTCAGTTGTTAGAGCGCTTCCTTGCCATGGAAGAGGCCAGGAG
>CAMUPZ010000038.1 GCA_947095985.1 uncultured Candidatus Saccharibacteria bacterium | reverse complement strand
GAACCCGGATTGCCAGGATGAAAACCTGGTGTCCTAACCGTTAGACGATAAGGCCACGACTTCAGATATCATAGCAAATTATTGTAAAAATGTCTATAGTCAAGCGGCCAGTTGTCTGCAATTCGCCCAGAGTCAGTCGCCCTGCTCTTATCGGATAGTGATGCTTTAATGTATAATAAGTCTATGGTAAAGCAGAAGAAGAAACGCAATAAAAAATATTCTGGCGCAGACGCCACAGTTCAACGGCCAAAAATAACACGTATCACAGCAACAAATCGCTCCAAATTATCTCAATGGCTATTTGACCGAAAGAAGATTATTCGCATAATTGGTATAACTATGCTAATTGTTATTGTAATTGTAATTACTATTTCTGGAATCGTCAGCTTATTTCGCTAACGAACCGGCAGCTTAAATCCGAAGGTGCTGCCCTTTCCTTCTTCTGATTCAAAAATCATTTCCCCGTCGTGCGACAAAATGACTTTCTTCGCCAAGAATAACCCGACGCCTGTACCATCGGGCCGTCGTTTTTTAGCATTAGTGCCACGGAAAAACTTGCCAAATAGATTTGCCTGCTCCGACTTTGGTACACCAATTCCCGAGTCCTTTACTGAAAATTCAATCATTTTACCACTACTCTTTAAAGTAATCACCACCTTTTTGTGTGGGCTTGAATAATAAATAGCATTGTCAATCATATTCAGCATAACTTGACGAATCTTCTCAGAATCAACCGCTAGCGACGGTATCTTTTTATCAACCTTTAATACCATCTCGACCGAGCGCTGATCCGCCACAACCTTAAGTAATGAGACTTCATCACGGAGAATCTGTGCAATATCTACACTCTGTTTATCAATGGTAAACTTTCCCGTCTGAAGCCGTGACACATTAAGAAAGTCATTAATTAACCGCACCATTCGTTCACTAGAAGAAAATGCCTCTCTAAGAACTGCTCGCTGAGTCGGCGATATTTTTCCCAAATCTCCTTCCAGCATCATATCCAAGTAACCTTTGATGCTAGTCAACGGCGTCCTTAACTGATGTGAAGCCATAGAGATAAACTCATTTTTCGCCTCATCCAGACGCTGCAGCTGGCGGTTGCTAAACCTCAGCTCTTTTGTTGCCTCATCAATTCTGCGTTGCAAACTTTTATTTAGTTCGTTAATTTCTTCCATTGAAAGAGAGTTGCGTATTGATACGGCCAGCTCACCAGCAATTGATTCCAGCATTTCAATATCCCGAGAGCTATAGCCCAAACTCTTATGCTCCCCTAAAAATAAAATTCCTGTTTCTTGATTTTGGTGTAAAAGAGGCACGACAATTTTTGTACGATGAATATCTAAGAGTTTTTTTAACTCTGGGTCCTTAACTTGATTCGCTAATATAACCTCTGGAAAACTGCAATATTTATAGTAATAGTCCATAATCCTACGCACGTCCTCCTCAACAACCGACAAGCGCCGCCGACCAGTTCGACCATAAATTCCCTTTTCTGGAATACAAAACGCCACTTTCTCCGCTTTCAATGAACTTGCTATATAATTACCGACCCGCCGCGTCAGGAGCTGCAGGTCTGCCGTGTAAGTTAATATCTTACTAATCTCGCGCGCAAAAGTATCAGTGTCATACTCACCATAATAAAAAACCCTATCCGTCAACTTATTAAAGAATTTCTTAATGGGCTGATATAAGAACGCTAAAAGTATAGCTAGAATCATGTTCATGAAATTCACACGACTATCAATTGTCAAAGTCCGTTGGAAAATAACAATTGAAATAATATACGCAGAGATTATGTAAACTACAGCTAGTGCAACTAGTAGTAGCATGTATGAGACACTACGAGCCACCGCCGTTTTTACGTCCATTAATCGATACTTTACGATGCTATACATAATTGCAAACAGAAAGAGAATAATCGCCACTGGTCCAACCCACACATACCTATAATCGCCAAGAGCTGGCAACAATAAGTCAACTACAAAACCCGGAATACTAGATACCAACAAACCGGTCATGTAAATCGCCACTTGCTTACGGCGAATATTATCAGATTTCCTCCACGCCACATAGCCAAACCACATAGCAATCAGGAAAAAGACGGAGAAAAAAGTAGCAAAAACTACATAATTAATAGAGTTAATCGGAATTTGTGAAAAATCTACTGGCGCAGTGACCTCTGACACATTAATAATAAACTCAGGCGCCAAAATAATATATATAGACAATACTATAAATAAAGAACTAGATATACAGATAAAACTCCTTACGGACTTCGTTAGAGGAAGAAATGACTTAGCAGTAAAGATAGCCAACGCTGGACAGAAAACCGCCGAAGCAACATAAAACCACCGCGAGGCAATGTCTAGTACCGCTCCATTATCCGCCAAAGAAAACATCTCTAGTCCAGCCGACCACACAGCCAAGCATAAACAGACTAAGAAAAACCACTGTTTAGTATCGTAATGGCGTTTAGATTTTTTAAGCACTAGCATGCCTAAAATTAGCGCCATTAGCGCAACCATACCCAGTACTAATGCTCGAGACATCATGCTAATGCTTATTATAGCATTTTATTCGGTTTTTCAACTGCAAAAACTGAGTAAACACCGCTTGCGGTAATATTTGCGGTAATATTGTCCTTTGATACACCAGCCGCTTGAAGTAATTTAAGACTTCTGGCAATTGGACGCATGATTACGGTTGGGGTCCAACCCATTAAACTATGGGGGAAATCTTTTTGCGGACGATTTGCATTCATATTGCCGGTAATCATTAGGCCGCCATCTCGCAAGAATCCCCAAGATTCCTCCGTTAATTTTTTATGCACCATATCAGGAAGATATTCGCGCAATCCAGAATCCTCCATGACATCTACTTGCCGACCTTTTAAAACTTTTTTCAGCCCCAACGGGCGTCCAAACTTACTAAAAAGCCTATGGCAATGAATCTCCACATTATTTTCCAGTCCCATTTTCTTTGCTAGATTCTGCGCTGCCGCTAAAGCCAGCGGATCTTGATCGATCAAAATAGCCTTTGGAGCCTGACCGGTTTCTTCTTTTAGCTCTTTTAGCATCTCTAGGGTCGGCAGTCCGGTTCCGCAGCCAAAGCTCATGACTAGCATATCGTTAATTGACCGATTCTCATTTCGCATATCAATACCCCGTATGTGATCAATGGTTATTTTTTTCACCAAATCTCCCCGCTCACGGATACCCAGCGAGTCCATACAATATTTAATAACCTCAGCAAACTTTGGTGTCACCGGCGCGTTAATGAACTCGCGGACGTTATTTATTCTCTCATCTACCGCTGGCGCCGCTTCTTGTTGAGTTTTATCGTGATTTGCCACTTCGGCTTTAATCATCATGTCTCTCAACGGCACACCGTCAATCTTTTCGTAAAATAACGATTCATCTATTGGACCGCTCATTGTTGGATATCTGCCCGGAAAGGCCAACTTGCCACCCTCTATAACCGCCAAAGAAAATGCCGGCCCAATTGATAAGAACGTTGAAGCTGAACCCCGTTGCTTATGCCACGGCTGAGAGCTAGTCTCTTTCTCACCGTACAGCAACTCATCACGGTAAGGCTCCAAAAAGTCATCAAGCTCTTTATTCCAACTACCCGCCAATTTACTTATAAAAGGAATTTTACTCACAACACCAGCAACTGCAGCCCTACCCATATTATTGCGAATAAACCTATTTCGCACTTCTCTTAATTTTCTTCCACCTCTTTCCAGATAGCTATATACTTTTTCAATCTTCTCTGGATTCTTATATGCAGGATCATTATTTTCACCCACCCGAACCTCATATCCTTGAGCTCTGAGGTCTGCAATTTCTCCATTTAATTTTTCATTAGCTTCGACGTCAGACCCATCAACAAGCTCGCGACCGCCACAATTATTCCCAAATTTTTCCATGTCAAAAAGTATACCATAATTATTATGCTATACTTAGAGCATGATAAAAATTGCCATCATTGAAGACGACCCAACCATCAGCCAGATGTACCGAATGAAATTTGAGTCAGATGGATTTGAAGTCCGCCTGGCGGCCAACGGCCAGATTGGTATAGAAGTTGTCGAAAAATTCCAACCAGACATTATTCTGCTGGACTTACAAATGCCAGAGATGGATGGCACAGAAGCCTTAAAACACATTAGGTCTAAGGATTGGGGGAAAACTATTCCCGTTATTGTCCTGACTAATTTAGGCGAAGAAGAGGCGCCGCGCGAATTGAAAAAACTAGGCATACACAGCTATATCGTAAAAGCCAACCTTACACCGCGCCAAGTCGCTGAGCAAGTCAAATCTGCCATAAAGACTACTTCCTAATTTTTAGCCTGATTAGCAATCTTTAAACACGCCGTAATTAAATTATCAAACAGAGCCGATACTGTCAGCGGACCAACGCCACCTTTTTTCGGAGTTATTAAAACATCTTCACGCTGCCGCACCTCATCCGACACATCACCCACTATTTTCCCATCTTCCGAAGCCGCACCCGCATCAACAACCACCGCTTTTGGCTTAACCATCTGATTAGTAATTAGACCCGGTACACCAGTCGCCGACACAACAACGTCATAGTTAATCAACTGCGATAAATCATCTCCTTTTTCAAACACAGTAGCGTCAATACCAGATTTCAGCCACATCTTCTCTAAAGGAGCCCCGACCAGACGACCTCGCCCAACAATCGCAATTTTTTTGCCCTTAAGATCAATACCATAGCCAGCCAACAGCCAATTAATAGCTGTCGGTGTGGCCGCCTGAAAATCCGTCCGCTGACGCAGACCATCAACATCTTTATCTATCCGAATACTCTCCAGTAGTTCCTCAGTTTGTTGAGGATTACTAATTGGCAGTTGTAAAATTATCCCCTGAACGTCATCACGATTATTTAGCGCGTTAATCACATCTAAAACCTGACCCGCCTCCGCCCGATGGATTTCCACATCAATCAAAATATCCGCACCGTATCGCTGCTTCAAACGCATGTAAGTTTCAATAACGGGATTCTCAGTATCCGTCACAATTGCCAGGCGCGGTTGAATATGCCAAGCTTGCCTCAAGGCACGCACCTGCTTTGCTTGCCGCTCCTTAATAAAGCCGGCTAATTCTGAACCATTTAGCTCTTTCATTAGCTTAAGTATAGCAATTTTACTATCTTGAGTACAGATATAGTATGTGCTATAATTCAAAAAGCTTGGTCTATGGCGGATGTAGCTCAGTTTGGTTAGAGCGCTGGATTGTGGCTCCGGAGGCCGTG
>CAMUPZ010000037.1 GCA_947095985.1 uncultured Candidatus Saccharibacteria bacterium | reverse complement strand
TACGCAGAGGTCTGCAAAACCTTTTAGACGAGTTCGACTCTCGTACGTGCCTCCAAATGTAGTCCCTGAGTGGGGCTATTTTTCTTTAGGAGGAAGATCTAGTTTTGATGCGATAAGCATACTCTCGGCGATGATGGTGAGCGCTACGTTTGGGTCGATGATGCCTTTCGCGTGGATAATTGCCTGCTGTAAAACGAAACCATAACAGCTAGCCCACTCTTGTTGATTAGGAATAATAACGCCAAGATGTTCTGAACAGGTTTTCCATAGTCCTACAAAGTCTTTAGGCGTTAGCACGTCTGGCTGATGTTTTTTAGGAACTCTAATAGCATAGAAATCATCGCTACCCATAACTTGAGCACTGTGACCGACACACTCTTGGATATCAAACGCCTTAAATGTTTTAGTTTTGCCGATTTGTTTCATGCCGCCACCAACAAATGACCAGGGAGAATATTTTTCTACGAATATTTTTTGTAATATACCGTCTCCCAGGTGGAATTTTTGACCATTCTTCATGCCAATCTCAAGGATAGTTTCAGGAGATTCGACACGAACCGCTACTTGTGCTGCGTAGCCAGCGAGCATACTGGAGACACAGAGAAATATTTGAATAGGAAGGCGGGGCTCTGTGTCATCTTTGTGTGGTATCATAAGAAAATTAAACATTTCTTGACCGCCAACAGTAATTCGATCTATATCATTCATAGACCCCAGTTTTTCTCGCAACGAAGTGATGAGATGATCTTTTGATATCTCATCATCGATAGGTTGAGGCTTTTTCTTAAATAATCTAAACATGATGTCCTTTCTACTTTTTTAATAGTTCTTTCAATTCTGGAAAAGTTGGTTGGAAAAAGTGGTTGCGGTCTTCAAAAATATGCACCTTGGCGGTTGGCAAATCACGCTGAAATTTGGCAAGCTCAGTAAACGGCACGACCGGGTCGTCTTTGCTGTGAAATAAATGAATCTCACTTGCTGATTTTTCTAAACCGGCAGCACTCGTTACTCGAAAACTACCTAAATCTTCAACTGATTCGTCATCATAGCATGGTGACACTAATACCAATCGTCGGACTGGCGAACCAAGCGGTGATTCGTGTAAATATTTCGCCAAAAACATTGCACCCAGGCTATATCCAACCAATTGAACGTTATCGCCAAGCAGGGCTAGTAACTTTTCGAAGTATATTTTCCACTCAGCGTAGCTGGCGTTTTGCTTATTGGGGAAATCCGGCAACAAAACATCAGTGTCGAAGATTTCCTGCGCCAGCCAGTCGCGCCATTTTTGCGACCAAAGTAGTCTTTCGTAGTGAAGTTGACGGGATTTTAGGTGATTTAAATAATTTTCGTAGCTATTAAAGCTTGAACCGCCGTGAATTATTACAATTTGCTTCATAAATATAGTATAATATAGGCAGTGTCAGACGTGTAGATGTCTGGCTTGTAGATATATACGCGCGAGTGGCGGAATTGGTAGACGCGAGGGACTTAAAATCCCTTGACCAAAAGTCGTGCGGGTTCGATTCCCGCCTTGCGCACCAAAACTGTAAAGGAAAGTTTAATAGAAAGGATAATAAGGTAAATGAGTGTATTAGCAATTGTGCTTATAGTTATTGCGGCTTTATTGGGCATGATAATTATGTTTGTTATTGGTTCATATAATGGTCTGGTAACGCTGCGTAATCGTGTTGAAGAGGCGTGGAGTGATATCACTGTGCAGCTGAAGCGCCGAACTGACTTAATTCCAAATTTGGTCAATTCAGTCAAGGGCTATGCTACACATGAAAAAGAGGTATTTGAAAAAGTAACGGAAGCTCGTTCAGCAATAATGAATGCTCAAGGCGTAGCAGACACCGCTAAGGCTGAGAATATGATGGAAGGCGCCTTGAAGAGCTTGTTTGCAGTTGCTGAGGCTTATCCTGAGCTGAAAGCTAATCAAAACTTCTTGCAATTGCAACAGGAACTGGTTGATACTGAAGATAAAATTCAAGCCGCTCGTCGATTCTATAACGGTGGAGTTCGTGATTTGAACACTAAGATTCAAACCTTTCCAGCAAACATTGTTGCGGGAATGTTCGGATTCCAGGCTAAGGAATTCTTCGATGTTGAAGATCGAGCAAGTGTTGAAAACCCAGTAGAAGTAAAGTTCTAATTTAAGCCAAAAATCAAAACCGCTCGCTGTCGAAAGTGGGCGGTTTTTGTTATAATTAAATTATGTATAACGCAGTTTCTCAAAATAAACGCAACACTGTATTGATTATGGCAGTGTTCGTGATAATTATTGGCATTATTGGAGTTTTTATTGGTATAGTAGCTGATAGCTATTCTTTGTCGCTTATAATTTTTATATGTGCGATGCTGTATGCTTGGCTGCAATATTTTATCGCTGGTAAATTGGCTATGGCAATGACGGGCGCGCAGGAGATTGAGAAAAATGATGCGCCTGAACTATGGCGAGTAGTAGAAAATTTGGCGATTACTTCTGGTATGCCGATGCCTAAGGTGTATATTATCAACGATCCAGCACCAAACGCCTTTGCGACAGGTCGCGATCCAAAACACGCTATTGTTGGTGCGACTACTGGACTGTTGGAGATTATGGATAAGCGTGAACTGGAGGCGGTGATGGCGCATGAGATGAGTCATGTGCGCAATTACGATATTCGTGTCAGTATGATTGCGTTTGGGCTGGTTAGCGCGATTGGTTTATTTGCGGACTTGGCGCTAAGGATGATGTTTTATAGCGATGATAGAGACAGGGAGGTTAGTCCAATAGTTTATGCTCTTGGACTAGTGGTGGTTATCCTGGCTCCAATTTTGGCGACGATTACGCAATTAGCAGTTAGTCGGCAGAGAGAATACTTGGCTGACGCTTCTGGTGTATTGTTGACGCGCGATACTGAGGGTTTAGCAAGTGCTCTAGAAAAATTACGTCAATTTGGCCGTCCAATGCAAAAACAGAGTTCTTCGACAGCCAACTTATTTATGAACAACCCTCTTAAACCTGGATTTTTCTCGAAATTATTCAGCACCCATCCGCCACTAGAAGATCGAATTACTAGATTGAGAAATAATGCAACAAAGATGTAATCATGGCAGTGAAGTCTAATAAAAAACAGGTTGAGAAGAAGCCTGAAAAACCGAGCAACAATCGTAAGTTTACAATTTGGCGCAGCGTTAAGCGTGACTTTAGCAAATTAAGCCAGCAGCGCCGTAGTTTTTTAAATCGTCGGCCACACCGTAGCTTTCGATTAACCAGGCGGCGAGATTATCGGCGTAGTCTTAATATTCCTGGGTATTGGTCATTGACTAGTGAAGCCCATCGTCTTATCTGGCGCAATAAGAGAGCCTTTTTAGCTCTAATTGCTGTCATGTCTATATTGACTTTCGCTTTATCGAGCGTTATGTCACAGGATACGTATCAGCAGCTTAGAGATGTGATGAACCAAGCTAAAGAGAGTGGAATTAGTGAAGTCTACACGACTATTAGCTTATTTTCTGGTGTGATGGTTAGCTATTTTTCTGGTAGTGGAACGGCTGGTGGAAATGTACAACAGATGTCTGGAGTTTTTTTGGGTCTACTAACTTGGCTTTCTTCTGTTTGGTTGACGCGAGCTATTTTAATTGGAAAAAAGCCAAAAATGCGTGACGCTCTATATAGTTCAGGCTCGCCTATAATCGCATTAATCATTGTCATTGGAATCTTTTTAATCCAAATGGTTCCAGCAGCGATTGCAGTGATAGTCTATGGTGCGCTTGACGCTTCGGGCGTATTAAACCAGACGCCAATTCTTATGGCGGCCGGCGGCGCGGCTATTCTGATCGTGTCGATGTCTGTTTATTGGGTAACCTCAACAGTTTTTGCGATGATTATAATAACTCTACCTGGCATGTATCCACTTCATGCCTTGCGCTTGTCTGGCGACATTGTAACTGGAAGAAGGGTTCGAATTTTGCTTAGATTTATGTGGGCTGTGGTGATAATTATATTATTGTGGGCGATTATTTTGATACCGACAATTTTATTCGATGGTGTGCTGAAGGGGTGGTTTAATGATATTAATTGGCTGCCAATTGTGCCGACAGTCGGTCTTATTCTAATGTACGCGTCAATTATTCTGATGTCGGTTTACGTCTACACGTTCTATAGGAAGGTCGTCGAAAGTGATAGCAAAAAAAGCAAGAGCCGATGAAATTAAATCGCTATTAAATCGGTATAGCTACGAATATTACACCTTAGACAAGCCGAGTGTAAGTGATGCTGTCTATGATAGCTTGATGGATGAGCTGAAGTCAATCGAAGCCGAATGTCCGGAGCTAATTACAATTGATAGCCCAACGCAACGTGTCGGCAATAAGTTACTTGACGGTTTTCAGAAGGTAAAGCATGAGCGGCGGATGGTGAGCTTAAACGACGTTTTTAATAAGAGTGAAATTGAAGCATGGATTAAGCGGACAGATAAGCTAATTCCTGGTCATCGGCATGAATTTTTTACCGATATCAAGATGGATGGCTTGGCGTGCGCGTTGATCTATGTTGATGGCGTGTTGACCCAGGCAGTGACGCGCGGCGATAGCTTTATCGGTGAAGATGTGACGAACAATGTGCGGACTATTAAAAACGTACCGTTGCGGCTGCATGAGGCGCCGGGTTTCGAAAAGTTTTTGGTCGGACGGACAGAGATTCGCGGCGAGATTGTAATGTTGAAACGCGACTTTGCGGAGCTTAACGAAAAGCAAAAAGCCTTGGGGCAGCCAGAATTTGCGAATCCGCGCAATTTGGCGGCAGGGACAATCCGCCAGCTCGATCCGTCTTTGGTGGCGGCACGGCCGCTGCATTTTCGCGGCTATGATGTGCTGCGCGATAACGACGCTGAAGTGCCGACCAACAGCTTTGCTTACGAGGCGCTGACTGCTCTGGGAATTACTCGTAATCAGCAGGCGAGCGTTTTTTCCACTTTAGCGGATGTGATGAATTTCGTTAACAAATGGGATGATAAGCGCCATGATTTGCCGTTTAACACTGATGGTTTGGTAATTAAGATCAATGATCGAGCGTTGTATGAAAGTCTCGGGTTAGTCGGGAAAAATCCGCGCGGCGCGGTCGCTTATAAGTATGCTGCTGAGCAGGCTACGACCATCGTCCGTGATATCGTTATTTCCATCGGTCGAACGGGTGCAGCTACGCCAGTGGCGGTGTTTGACCCGGTAGTGGTGGCAGGTACGACGGTGCAGCACGCCAGTCTACACAACGCTGATGAAATTGCTCGGCTGGATGTGCGCCGCGGCGACACGGTGGTGATTTTCAAGGCGG
>CAMUPZ010000036.1 GCA_947095985.1 uncultured Candidatus Saccharibacteria bacterium | reverse complement strand
AGAGCCAGAAGCTCCAGCTGCACCTGGCGGCATGCCGGGTATGGGGATGATGTAAGTTCATTCTGTTAGTAATAAAAAATCCCGCCAGAGTCAGCGGGATTTTTTATTGGAGGAATTCACTAGCGGGGATTTGAAAGATAATCAATCTCTTTAATGATATCCAGCAAGGCTTGAGCGCGA
This sequence comes from uncultured Candidatus Saccharibacteria bacterium, assembly GCA_947095985.1. GTDB lineage: Bacteria > Patescibacteriota > Saccharimonadia > Saccharimonadales > Saccharimonadaceae > Nanosynbacter. The sequence goes on along the minus strand of CAMUPZ010000036.1, from coordinate 5,450 downwards.
CGAGCTTCGTCGGTAATAGCTATAGCTGCATCGTGTGCTGGTGCAATAAGGCTTTTATCATCAGTAGAGCGCAACAACAATAGGTAAGTGTCAAACTTTTCTTCTGGTGAAACATCAAGCTTATCAACCAACGGACGAAGTTCATTTAAAGCAGTCTGCTTAATACTGTCAAGTGTAGGGTCTGTAGTTGGGTGCGATGAATCCGTGGATATCGTTGGTGTTGGATTTACAGCTGCTGGATTTACGGGTGGCTCAATCACAGTCTGGCTATTGTCTTCGTCTGCAGTAACGGGATCTGGTGAAATAGTTGCAGGATTAACCGTTGGAGCAACTATATTATTTGTTTCTTCAAATTGTAAATTATTATCTGTATCTTGTGATACGCCAGCTAGTACCTTAGCCAATTCCTGGTCGTCACTGATTGATTGATTAGCTCGAGAATCCATTTATAACCCACCTTATATGTTAAATTGTTTAAGCTTATTATGTTATACTATAGCATGAGTGAATTGAGGAGCGCAAGATGTTAGATGATATAAATGTGATAAAACAGTATGATCCAGGAGATGTGCTTAGTGGTGTTTTGAATATTCCGGAACAAGCACGCTACGAAGTAGTAGTTCATGAGGGGTCAAATCAGCGACGTGATTTTAAGAATATTGTAATTGCTGGAATGGGTGGGTCAGCGCTGGCGGCAGATATGGTTCGAGTATTAACTGCAGGTTGGCTACATCTTCCACTAGAGGTAGTAAAGGGCTATGATTTGCCGGGTTTTGTTGGTGAAGAAACGCTGGTTATTGTGGTTAGTCATTCAGGTAATACTGAAGAAACATTGAGTTGTTATCAGCAAGCATTAGATAAAAAATCTTGCTTAGCAGTAATGTCAACTGGCGGAGAATTGATTAAGCGAGCAAATAACGACAATATTACGTACGCTCAGATTCCAGTGGGCACTCAGCCACGCATGTCGACTGTTTATCATTTACGAGGACTGCTGAAATTATTACAGAATTTTTGGGTGATTGACGGCGATTTATATAATCAGGTGGCGGATAGTGCTGACTGGCTGGAGGGCGAAATTTCTCATTGGACGCCTGCAGTGCCAGAGAAAAATAATCTAGCTAAGCAGATTGCTAAAATGACAATTGGTAAAACATTAGTTATTTTTGGTGGTGAATTAACTTGGCCGCTGGCTTACAAATGGAAGATTAGTTGGAATGAATCAGCAAAGAATCTGGCGTTCTCTAACCAGTATCCAGAATTTAACCATAACGAGTTTATTGGTTGGTCGTCACATCCAGTAGAAAAACCGTTTACCGTCTTTGATATTCGTAGCAATTTGGAGCGAGCTAGGATCCGCGAGCGGATGGAATTAAGCGACCGCTTACTAAGTGGCAAGCGACCAAAAGCGCACGTACTGGAACTCCAGGGAAGGACGCTGATGCAACAATTATTGTGGGGATTAGTATTGGCTGATGCAGCTAGTATTTATACAGCAATTCTCAACGGAGTTAACCCGGGGCCAGTCCATCTAATTGAAAGGTTAAAGGCTGAGTTAAGTTAATATCTTAGTGATTCAATTGGGTCTCGTTTGGTGGCGCGGGCTGCTGGATAGACGCCAGAAATTACACCAATAATCAACGAAAGTCCAATTGATAAGACAGCTGTTTGCCAATATATGTATGGCGTGAGAGGAAGATATAAGCTTACTAAATAAACCCCAGCGATTCCTAATCCGTAGCCAAATATACCGCCTAGTAGTCCAATGATGGCTGCTTCGATTAAGAATTGGTTAATAATGTCCCAGCCTGTAGCACCAACAGCTCGTCTGACACCAACTTCTCGCTGACGTTCAGCAACGTTGACTAACATTACGTTCATAATACCAACCCCGCCGATTAATAGAGAGATGATACCGATAACTGTGAGGATTATTGAGATAAACTTTGCTAGGTTAGATTTCTTCTCATTGATTTCATTGCCAGAAACAATTCGATAATTTTTGTCGCTATCGTGGTTTTTCTTCAGGATATTATCAGCAGATGTTATGGCTGATCCAAGATCTTGATGGCTATTGGTGGTCATGACAATTTGCTGAATTTGCGGCGTTCCTTGTGTGAATTTTTTAACCACCGAAAGAGGTATAATGGCGGCATTATTAAAATCTATATCCAGGTAACTAACTGGATATTCGATATTTTTTAATACGCCAACAACTGTTAGGGGTTGATTGCGAATAAAAATAACATTACCAATAGATTTCTCGGTGCCGAATAAATCAATTGATAGCTGTTGACCAACTACAACTCCGCCTACTTCGTTGATAAATTCTCCATGAGCAATTTGCAGATTAGCAACATCTTTAAGAGACTCCGTGCTGCCAATTAGCGTGGCGTTTTGAGTATCAATTTTACCATCACGGGCGCGTAGCTCAGTATGCAAAAAGGCAATAGGTGCGGCTTTTGTATTGGTTATTTTACTAATATCCTTAGAATCTTTCTCGGTCAGAGTATTAACGGTGGTTGCGTTATCTGATTCTGTTAGTAGATTAGTGACATCTTTTTTATTGCCAGACTTAACTATAGCAACAGGCTCACTGAAATGTTTAGTGGTACCACCGAATAGTTGATTAATGCCACTAGTTAAGGACAGAACCATGGTAATACTGGCAATACCAATCGTCACACCCATGACTGTTAAAAAGGTACGCCCACGATTGGCCTTCAACGCCTGGGTGGCACTCTCGAAATGATTTCTTATCAATATTTTCATGATTTTTTTGCCTTATTTTTAGCTGTAGACTTTTTACTCTTAGATTTATCTTCTTTTTCATCATCTTCAATAAGCTTCTTAGTAAATTTACGCTTTTCTTTATGCTCATCAGTGTCAATTTTACCATCCAACATAGTGATAACGCGGCTGGCGTAATGGATCAGTTCTGGGTTATGAGTAACCATAATTATGGTATTACCACGACGATGCAGGTCTGATAGCTCTTCCATGATAAGGTGACTTGATTTACTATCAAGGTTGCCTGTTGGCTCGTCGGCAAGGATAATTGATGGGCTATTAACTAGTGCCCTGGCAATTGCCACGCGCTGGACTTGACCGCCGGATAATTGATGTGGCATATAGTATTCGCGCTGACCCAGGTGAAAGGTTTTTAGGATACGACTAGCCTCTTGTAGACGTTTAACTTTTCCTAGTCCCTTGTAGGTTAGGGGTAGTGCTACGTTTTCGATGACAGTTAGGCGAGGGATTAGATTAAAATTTTGAAAAACAAAGCCAATGTGTTTGGAACGAATTTTAGCGCGTCGTCGTGATTTTAGGTTATCTACGGCAACGTCATCTAGGTAGTATTCTCCTTCGGATGGCTGGTCTAATAGACCGAGGGTATTTAAGAGGGTGGTCTTGCCGCAGCCGCTTGGGCCCATAATAGCAATAAACTCACCTTTTTTAACGGTTAAATTAACGTTATCTAAGGCGCGAATTTCAGCATCGCCAAAGCCAAATTTTTTGGTGACATTAACAAGCCTAATGCGTGGTGGAATTGCTTCTTTCATCTTTTCTTTATTATAAGAACAGGTATTGATAAGTGCAACCATAAGTGATAATAAAATTGTGGTATAATTATCAACAAGGAAGGGTGCAGGAGTGGTTGAACTGGCACGCCTGGAACGCGTGTAATGGAGCAATCTGTTCGAGGGTTCGAATCCCTCTCCTTCCGCCAAGAGATATTTGAGAGGGTATTATGAAAATATACGAACATTATAATGATCTACCTTGCCGCAAATTCACTCACCAAATAAAACGACCCAGCAACAACGACGTACGTATCAAGCTGCTGGGCTTTCTCGACGGCTTTTGTGAGAGCTCTGTCTGGATTGTATTCAATCTCAACTGCAGATTTCATAACACGGCGGATGGCTTCTGGCGGTACGTTGCGGTGGTTTTTACCGTAATCGGCGCTGAACGTGGTGGCGTAAGTCAGCTGTGCCAAGTTGTCAATCATGGCGAGTGATTTCGCCAACGACAACTGCTTATTCTGCCCGAATGCTGCCACGAAAACAGGCTTTTTCTCTGGATATATTTTTCGTAATGAATCAATCAAGGCGCGGATTTTCTGGGGATTATGTGCAACATCAAATATGACGTTAATTCCATCAATATCGCGCCTCTCCAGTCGTCCGGGAATAGTTATTTGTATGGATTTTTCCAGCGCTTCCTTTGGTAGAGTTGGTTTTTTATCTAGTGCCAGCCGCTTTTCAACGGCGCGGTACGCCAATATCCAATTCCGCTGCTGAAAATATGGCAGTATTTTCAGAAAATCGTCAATAATTGGCGAAACAATAGAGAACTGTGAGTGCTGTGACTCTGCATGTTGCCGAATAATCGTTTCAATCTCAGAAGCTTGTCGGTTCATCACGACTGAATCGCTTTGATGGATAATACCAGCTTTTTCTTGGGCGATTTCTGTCAGAGTATTGCCTAGTAATTCCGTATGGTCCAGTCCGATATCAGTGATGACGCGTACAGTTGGCGAACGGGAAATTACGTTGGTCGTGTCCAGCCGACCGCCAATCCCAACCTCAATTATGATATAATCAACTCCCATTTCCTTAAATAGCCAAAAACTAAAAATCGTCAAAAATTCAAAATAGGATAGATGTAGGTTATGTGCCGCGTAGAAGTTGGTAAACTTTTGGAAATAATGCAAATATTCTTGTTCAGGCAGTGGCTGCCCGTTGATGAGCGAGCGCTCGGCGACGCTGGTGATATGCGGCGACACTAATGTACCGGTAGTATAGCCAGCCCGGTTCAGTAAACTGGTAGCATAATAAGCAGTCGAACCCTTGCCGGAGGTGCCGGCGATGTGGATGGCGGGAATTTGATTTTGCGGACTACCAAGGGTTTCCAGAATGTGTGCTACATATACCAGCCGATTATGTTTTTCGGGCGGATGGGCGATTAACTCGTCCAAAAAATAAGTGGCGTCGCGCATTGAGGCAAATTTCATACCGTATCTGATTATAGCAAAAATAGGTTGTAAAATTTACCAAATGTCTTGAAAAACACTATATATAGCGGATATAGTTAGTGTTGTACGCTATATGTATAGCGAGCCCATAAATAAACAAAAACACAAGCTATTAAGATGGGCTACCAGATGAGGTGCTGGTGGTTTGTTTTGGCGGGGTAAATTAAGGAGGGTATGTGAAAGAAATTAACGTGATTAAGCGTGATGGCACAAAAGAGCCGTTTGATGCTAATAAAATTAACGCAGCTATTTTGAAAGCTTGTGATGGTTTGCCGGATCAAATTTCTAAAGTTGTTCAGGTGGCGACCGAATTGCAATTGACCTTATTTGACGGGATTACCACTGAACAGTTAGATGAGGCAGTGATTCAGACGGTTTTACAGAATGTTAAGGATGATCCAGATTATGATAA
>CAMUPZ010000035.1 GCA_947095985.1 uncultured Candidatus Saccharibacteria bacterium | reverse complement strand
AATAAAAATCGTTATGCTCTTCGCAGGCAGAATGGTTCGCCAATTGAAACGCCGCAATTCACTCATATGCGCATTGCTATGGGGCTTAGCTATAATGAGACTGACCCGACTGCTGCGGCAATTGAGTTTTATAATCATATGAGTAATCTGGAGTATGTCCCGGGCGGCTCAACGCGAGTTAATGCTGGCGGCTCCTTCCCGCAGCTTAGTAACTGTTTCTTGCTTAACGTTGATGACGATATGGAATCAATTGCTAAGGCGGTGCGTGACACGATGTGGATTGCCAAAGGTACGGGTGGAATTGGTATTGGTTTTACGAAGCTACGTGCAGCGGGCAGTCCGGTTAAGACTACTAATACCGAATCAACCGGTCCGATTCCGTTTATGAAGATGATTGATACGGCGCTGTTTGCGGTTTCTCGTAAAGGTAAAAAAGCTGGCGCGGCTGCGATTTACATAGAGAATTGGCATTTGAATTTTGATCAATTTGTCGATCTTCGTCAAAACTCTGGTGATCCATATCTAAGAACCAGGTTTGCTAATACGGCAGTCTTTATCTCTGATGAATTTATGAAGCGAGTGGAAAAAGATCAGGATTGGTATTTGTTTGACCCCGCAGAAACTCCAGATTTGACGGAGCTATATGGCGAAGATTTTTCGGCACGATATAAAGAATATATAAAGATGGCGGAAGCTGGGAAATTGCGTACGTTTGATAAGGTATCGGCTCGTCAGCAATTTAAGCGTATTTTGACCAGCCTACAAGCAACATCGCATCCGTGGTTGACTTGGAAAGATACAATTAACGTGCGGGCGCTGAATAATAATACTGGCACAATTCATCTCAGTAACTTGTGTACAGAAATTACCTTGCCGCAAGATAAGAATAATATTGCAACCTGTAATTTGGTGAGTATCAATTTATCGGCATTTCTGAGCGAGGATGAAACTTGGGATTGGGATCGATTGAAAGAGGCTTCACGGGCGGCGATTCGGCAATTGGACAATTTGTGTGATATTACTCAAACGCCAATTCCAGAAGCAATGCACTCTAACCAGCAAACTCGAGCAATTGGTTTGGGTATGATGGGCTTTTCTGACGTGTTGGAAAAGTTGGGCTATTGCTATGAATCAAAAGAAGCGTATGATTTGGTTGATCAATTGACGGAATTTATCAGTTATCACGCAATTGATCAGTCGGCTGACCTGGCGAAGGAATTGGGTAGTTATCCAACGTTTGCCGGAAGTGGTTGGAGTAAGGGATTATTGCCGATTGATACGGTCGATAAGTTGTCTAAAGACCGTGGCGTTAAGGTAAAAATAGACCAAAAGACGCGACTGGACTGGGATAGCTTGCGAAAGAAGGTGAAGAAGGGAGTGCGAAATGCGACTCTTATGGCAATTGCGCCGACGGCCAACATTGGACATGTGGCAGGAACGACTCCTGGAATTGATCCACAATTTGCCCAGATCTTCAGTCGCTCAACTTTGAATGGAAAGTTTTTGGAAGTGAACCATAATTTAGTTCGAGATTTGAAGAAGCTTGATTTGTGGGATAGCTTGAAAGATGAAATTTTTGCAGCACAAGGCGATATTCAGGATATTGACGGTATTCCGCAAAATATCAAGGATGTTTATAAGACGAGCTTCCAACTCAGTCCGTACGCGTTTATTGAAGTGGCGGCACGAGCTCAGAAATGGGTTGACCAGGCGATTAGTCGCAATATGTATCTGGAGACGCGCGATATTGATGAGTATGTGAAGATTTATTTAGAAGCTTGGAAACGTGGATTAAAGACGACATATTATCTGCACGTTAAGCCGCGTCATCAATCAGAGCAAACGACGGTTTCAGTTGATAAAATTGCCGAACAAAAAGTTCGCACCAATAGTAAAGTGCGCGGGTTTGGATTCGCGAAAATTAATAAATAAGGAGGATATAAAAATGGGTATTTTAGGTTCAGGATTACGCGATGGATTGTCGCTTCACCCAATTCGTTACCCTTGGGCGTACGACCTTTACAATCAAGCAGTGGCCAATACGTGGTTTCCAAATGAAGTTCAATTAGTCCAGGACTTGGCGGACTTTGAAAAATTGTCAGATGATGAAAAACACGCATTGAAAACAGTGATTAGCTATTTGAATCCAAACGAGCTACTGATAAATAAGTCATTAGCATTTGGCATTTATCCATATGTCAACGCGGCGGAGGCTCAATTATATCTATCAAAACAGATGTGGGAAGAGGCTAATCACTTCATGACCTTTGAATACATCATTGAGACCTTTCCATTTGATCGCGAGGAGATTTACGCGGCGGGCTTTGGTAAAAAGTCGTTGGCTGACAAGGCAGATTTTCAGAACAAGCACCTGGACGTGATGCTCAATCCAAACCTGGATATTTATTCGCTGGAAGGAAAGAAAGATTTTGTTAGGTCATTAGTGGCGTATAACATCGTCCTGGAAGGTATCTGGTTTTATTCAGGCTTTATGGTTGGTATGAGTTTCCGCCAGCGTAATCTGTTGCGTAATGTTGGCTCGCTTCTTGACTGGATTACGCGTGACGAAAATCTTCACCTGACATTTGGCATTAATTTACTTCTAACCATTTTGGATGAAAATCCAGAGTTGCAAACACAGGAATTTGCCGAAGAGATTCGTGGCTTGATTTTGCAGGCGGTGGAGCTTGAAAAAGCTTATAACAAAGATATGCTACCAAAGGGCATTTTGGGCTTGAACGCTGATTATGTCAATCAATATGTTATGCACATGACGGACCGTCGTTTGCAAGAATTGGGCTTTGAGCCAGAGTATAATGTGCCAAATCCAGCTAAATGGATGGCAGCCGCTAATGACACGTTGGAATTGGTAAACTTCTTTGAAAGTACAAATACTAGCTACGAAGTTAATACCACGAAGTAATAAGGATATAATTTTTATGAACGAACTGGCAAAAGAAATATTAGATACTGTTGAAGTTGGCGCCCTGGCTACTGTTAATGCTGATAGGACGCCACTGGTGACGCCAATACATTTTGCACGACTGGACGATTCAATAATTTGGATATCGGAACCGACTGCGCGACATTCAGTAAACGCATTTCGCAGCGGCAAGGCAGAGTTTGTGGTTTGGGATGATAAAAAGCGGGCAGTTTTCTTAAAAACTAATGTAGCTGAAGTGTCAGAATCTGAAAAAGAAGCGGCTATGGTGGCCTATAAGAAGAAATTGCCTAGCTTTATGCCACGCTGTCAGAATCCGCAATTATATATTGCACCAATCGGTAAACTTGATGAAAAAACCACAACAGGAAGTTGGCTACACTTTATTGCATAAGCGCTATATCTAGCGTACAATTAGTTAAGTAACTACTAAATATAGGGGAAAATGAAAATGAACGCAAGTCAAATTATTACTGATGATATGACATTGGAAGAAAAATTGAGCGCTATTGATGCTGCCTTGAAAGCTGCTCAAGATGTGGCCGATGATCAAGCAAAGGCAAATGGTACTGTTGCTGCGCCAATTGATCCGGCGAGTTTGACTATCTGCGACGGTTGCGAGTAAGATACCTCTAAGAAATGCCTATTATTGACAATATAGAGATATTTATTGTATAATAACGGGGTTATGGAGTCATCTGAAAAAACGTTTTTATCTGGACATCCTGCAGTAGAGAGAATTAAAGCTGCTGGTAAGGAACTGGGTTGGCAAAAGGCGGGTCTTCGATTACGCCTTGGGCTTGCAGCTTTGATGGGCGTAATGCACGGCCGCGGTGAAGTTGATATATCTGGTGAAGATAATCTAATTGAGGCAGTAGAAAGAGCTAAGGAGAATAATAGAGGGTTGGTAGTGGTGACGTCACACGAGTCTGGTCTTGATGTACCTACTGCTAGCTACCTGGCTTCCTTGATGGGTAAGACTGCTATTGGCATAGCTTCGACTAATAGTGATTGGATTAAAAAAGATGTCGGTGGATTCAATGCGGAGCCTATCCAGTACATCCTAACGGGAATAAAAAACTTTATTCGTGTACCGTATAAATGGATAGATCGAAAAAATAAAAAACCAGTTCCCTTTTCTGAAGATGATTATAAAGAGGTTGTTGAAAGAGTTAAGAACGGTGAAATATTGGTTATGGCAGGATTTTCAGACCATGAATCAGTGGAGCATCGTAAGATTGGTTCTGCGGCAGTGCATGTTGCTGCAGCAGCTGGAGTTGAGATTTTACCAATATCTGTTTCAAGTGATAAGGCGGAGGATTTTTCTGGTGGACCATCTGCGGCCGTATTGAAGGATCATAAACTAAAAATTGATATTGGTGAGACTGGAGACGATTGGTCTGACGTAATTAGCCATTCTTATAGAAAAGCCAGCCCGGAGACAAAGAGAGCTATGCGACGTATGATTAGAGATGATTTGGCGAATCATGGGGTATTTGAGGAGATAGTCAGCAAAGGTAGTCGTTAGTTATCTAAAAAGTAAACTGGCTTGACTTACATACACCTCATTGACAAATTAAAAATAATGTGATATCATTTTACTGTATAAAAATTAAAACAAAAAGGAATAAAATGGCTGAAGAGAAAGATATTCATGGACTCACGGAAAGTGTATTAAGCCGAGATGATATGTCGGCGCTAGCGTACGTATTGCAACACGTGAAAGGCGCCAGCCCAAGCTCGGCGACGAAGCTGAGTTTGGAGTTGGAAGAATTTGACGAAGCTGTGTAAGTAGTTACTTTAGCTAGATAATAATCTACCTCTGTTGTATACTATAGGTTATGGAACAGATTATTTCTCAGGCGGTGAAGCAACTTTTTGATCAAGATATATCGGTGCAATTGACGCGTCCTGACCCAAAGTTTGGTGACTTTGCGACGAATGTGGCACTGCAATTAGCAAAACCCTTGGGTAAAAATCCGCGTGAGATTGCCGAGGCAATCGCGGAAGAGTTGCGCGGTCGTGAGGAGTTAGGCGAGGTTAGCGTGGCTGGGCCAGGCTTCATCAATGTGAAATTAAGCGACCAAGCGGTGTTGGAATCGCTGAAATTGCGGCCAGCGACTAATCGTGCAGGAAAGACGGTCGTTATTGAAACCAATTGCCCAAATCCGTTTAAGGCCATGCACATTGGCCATGCGCTGAATGCGATTTTGGCGGACACGATGGCGAATTTGCTGGCGGTAGATGGTGCGTCAGTACACAGAGTCAGTTACCACGGCGACGTCGGCACACATGTCGGTAAGAGCATGTGGGCAATTCTTCGCGAAATTGACGGCGATGTCAGCAAACTAGATGCTATTCCAGCCGACAAGCGCAACGAGTTTATGAGCCGTATGTACGTTGAGGGAGCGCGGGCAGCTAAAGAATCGCCAGAGGCGCGGGTAGAAATTGACGAGCTAGCCAAGCAATCGTTTGTGCTGGATGATCCGCTATATAAGCAAGTGTACGAGATTTGTAAAGCCTGGAGTTTTGATGAAATTGATGCCAATGTGGCGCGACTGGGCAATGTGCCAATTGAGCGGCGTTATGTTGAGAGCGAGACTGAGGTGCCGGGCAAGGCCTTGATCAAAGCAAAAACCCCAGAGGTCTTTACCAAATCAGATGGTGCATATATCTTCAAGGGCAGCCAGTACGGTGCGTTTGATAACGTATTCATTGGTTCGCACGGCAACGGTTTGTACGGCGCGCACGACATGGGGTTAATTCAGCTGAAGCATCAGGATTATCCGAACTTGGACTTGTCGATTACGGTCAACGGCGAAGAGCAGGCGGCGTATTTCTGCGGGGTGATCGCCGCTAGTGAACTGGCAATTCCAGAATTGAAAGGTAAATTGTTTAATTATGCGACTG
>CAMUPZ010000034.1 GCA_947095985.1 uncultured Candidatus Saccharibacteria bacterium | reverse complement strand
CGTCGCCAAGTGGTAAGGCACTGGGTTTTGGTCCCAGCATTCGCAGGTTCGAATCCTGCCGTCCCAGCCAAATTTGAACAGGTGTAAATTATCGCTCTTTTGGGCGATTTTTTGTTTTTAAGCAATCAAGCCATTTTTATCTAGTAAATTCATAAAATCGTCAATAAACAAATTAGTTCTCTCGACAATTTCTTTTTCTCCGAATTTTTTATAAACGTTGCTTATATTCTTGAGCTCAAGATTTTCTGTTCCGCCTATGCGCTGTCCTCTACTGTTGTCAAAACCCTGGTAGTATTTAATTTTATCTTCGAATCTATAGTCGGATGCGCGAATATTGACTCGTTTTTCTAAAAGAGATTTATTGCCAAGGAGGTCGATTTGTCGATTATTAGACAATCCTTTTTCATTCTCCTGTCGCTTTCTGGGATAAATATGTTCAATATCAAACTGCTGAGAGAGTTTTGGATATAATTGCTCTTTATTAAGCATCATACGAAGCGCCAGCATGGATTTGGTGATTGGTCTGCCATTCTTGAAATCATAAATAAGGATCGCACTGCGTGTTTGCTCTTTATCAAATTTGAAGTCTGAGAATGTAACTTCATTTAGATTAACTATATTCAGCATCTCGGCAAAAATAGGCGTTCTTAATGCGTTCACGCCTGGGTGCATTATTGCGTATCCCCATATGAATGCAATTGTACGATCGAGAAACATCTTAAAATCTTCATCATCCAATTTTCCGTCTTCGGTGCGATTTGCTAAATAGTAAACAGATATGAAATAATTCCACATGCTATTTGGCGCGTAGTTTAATATGAATAATTTCTTTAAAACCTCTTCGCTGAAACGTTCACGATTTTGATCGGTAATATCTTCCCAGAATTGAGCAAGATCTTTAAGATTTTCAAAAGTGTCATCTTGTTTAAGTACGGAATATTTATCACGCTCATAAAATCTTCTGAGCGATTCGGTCGTGGTGGACTTATTGTTGTCTCGCTTGGCGCGAATGAAATACATGTATCTCGTAAATAAATCGTCCATTGGCGTGCCAGTGATTGGGTGAAAGATTTTTTCACATGTTTCCTCGAGTTTTTTCCAATCTTTAATAAACTCATCTCTGTCGTCTTCACTTTTCTGTTTGTAATATTGATAGAATTGAGCCTTAAAAATATCGGAATCTGAAAGTGGGAGACCCCTATCATTTAATGTTGAGAATATGCGAAGAGCGGTATCTTGAGATTCGGCTTCGATTGGCATAAGAATGCAGTTATTTAAGATGCGAGCAGGAAGTTTTTCGGCAAATTTCGGAAAATCATTGATGAAATCGTCAACTTTTTTAAGGAAGAATCGGAAGTTGTTGGCGTAGCGACTAGTCTGGCTGCTGGTTACATTACCAGTTTTTAGAATTGATAAGAACTCGTCTTTGTCTTTGTCTGTGGCGACAACAGAGTCTATTTTTAAGTGTTCCTTATCTGGCTTGCCCATTTCGTTTGTTTTCCATATGCAGCTGGCAATACGTTCGGAAAAGTCTTTTGAATCTTGATCTTGCATTTTCGTGAAGCGGTCATAAAAAGCTCGGAGAAGAAGCATGAATGTGGTCAGACGTTGCTGGCCATCAATTACTTCTTGCTGCTTCTTGTCGTTTTCAAAAGTCACAATTGAGCCAAGAAAATATTCATCGCTTGTGTCGAATTTTGTAGCATCATTATCTGGTATCGCGAAAGAAAATATATCATCCCAGAGAGTTTGGCAGCTATCCTCGTCCCATGCATATGGACGCTGGTAATCTGGTATGATGTAGTCCGCTTTCCTATCCGATAAAAGCTCATAGATGCTTTTCTGGTCTACATTTAATTTTGACATAATACTCCTCTAACCATCTTTAATGTTAAACTTGTGAATATTCTTACATTTTCTTTACTCTACTATACCACTTATGAATCTCACTGGTGGCAATTGGAATAATTAGCGAAGCTAGACCAATGGTAATCATGTGGTGTGTGGCGACTTTATGGATGTGTAGTAGTTCACCGAGCGGCCCAAACAGTACCAGGGCTTGCAAAATTAACGACATTGTTATTCCAATATAAAAGCTACGATTCATCACTTTTAGGCGTGTAAAGACAGAATCTTGATCACTCCGAGCGTTAAAAGCATTTGCCCATTGGCTAACTACCAGAGATATAAACGCCAACGTTTGCGCGTAATCATGACCGTAATGCTTTTCGAAGAGCACATATGTGATTAGTGCAATTGCTGCCATTGTGCCGGCAGCTACAGCCATTCGCCAAACCATAATCTTATCTAAAATTGGTGCGTCAGGACTTTTGGGCGGTTGTTTCATGACATTTTTCTCGGCTGGCTCCAGGCCAAGTGGAATCACCATTGACGTGTCAGTCACCAAATTTACCCATAAAATTTGCACTGGTTCCAGCGGCGTTTTAATGCCAATTAGTAGCGCACCGATCATTGTAATCAGCTCGCCTGTATTGGTAGATAAAAGATAAAATAACATCCGCTTTACATTGGCGATAATTGTCCGGCCTTCTCGCATGGCGTCGATAATTGTTTTGAAATTGTTGTCTAGCAGGATTATTGCTCCGGCGTCTTTCGCAATGTGCGACCCCGAGCCCATAGCAATCCCAACATCAGCACCGGACAGCGCTGGTACGTCGTTTACTCCATCTCCAGTCATGGCGGTAATATTGTGGCGCTTTAAGATGGTTAAAATCCGGTATTTTTGTTCTGGAATAACGCGCGAAAACACCTTAGTCTGTTTGATTATTGAGTCCAATTGGTTGTCAGTCATCTTCGACATTTCTCGGCAATCAAAAACCTCTTCTCTGCTATCAACCATACCAAGTTGTTTGCCAATTTGATATGCCGTTTCGAAGTGGTCACCGGTGATCATGCGTACCGAAACTCCTGCTGAAATTGCTGATTTTATAGCACGAGAAGCCTCTGGTCGCAAGACGTCGGCTACCGCCACAAGCCCTTTAAATTGCAATTTCTGGTGTGATATTTTAGAGAAGTCAGTCGGAATTTCTACGTCATCGCTGACCGCCAGACCAACTACGCGGTAGCCCTTTGAGGTTAATTCGGCAATTGCTTGCTTGGCGCGCTTGGATTCTGTGGCTGGTAATTTGCAACGCTTGATAATCTCTTCTGGCGCGCCTTTGTAATATATTTTATAGCTCGCTCCATTATGCCAAACGGCAGCTGACATCGAGAAGTCTTGATTAAATGGCAATTCTGCTGCTGGTAGCCCACGGACGCCAGTACCGTTTTTCCGAGCAAAATTGTCCAGTGCTATATCTAGCGGGTCGTGACTTTTGCTGTCGCCGCGATTAACAAAATACGCTATGGTTTTTGATAGATTATTACGCTTCTCTGGAGTCCAGATATCCTGGACAGTCAATAAATTTTTTGTTAGCGTGCCGGTTTTATCTGTAGCTATAGTGTTAATTACGCCAATGGTCTCAATTGCCCTCATTTGATGGACTAACGCCTTTTTCTTGGCCATTCGACGCATTCCCAGCACTAAAACTACGGAAATTGCAATTGGTAGACTTTCTGGCACGGCGCTTACGGATAGCGCAATCACAAAGCGTAAGCTGTCTAAAACATCCATACCGCGCAACAGGCTTAAACAAAACGCCACAGTCGCCACTGCACTAACGACAGCGATAATTTTGGTAATTAATTTATCGATTTTCTGCTGGACTGGATTTTTGGTGATTTCTTTTTTTGACAGCGCGGCCAGATTGCCAAACTCTGTCTGATTGCCAGTTGCTGTGACGACACCTGCACCAGTGCCAGATACTATGAACGAACCTTGAAATAGCATATTGGTGCGCTCGTAAATCTGCTGCTCGCCCTCTAATTTATCGCTATTTTTGCCAATTGGGATTGACTCGCCTGTCAGCTGAGATTCGTCGACACGGAGATTTATGGCTTTAATTAGCCTAATGTCAGCCGGTACTTTTTCGCCTTCGGAAAGATTGATTATATCACCAGGTACAAGATTTGCGCTATCAATAGAAATAATTTTTCCCGCTCTTAAAACGTCAACTTTTTGCGCATCATGCCGCGACAAGCTCCTGAGTACTCGGTCGGTTGAGAAGCGCTGGACGTAAAAAATTACAGCAGAAATTATTAAGATGATTAGGATAATGACGGCATCAATTATTTCACTATGAATAAGACTGACTATTGCGGCCAAAATCAGCACTAGTGAAAAAACATCCATAAATGGCTCAATGATTTTTCGCCAAAGCGGTTCGGATTGGAGTTTGATGACGTTTTCTCCAAATTTTTTCTGGCGTTTTTTCGCTTCATTGATAGTTAACCCCTCTCGTTGCGAACCTATTTTTTTCAATGTTTCATTAACCGATAAATTATAAAAAAGCATAAGCTTATTATATGAAAAAAAGCTCTCACTCGCCAGTGAGAGCCAAGCTGTCATGGCGGACAATTCAAGTTAGCGAATATTAACTATCTGTAGTTGTCTGGCGGCTAAGCCATTTTTCCAGGAAACGGTTTCGGACTTTTTATGGTTAAGTAGGCTCTTCCCTAATGGACTGTCCACAGAAATCCTGCCGTCTAGTGGATTAGCTTCCAAGCTATTGACTAGTGTGTAGCGGAATATTTTTCCCTGTTGATCCATTAAATCCACCACTGAACCAATAGCAATTCTCAGACGATCCCGTTTTCGCGGCAGAGGCTTAGCGTGGCGTAAAATATCCTTCTTCGTGAAAATTTTTGATTGGATATTTTCTAGTTGTGTAATAACGTCGTTACGATGAAGTTTGTCGTCGCGTGACTTGGCGCGTCCGATTTCCTTTAGCTCTACCATAAGTGCCTTTTCTGAAATCTCTAGCCCGGCAATTTCTTTTTGCAATTCTTTAAAGCCTTTTTTACTTAAAAATGTCGTACTCATACTTCCCCTTTCGGATTGGCGGTCTCGCCAATCAACAATCTTATTACAACATCCAATTCTGAAAATTAGCTGAAAATTTAAATAATAGGTAAAGAAATTGTAAAAATGGTTGAGGCTTTAGCGGTACTTACGGATATTTGACCGCCTAAAGCCTTGGCTAATTGTTCGGCTAGTGGTAGTCCTAGGCCATAGCCTTTCGTCCGCTGGTTGCCGCGGAAAAACTGCTCGAACACGTGCGGCAGATTCTGCTGGGAAATCGCGCCGTCGTTAGTAAAATGCACGGTGATATTCTGTTTCGATGGCAGCACTTGGATTTTTACCGGCGAATTCTTCGGGCTGTGTTTTAATGCATTGTCAAGTAAAATCGCGCACAGCTCCCGCGTTGCGGCTTGGTGAAGAGAGATGTTTGTGTGTTCTGGGCAGTTCATTTTCGTGCGAGTTTCAGCTTTTCGTTCGCGGATGAGATTGGATATCAATTCCGCCAAGTCGAAGCTTTTATCTTCCAGCGCCAGCCTGTTCTCTGTTCGCGACAGCTCCAAGAGCATGGCGGTCAGCTCGGTCAATTTGTTAATTTCCTCCAAATTGCTTTCCAGCGTTTCCGTTAGCTCTGCTCGCGGCATCTTCGGGTTTTTCAGCGCCAGTTCGGTCTCTGCTTTCATAATTGCCAGCGGCGTGCGCAGCTGATGACTGGCGTTGGAAACGAACCGCGACTGGGCTTTATGCGCCGTCTCAATCGGACGCAGCGTAATCCTCGCCAATAAATACGAACAAGCGCCGCCTGCCAGCAGCACGATGAGATTGATATAGCCCAAGCTAATCAGCAGATTGCGCGTCGAAATATCCATCCGTTCCGACAAGTCAATGCTAGGAAAATCGTTGCCGCGCTGAATGATAATTTTATGGATTTGCGCGTCAACTTCCGAGCGCGCCACTTGAAAAATAATACTACTAAACAGCAGGCTGACGACCATTAAAATCAGTAAATACCAGCCCGCCAATTTAATAGTTGCCGAGGTAAAAATTTTCATGCTTCAATCCGGTAACCGAAGCCGCGGACGGTTTTTATCAATTGTTTTTTGAACGGCTTATCGATTTTTTGGCGCAAGTTTTTTATGTACGCCTCGAC
>CAMUPZ010000033.1 GCA_947095985.1 uncultured Candidatus Saccharibacteria bacterium | reverse complement strand
ACCTGAGTCAAAGCAATTGCTTTCGCTTTATTATCTTTGCTAATCATAGCCCTGTTATTATACCAAGTTACTCAGCTTTTTGCAATTAGCTAGTAATCCCAAAATCCGCCAAGGTCTTCGCTTCCTTAATGAGATAATCGGCTATTTGCGTGCGCCGCAAATTCTCGCAATACGCACCCGTATTTAACTTCTCACCAATATCCACCGCTAATGTTCGGATATAAGTTCCGCTAGAAACATGAGTTTTGATTCTTAACTTAGGATATTCATAAGATAATAGTTCCAATGAATAAATTTCCACCGTACGCTGGGGAATCTCCACTTGCTTCCCTTCGCGCGCCAATTTATAAGCTCGCTGACCGTTAATTTTTATTGCGCTAAAAATCGGCGGGGTCTGCTCAATTTTCCCCACAAACTGACCAATTACCTGCTGGACTTCTTCTACATTCGGTACATAGTCAGATACTTCAGCAATTTCACCCTCAGGATCACCCGTCGAGCTTTTCTTTCCTAGGATAATCTCCGCCTCATACCATTTATCTAGCTTAGTAAACGTCTCGGCTTCCCGACATTTCTTGCCTGTTACAATAATCATTAATCCTGTCGCGAACGGATCAAGCGTACCCGTATGGCCAACTTTCACTTTCTTACCCGCTTGATTGGATAAAACTCGTCGCAAGCGCGCCACCACCCCAAAGCTAGTCAAACCTTGTGGCTTATCGATAAGAATGACTTCGTCCATCAACTATTTTTGCCCTGGAATCTGGAATTGACCTGGATTAAATTCCCCGGTATTTTGAATTGGTTGAGTCGGCAACGCTGGCGCTGGAGCTACTTCAGCGGCTACCGGTTCAGGCGCTACTCCTAACGGTGAGAGTTGCGGCAATCCAGCGGTATCAACACCGGTCGGCGCTGGTGGCATTGGCGGCATTGCACCAAAATCTGGAATTGCTGGTGGCATCGGTAAAGCAATCTCATTAGCTGTACTCTCAGGTTGTAGCGGAGCAGCTAGAGCAGGCTCAGGAGAGACACCAACTTGATTTGGCTCTACAGCCAACGGCGTGCTTAGTTGGTTTGTATCATTGGTAATTGCCGCAATAATTGATTCATCAGATTGAGGAGCAACGGGTATTGCCGACAATCTTTGTTCAGCGTTAGTTGTAGCAAATGGGTCAATTTTTGGCGGTTCGTCAGAAGCCCCCATAGCCGCATTCAACGGATTGTCGCCAAATGATGGCGTACTGTCACCCACATACTTACTATGAGTTAAGATGGTCTTATTCTGATCACTAGCTAGCGCCCTTATCTTATCCTCGGCAGCCTGCGTGGTAGTCGCATTTAACGTGCCGCCCATCAATGGCGTTTCCTCAAAGGAAAGCTCCTTGGCAACTATTTTTTCGCTAGGCTCCTCTTCCTCTACTTGAATTTCTTCCTTAATCGGCTCGATATTAGCTAGTTTTTCTTCAGCGACCCTAGCAGACTCTTCCTGCTTTTCTTTTACTGTCTGCTCAGCTACGTCATCAACGTCACCCTTCTTTTCGTGACTAATTGACAACGTTCCGTCTGCCTGCTCTGATTCTTCGGCTCCCTTTGCTTCATCTGTCTTATCTTCGGATGAATCATCTTTGTCTTTGGCTGGAACTTCTTTTTTGACTTGCTCAATTTCCTTAGGCTTATCTTCTGTCTCGCTCTCAGCAATCTTTGATACCACCAATTGCTGATTTGCTCCTGCCGCCATCAGTTCTGCCGCAGTAGTCATCACCTTTGATGAAGTATTGTCATTACTAAAGCGCTCGGTAACCGCCACAATTCCCGTCAACAGTGCGGCGGCCATCTGTTCATCCAAAGTTACCTTCGGTGTCTTCAAGTCATTAATCAGTTCAACAATCATCTCACTTACGCCACTAGTACTACCCTCATGCCAATCAATCGACCCCAAGCCACTCTTTACGTCGCCCGCTGTTATCGAAATGACCGTAGCATCATGCAAAATCTTACCGTGTGCCGTTAATGCTGTATCAATGCTCTCACTATTCTCAACATTCAACGCCAAAACTAACTCAACATTATAATCACCCTGTGAGAATTCTAGGTCTTTGTCAGAAATCGTCGTTCGGTATGGCGTAATAAAGATCTTCACCGCATCATCAACAAGTTTATAGCGCAAATGGTCAGCTTTTTCCTTATCTAAGGCAATAATAAAATCACGTAAAGAATCTGTTGTCTGCTCAAACGTTTTATCGGGATTAAGAAAAGTAATAGCTGGCGGAATATCACCACTAAACACCGCTGTAGCGTGTTTGCCAAGTTTGTTAAGGAAAATCGTCAGTCCTAATGCTGCCGATAATTCATCGACTGACGGACTGGAGCTGACCGTCACCAAAATATTAGTTACATCCTTGATGCTCTGGACTACTTTTTGTTTTGCTGATCCGTTTGACATGACTTTTCCTATGTTTGTTTTTTGTAATTACGCTTGGCATCACTATACCATAAGCACTACCATAAAGTCAATATCTGTACCGCCTCTTTACAATTTGCACTGTTTTCTGTATAATTCTTCCTGATTAGCGATACAAATCTATAGAGGTAAAGGAGTAACATGCCAATAATCAAATCCGCCATCAAGCGCGCTAAACAAACCCTAAAACGCCGTGAACGCAATATCGGCATTAAAAAAGATATCAAAACTGCCGTTAAAGCTTTCTCTGCAGCCCCAAGCGCCAAGACGCTTTCTGCAGCTCAAAGTGAAATCGACACCGCTGCTAAAAAAGGTTTGATTAAGAAGAATACCGCTGCTCGCCGAAAAAGCGCGTTGAGTAAAATTGCTAAAAAAGCAGGCGTTACTTTAGAAGCTGCCAAAAAGCCAGCAACCAAGCCAGCTACAACTAAAAAACCAGCAGCCGCTAAGAAAACTGCAGCTAAAAAGTCTCCAGCAAAGAAGCCAGCTACTAAGAAAACTGAAAAGTAATTCATTAGCTATTTTTCTTATAATACCCCAGTCTATCTGGGGTGTTTTTATGCTAGCCGATATCAACCAAAGCCGCCTCTATAAGAAGCCACGGATTGACCGAGGTTGTTTTCATCTGTAAATCCGCCCTAAATAAAGCCTCGTTAATTCGCCTCAACCGCTTTTTATCGATACCTTTTGACAATGAGGCCAATCGCCGTAAAACATACGGATTAACAGAAAAATCTGATGCCACCGCACCACTATCACCATCCGCTAAAATTAACGCCGTCAAATTGGTTGCCTGAGAGGCTAATAATCCCATTGTCTGATAAGCACCATCAATGCCACTTTCCGACTCCAGATAGCCAATTATGTCGTGAACTTTATCGCGGTCTCCTGCTAGCGCCGAAACAAACAAATCAAATACGTTTTCTGCTCGCGCCAGCGGAATGAAATCATCAATCAATTCATCTGTAACGTCCTCCGCTAACGCTAGCTGATCCAGAAAATTACTCAATCGCAACTGATCAAACCCTAAGCGGCCAACAATTATCTCCGCCTGCTGATTCGTTAAATCATATCCACGATTTTTCGCCTCTACCCGACACCACTTTAAAAGTTGCGGTTTTTGGCGCTCACTTAACGGTAAAAACTCTCGAACCTGAGCATTTTTTTGAAGCCATTTGTAGGTTTTTGTTCGCTTGTCAATTTTATCTTCTACCAGAATAATTGTCCGATCTTCATCAAACTTCATATCTGGTAGTTGCGACCAAGCTTCATTATTTTCACTTAATCTCGAAATCAAGTATCTTGAGGAATCCATAAATAATGTTTGACCGATTGCTATTTCCTGCATGCCATTTAGTGACAGACTCTCACCATCGTGGCGCTCCACATTCTCACCGCCAATCAGCTCCGTTAGCGCCGCTCGCTTTTCAAACTCATTTTCACCATAAAAAAGATGGATCATTCTGCCTCTACCTGACACACCGGACAAACATGGGTTCCACGACCAGAAACTTTTAATTTCATAATTTCCTGATCAGGATGAAGATGGCATGGCTGACCTTCTCGACGAAATACATGAGCAAACGTCAGATAATTACCCTTCCGACCTTCGGCATCAACATAATTTTTATCCGTTGAGCCACCCTGGTCAATACTTAATTGCAAAATCTGGCGCAACTCGTTAAATAAAGTTGCCAGCTGCTCGTCACCAACATTTCTCACTCGAGTTTGAGGGTGAATTTTTGCTGCCCACAAAGCCTCGTCGGCGTAAATATTACCCACCCCAGCAATTACCGCCTGATCAAGAAATGCCGGCTTAATCATTGAGTTTTGGCGACGACGGATCCGCTTGATAAAATCTTCGGCATGAGTCTGTGGATCAAGCGGTTCCGGCCCCACTTTTTTCATAAATGGCAGATTCTTTATCTCGTCAGTCGGCAGCAGTTTCATCCAACCAAATTTGCGCTGATCGTTAAAAAATAGTCGCGACCCGTCCACAAAATCAATCTGCACTCGTGTCGATCGATCGGGCAACTCGCCAATCAAACTATCATTTGGATGACCACCAGCAAACTCTCCAATATTGCGAGTGGTATCCACAGAAAAATCTTGGGCAACTTTACGTGGGTCCCGAGATATTTTTGAGGATATCCGAGCAACATGACGAGAGTCCTGACGAAAAATAAGTTGCCCTGTCATCTTCAAATGAATCACCA
Source organism: uncultured Candidatus Saccharibacteria bacterium (assembly GCA_947095985.1). Classification (GTDB taxonomy): domain Bacteria; phylum Patescibacteriota; class Saccharimonadia; order Saccharimonadales; family Saccharimonadaceae; genus Nanosynbacter. Next base: position 1,471 of record CAMUPZ010000033.1, on the reverse strand, counting down.
GTGAGTAGTCGGTATCTAAATCAATCATTAATACTTTTGCTCGCCGCCGCACCGCCTTTACACGCGCACCGTGTAAAAACTGCTCAACGTCAGCAGGCGAATTTGGAAAACTCTTCGGTGAGTCAAAAACTCTTGCTCGCACTATAGATTGGCCAGGCAGTAAATCTGCCAAACCGCGGCGCACTGTCTCAACTTCAGGTAGTTCCGGCATATCAATCCTATAGCTTAAATAAAGCCTCTTCCTGACTTAGGCCAATACCAGCCGCCATCTTCTTACCGTCAGGAATTTGCTTCAAAAACATATCTAAGATTTCATTAACATTTGCCTGCGCCGAACCCTTAGAACCACTACAATCCGACGTCCATAAACTCTTCACGACTGAATTATCTTTCAGTGTCTCAAATTTATACACCTTACCACTAGCGCAGATACCACGTAAATCGTTTTGTTGCTCAGTAAGTTGCGTGCCATTCATCATTTTTCGCTTATCAAGTGCATAGACCAACTCCGTATAAGCCTTCACATTATTGTCTAATTTTTTCTGATTAATTTCTTTATCCAGATAACCTTCGTACGTTGTCATATCACGAGAACTTGGCGAGATAATAACGCTATACGATCGAAAATTCTCATTAGCTACAATTGGACCACGAACTGTTAACCGCACCGCCCTGCCTTCCTCTGTTGACAACAGCGCAACTTGACCCGTGTTAACATTCTGATCTGTTTGTCCTGAATCATTTTTACCAAATAAAGCTCGACCAATTGCAATAACCGCCGCCACTGCCACAATAGTAATGACAATAACTAGCAAAATTGGTACAAATCGAGAAAATGAATTGCGTCGCTGGGTATATTTCATGGCGTAATTATACCATATTTCTACACTTCATCCCAATGAGCACCCATGCCGATATCAACTTTTAATTTAATTGGCAGATCTGGACAAACGCCTTCCATCTCCGTACGCATGATTTCGCCTACTCGCTCGGCGTCTTCCGGCGCACATTCCACCAAAATTGAGTCGTGAACCTGTAAGACCGGCTCAGCCAACCCGGCCAACTTGTCCTCCAGCCGAATCATTGCCAGCTTCATCAAATCAGCTTCCGTGCCCTGAATTGGCATATTCATGGCTGCCCGCTCGGCCGCCGAACGCACCATAAAATTACTCGACTTAACATCTGGTGTTGGTCGGCGCCGGCCAAAATACGTCTCGACAAAACCCTGTTCGCGCGCTTGAACTAAAATTGTATCCAGATACTGGCGGATTGGCTGGCGCACCGCAAAATAGTGTTCAATAAACCGCTTCGCCTCGGTAAAGGTCATGCCGGTAGCTGCCGCCAGTCCATGCGGGCTCATGCCGTACAGCACGCCAAAGTTGATCACCTTGGCCGCACGCCGCTGTGCTTTCGTCACCTGCTCCATCGGCACGCCATAGGTCTCGGCCGCCGTCTTGGTATGAATATCAAC
>CAMUPZ010000032.1 GCA_947095985.1 uncultured Candidatus Saccharibacteria bacterium | reverse complement strand
GAGGAGTTAGAGACGGCGCTGGCGAAATATTCTGGCGCCATCCTCTACGTCAGCCACGACAATTATTTCCGCCAAGAAATCGGCGGTGAAGTGGTGCAAATCGGTCCAATATAAAAATCCCGCCACTGTCAGGCGGGATAATTCGTATTCAAATACGTGTTCTAATCAGCCAATAAGCCGTTCTTACGCAGCAAGTCTTGCAGCTTTGGTCGGTCAAAACCAAGTACTAATTCCCCGTTAATGTCGGTAACCGGTACGCCTTGGAAATTGCCACCGTTTTTACTGAGCAATTCTTCCTTAGCGCTAGGATCGGCCTCAATATCCTTAGAAACAAAATCAATACCCAACTTTTTCAGCCATTCCATTTCTGTGTGGCAAAACGCACACCAGCTGGTGCTGTATACAACAACTTTTGTGTCTTGGTGGTTGTTTGTCGTGTCTTCGCTCATATACTCCCCTATTTACTAACAATCTCAATTATAGCATATTGGCTACGCTTATTAAGAATTCTTAGAAGTCAGGTGCCAGCCTTTGCACCATTCACAGCGATATACATCAATAGATAAATTTGGGTTGACTAGTTCTTGGGTGTCCGCGGCTTGGCGTGCTTTTACTTCTGTCGAGAAGTGTCGCTTTTTCTGACAATTAGCCAGGCCAGTAATTGACATCAATGATGTTTTCTGTGATTTCTGACTATTTTTTGGATAATTTCGCCGAGGCATCTTGCAAAATAGTATAACAGATTGATATAGTGATAAGTAATCATGAAGGAAACTGATGCTTCTGCTAGTAAAACAGACGACTTTAATGCGGCAACGCTTTTGACTAAGACGATGATTGGTACGACGTGGCGGATGTTTTTGCCGACAGTTGGTTTAACTTTGTTGGGATTGTGGCTGGATGACAGAACTGGACTAAAGCCTAAGTTGACGCTTATGGGAATTGTCATTGGCGTGATTATTGCGGTTGTTCTGGTATTTTTGCAAATTGCTAAGATTAAGCGACAGGAGTCGAAGAAATGATTAACTACATAGCAAGTGCTGGTCCGCACATTTCGGTAAAAGTTGACGAAGTTTTTAATATAGCTGGCGTATCAATAACTAATTCGCATCTGGTTGGGATCTTAGGTTTGGTGGCGCTAGTATGGCTGATGTTTAGGACGCGAGCATCAGTTTTAGGAAAAAAGAAGCATAATTTTGCAACCATGTTGACTCAGTGGACTTTTGACGGACTATATAATACTGTTCATCAGGTTATTCCTGACGAGAAGTGGGCGCGTAAAGTAGCGCCGCTGTGTATTACCCTGTTCTTCTTTATTGTTGCGCAGTACTGGCTGGGACTTTTGCCGATTGTTGGTCCAATTACCATCGGCGAGCATCACACTCCCCTGTTCCGTGGCGGTGTAGCGGATCTTAACATGACGTTTGGGCTGGCAATTGTGACAATTGTTGCCGCACAAGTTTATGCCTTTAAATACTTAGGTTTTAAGGGGAATATGGGGCGATATTTTGTTAATCCACTGCGCGATCCAATTATGGCGTTCGTTGGTATTTTGGAGTTAGTGGCAGAGTTTTCGCGAATGCTAGGTCTGAGTTTCCGCCTGTTTGGCAACGTTCTGGCGGGTGAAATTCTCTTAGCTATCATTGCTTATATGACGCAATTTATGTCACCAGCAGCACTGCAGCCTTTCTATTTCTTCGAGTTATTTATCGGCGGTATTCAGGCGTACATTTTCTTTATGTTGTCAACGGTGTTTATTTCCCTGGGGCTGGCTCACCACGATTCACACGAGCCACTTGATGATGTTCACTCCTCTGTTGAAACTAATAAATTAGTGGCGGCAGAAAGTGATTAAATTAGTTAACAATTAATTAAAGGAGAATATTAAACATGGAAGCATTATCATTTGCACTTACCTACGCAATCCCAGCTGCATTTGCGGCAATCGGCGCTGCAATCGTTGGCGCAGCAGCTATGAACGCCGCTGGTCGTAACCCAGAAAAAATCAACGACCTACGCACAATGATGATTTTGGGTATCTCTTTCATCGACGCGATTGCTATTATTGGTTTCGTTGCAGCAATCGTCGGCAAAGTTATGTAGTTTTCGGAGTAAATTGTGGAGAGAATATTAACACAATTTGCCAATTCTGGCGCGTCAGAGAAAGCTGATTTGCTGAGCTCGCTAGGGATTGATTGGACACTTTTAGCACTTCAGACAGTAGCGTTTCTAATTTTGCTTTTCGTGCTGCATAAGTTTGTCTATCCGCCAATGATGGAGATGCTTGTTAAGCGCGAGAAAGACCTTAAGGCTGCTGACGCGGCGGCAAAATCAGCCAAAGAAAATGCTGATAGAGCCGAAGAGATGACTGCCGAGATGGTGCGAAAAGCCCGAGTTGAAGCTAGTAATATCGTAGCATCAGCTCGAGAAGAAGCAGCTGAGGTTGTTGAGGAAGCGGCTAAAAAAGCCACCGCCAAGTCGGAGGCCTTGATTAAAGAAGCTCATAATACAATTGCTCAGGAAGTTAAAAACGCTAAGAAAGAATTGCATAATTCAACTCTGGAATTGGTAGCTGAGGCGGCTGGCAAAGTCTTAAACGAGAAGATTGATTCTAAAAAGGATGCAAAGCTAATCTCGACCGCGCTAGAGGAGGCTGAATAGATGCGATTGGTGTCCAGGCGAAAGTTGGCAAAATACGCAGCTGAGCAGATTATGGCTGGCAATGATACGATTATGGAAGAAATTGCTAGTTTGTTGGTTTATGAAAAACGCCAGCGTGAGATTGAGTTGTTGGTGAGGAATGTCGAAGCAGAATTGTCTGAGCATGGTGAAATCGTGGCGTCAGTTGAAAGCGCAAGAAAGCTTGATGTTGATACAAAGCGGGATATAGAAAAATATCTGATGTCTGCAGTGGGCGCCAATAATAATAAGTCGAAGGTGACGCTGAAGGAGTCAATTGACCCAACGCTAATTGGTGGCTTCAAGCTACGGACGCCAACCGCAACGCTGGACGCGACGATTGCTAAGAAATTAAACGACTTGCGGGCGAAGAAAATCTAGGAGGAAAAATGAGCAAGATTGATGTGACAGAACTAGCCAAAAGCCTGCGGGAAAAAATCGCGCAGCTGGAGGCGACGGAAGGACTAGAGGACGCTGGTGTCGTCATCCGCGTCGGCGACGGCGTGGCGTGGGTGCACGGCCTCAGTAAAGCTGGCTACAGCGAAGTGCTAGAAATTGAAACTGATGGTAGCACAGTGGAAGCGTTTGCGCTAAACTTGATGGAAGATGAAATCGGTGCGGTGATCCTCGGCGGCGAAGAAAAAGTCAAGGCTGGCGCCAGCGTCCGCCGCAAGGGTGCGGTGCTGGACGTGCCAGTTGGCGAGGAGCTGCTTGGCCGCGTGGTTGACCCATTAGGTCGGCCGCTCGATGGTGGACCAGCTATCAAGACCAAACAACGCGGGCTGATTGAGCGCCCAGCCATCGGCGTGATGGGTCGTAAGTCGGTGCATGAGCCGCTGATGACCGGTATCATGTCAATTGACGCCATGTTCCCAATCGGTCGCGGGCAGCGTGAGCTGATCATCGGTGACCGCCAGACTGGTAAGACGGCCATTGCTATCGACACCATGATCAACCAGGCACGGCAAAAGACCGGCGTGGTCAACGTTTACGTGGCGATTGGACAGAAATTATCAAAGATTGCCCGGTTGGTTGACCGCCTGAAAGAAGAAGGCGTGATGGAGCAAACCATCGTGGTGGCGACCAGCCCATCGGATGCGGCCTCCCTGTTGTACCTCGCGCCATATGCCGGTACGGCCATGGGTGAATATTTCCGCGACAATGGCGGCCACGCGCTGATGATTTATGACGATTTGACCAAGCACGCCGTGGCTTACCGCCAGATGTCTCTCCTTTTGCGCCGTCCACCGGGACGCGAGGCCTACCCGGGTGATGTGTTCTACTTGCACTCTCGCCTACTGGAGCGCTCAGCCAAGTTGTCAGATGAATTGGGCGCCGGCTCGTTGACTGCTCTGCCAATCATCGAGACGCAGGCTGGCGACATCTCGGCATACATCCCGACCAACGTGATTTCCATCACCGACGGTCAGATTTTCCTGGAGACTGACTTGTTCTATCAGGGTATTCGCCCGGCTATCTCTGCTGGTCTATCGGTCTCCCGCGTCGGTGGTGCTGCCCAGACCAAGGCCGTTAAGTCGGTCGGTGGTAACTTGAAGCTCGGCCTTTCACAGTTCCGTGAGTTGGCTAGTTTCGCGCAATTTGGCTCAGATTTGGATGATGCGACCAAGGCGCAAATCGACCGCGGTCAGCGTTTGACTGAACTTTTGAAGCAGCCGCAGTACCAGCCGATGAGTGTGTGGGAGCAATTTGTTAGTATCCACGCGGTAACCAGCGGTGCCTTTGACAGTGTGCCAGTCGCCAAGATCAAGGAAGCACAAGCTGCTCTATTGACGCAACTTTGGAAAAATAACAAAGACGCAATGCGTGAACTTAATAAGGGCGCTAAGCCAACTGACGAGCAGCTCCAGGTCATCGACGAGGCAACGCAGGCAGCAGCGAAAGGATTTGAGGAGTAATCCATGCCGAGTACTCGTGCGCTGAAAAATCGCATTCGCTCGGTGGATTCGACCAAGCAAATCACCAAGGCGATGCAGTTGGTGGCGGCCAGCAAAATGCGTCGTGCCCAAGAGGCGGACAAAGCCTCGGCTCCGTACACTATGGCGGCTGAGGAATTGCTGAGTTACCTAGCCAGCCAAGGTGCGACTGACAATCACCCGCTGTTTAAGCGCCGCAAAATCACTAAGCGCTTGATCATCGTCATCGCTAGTGATAAAGGTCTAGCTGGTGCGTACAACACCAACGTCTTGAAGAAATATCTGGAGCTGCTGAAGCGTGATGATGAGCGCGGTATTGAGAATCTGACCCTGACAATTGGGCGTCGGGCTTCACAGTTTGCCTCACGCTTGAAGGATACGAAGATTATCGGTAACTATGACGATTTACCAGATCAGCCGTCGGGACTGACCTTTCATACTATTCTAAACACCGCGACTAGCATGTTTGAGAATGGTGAAGTTGACGCGGTAACACTGGTATACACGCGATTTATCAATAGCATGGTGCAGACGGCGGAGTTGTCGCGCTTGTTGCCAGCTGGCACGAAGACGTTGATTGATCCGAGCGAAGTTTCTAACACAGTTTCTGATGCCAAGTACGAGCCAAGTATCCCAGAGGTGCTGGACGCTGTGGCGAATCGTTTGACGGGTGCGCGATTATTACAGGCGTTACTCGATGCTCGTGCTAGTGAACATTCTATGCGGATGATGGCTATGAAAAATGCGACGGATAATGCGTCTGACCTGGTTGACGATCTGACTTTGGCGATGAACAAAGCTCGCCAAGGTGCGATCACTCAGGAGTTGGCAGAAATTTCCGGCGGCGTGGAGGCGATGGAACAATGATAAAGGAGAACAAGATGGCAAAAGATTTAGGAAAAATTATTCAAATCGTTGGCGTGGTGGTCGATGTGGAGTTTCCACGTGACGTTAAATTGCCGGCGATTTATGACGCGCTCCATGTCAAGAACGGCAAAGAGACGCTGGTGCTGGAAGTAGCACAGCACCTCGACGAGCATACGGTGCGGACAATTGCGCTGTCGTCGACTGATGGCTTGGCTCGCGGTGCGGAAGTGGTGGCGACTGGTGCGCCGATTTCTGTGCCAGTGGGCGCCGAGACCCAAGGGCGCATGTTTAACGTGGTTGGTGAAGCGATTGACGAAAAGCCGCAGCCAAAGGGTAAACTAGCGCCAATTCACCGCCCTGCTCCGGATCTGTCTGAGCAGTCAAATAAGACGGATATTTTGGAAACCGGCATCAAGGTTGTTGACCTCATCGCGCCGCTGGCCAAAGGTGGTAAAGCTGGTCTGTTCGCCGGTGCTGGTGTCGGTAAAACCGTCCTGATCACCGAGCTGATCAACAACATCGCCAAGTTCCACTCTGGTAACTCGGTCTTTGCCGGTGTTGGTGAGCGTACTCGCGAAGGAAATGACTTGTACTATGAAATGGAAGAAGCCGGCGTGCTGGACAAGACCTCGCTGGTGTTTGGTCAGATGAACGAGCCGCCTGGAGCACGCCTGCGCGTGGCGCTCTCGGGTCTAGCGATGGCCGAAGCCTTTCGTGATGAAGGCAAAGACGTGCTGCTGTTTATCGACAACATTTACCGTTACACTCAGGCTGGTGCTGAGGTATCGGCATTGCTGGGTCGTTTGCCAAGTGCCGTGGGTTACCAACCGAACTTGCAGCAGGAAATGGGTGCTCTCCAGGAGCGCATCACTTCGACGAAAAAGGGTTCGATTACCTCTGTTCAGGCGGTCTACGTGCCAGCTGACGACTTGACCGACCCAGCGCCAGCGACAACCTTCGCTCACCTGGATGCGACCATCGTGATGAACCGCGCTTTGACGGAAATTGGTATCTACCCTGCCGTCGATGTGTTGGATTCCAGCTCCAATTCGCTCGACCCAGAAATTGTCGGCGAGGAGCATTACCGCGTGGCGCGCGAAGTCCAGCGAGTATTGCAGCAGTACAAGGAATTACAGGACATCATCGCCATCCTTGGTATGGAAGAATTGTCGGACGACCAGAAGCAAATCGTTGCTCGGGCTCGTCGCATCCAGCGCTTCCTAGCCCAGCCATTCCACGTGGCTGAGAAATTTACTGGCAATCCAGGCGTGTACGTCAAGTTGGAAGACACCATTCGCGACGCCGCTGACATCTTGGCTGGTAAATATGACGACAAGCCAGAAAGCTGGTTCTACATGGTACAAGGCACGTTGGCCGACCAAGTCGTCCGTGACGCCGCCGAGCAATCTAAGCCAGCTGCCGACAAAAAATCCGCCGCCAAGTCAAGCGAGAAGAAAGCCAAATAACCATGAAATTGTCATTAGTTACACTTGTTGGCACGAAGGTTGACGAAGAGATTTATTCGCTGTCAATCCCAACCATTGACGGCGAAATATCCGTTTTCCCGAGTCATGAGCCGCTAGTGACGATTGCGCGGGACGGCGTCATTACTGTGCGCCGCCATAAAGAAGATTCGGACAGTCAATTAGAATATTTTGCAATCTCCGGCGGCGTGGTAAAAATTGATTATTCATCGGTGCAGATCCTGGTGGACGAGGCGGATCATGGCGACGACATCATCGAGGCGGAAAC
>CAMUPZ010000031.1 GCA_947095985.1 uncultured Candidatus Saccharibacteria bacterium | reverse complement strand
CAAACTCGTTAAGATCCAACCGAATCATGCTGCCCTCGCCGCCAAAATAAACATCTGCCAAAGCTTTGGATAATTCAGTTTTACCAACACCAGTCGGACCAAGGAACAGGAAAGCGCCAATCGGCCGATTTTGGTTCCTAACGCCAGTACGCGCCCGGCGAATAGCATCGGAAACAACCGTCACCGCCCGCGACTGATTAATCATGCGCTGGTGAATCAGCGACTCCAAATTCAGCAGCTTTTCTCTCTCGTCACTTAGCGACGCCACGGAAATCTTTATACCGAGTGTCTTCTCAATCGCGTCATCCACCGATTGCGCCGTCACCAGACCGCCGCTAGCATAACTCGCTGCCGCCTCTAAAATTTTCAGCGCTTTACCTGGCATTGCCAAATCCTGAACGTAGCGATCGCCAACACGATAAGCTTCCGCCAAAGCTTGATACATATACCTAACTTTATGTTGTGCCTCAAACAGCACTAGCTGATCGCGCATAATTTTCATGGTTTCCGATTCGTTCGATGGCTGAATAGCGATGGTATTTAAGGCGTGAGCTAGCTGCGGTTTAGTCTGGGAGATTTGCAAGAAACGCTGCTCGTCCATTGTCAAAATCATCCTCAATCTGCCAGCTTCTAGAATTGGCAGTAGCACATTACTTAAGTCGACCGAACCAACACCCTCCTCAAAAAATAGCTGTGCATTATCTAAGCATAAAATAACATTCTTTGATAAAAACGCTTCATTTAAGATCATTGTAACCAGATTTTCCAACTCACCGCGACCCGACGCTACGCTAACCAAAGATGAAGCGTCAAGCATAAAAACTTGTTGATACATCAACGACCCAGGAACACCCTGATGTCCATCAATCAACATCTCTGCAAACGCCGAAACTACCGTACTTTTCCCAGCACCATCAGCACCAATTAACGCAATATTCTGACGACCACCTGAGCTAAATATTTTCATCATTTGCTCAAGTGCACTTTCATGCGCCGCCAACTTTGTAGTAAGCATCTGACCGGAAATGTTAGCGCTAATATTCTGCGCAAAGCGGCTCAGCAACGGAGTATAACCGAACGACCAATCTCTGGCAATTCCGCCCGTCCGTAACGGCTTTTTGTTATGCTCTTCAATTAACGCCTTTATTCGCTCGTACCACTTGATAGTCTCTTCGATATCCTGAAAATCAATTTTCATATTTGCCAGCAACGAATCATGCTGTGGCAACTGTTTTACTATAGCAGCGGCTAAAACCGCACTGGTGATCTTCGGACTTTTAGTGTTCTGCCAAATCTCGATTGCCGCTTTCCAGACTTGCTCGGTTTGATCTGGATTGTCAACGGAAATATTATGCAAAAAGTTTGGCGTTAAACCCAGGCGCAAGGCTAAAAACTGTCCAGCTCGAGTGCCTGTAATCGCTTCAGCAATATCCGTTGGCGTTGGCCGACGCGGCAGCTTACCTAAAACGTCAGCCGCCATCACATCATCAATAGTCTGCGGATTCTTATTAATCTCCGCCGTCTTCAAATCTTTCTCCCACCAAATAGACAGCATAACCATCGGGCCACTCAGACCCAGCATCAGCCAGCCGACCGATCCGTGTTCAATCAGCATCCACACACCAAGCACCACCATCATGATACCAATTGCTATTACCACAACGTGCCAAGCATTGCCAAACCTAACTGAAAACCTTGCCTTCCGAGACCTCAAACTATCGTAATTAAACTTTGGTTGCACATTCATATAGAAACCCCCATTTGCCACAGCACAATTCCCGCAAGTGGCAATAGCGGCAAGACCAGCCACAGAATAATTCCTAGAATCACCCACAAAACCCTCAGTAATATCATCAATATTCCAACAATTATCACTACAGAGCGCACCACCATGCCAACCGCGCGTGAAAATAACTTATCGAAAAATGCCGATAACTGAACTGGCGCAGCACCACCAACTGGAGCTGCTGAAATCTGACGAAACGGATTAAATAATGTTTTTAATAACAATCCGACCGAAAAAAAGTCTGCCGTTCGCAAAACCCCCAAAAAACCTTGTTGGACATATTCTAGCAATCCACTGCCATACCACCACTGAAAGATCCCCACCAAAAACATATTGATATTGTAGCATATTAGCCCGGCAGAGTATAATGGATTATATGGCAAGACAGATGATCAGTACTATAATTGGCAAAGGCGTCAAGAAGGTTGCGAGGTTACGCGGCGGTGGCTCAGCCCTGCCAGGCTTAGTGATTGAGAAAATTGACCCAAAGTTCATCCAGCGCACACTGAAAGACCTACCACAAGGCGTGGTAATTATCAGCGGCACTAACGGAAAAACAACAACCACAAAAATCGTCGTGGAATTGCTCGAGTCAGTCGGATTAAGGGTTTTTACGAATCGGACTGGTAGCAATTTCTCCCGAGGTGTAGCAGCCGCACTGCTGGATGAAGTCAACCTGCGCGGTAAACTGGAAGCCGATATTGCAGTCCTAGAACTTGACGAAGCTTGGGCGGTGAAATTTGTGCAAATGGTTCGCCCACGGTTCTCGCTACTATTAAACGTAATGCGCGACCAGCTGGATAGATTTGGAGAGATTGATAATACAGCGTCGCTGCTTCAGAAAATAGCCGAAGCAACTACCGATACTGTTGTTCTTAATCGCGACGATCCACGAATTTTTAAGATTAGCAAACACATTCAGGCTAAAAAAGTATTCTTCGGCACAACCGACGAGCTACTTAAATTAATGCCGACCGACGACAACTTAAAATACGGTACAGCAATCGCTAACCAAAGCGTAAACGTTGATGTTTTATTAAAAAAGATTAGCGGCCAGGAGGCGACTCTACAGATTGACAACAAAGAAACTGCTGTCAATTTAAAGCTTACCGGCGTTTATAATTTACTTAATGCTGCAGCGGCTACAGCCCTGGCGCGACAAATTACCGGACCGGAAGTTACAGACACCATATTGTCAGCGCTCGAAAATATTAAGCCAGCCTTTGGTCGCGGTGAAACAATTTTCCTAAACGGCACGCCGATTGAACTTATTCTCGTCAAAAATCCAAGCGGCTTTCGACTGGCGCTTTTGTCATTTGCCAAAAATAGCAGCGCGACGATGATCGCGGTTAATGACAATTACGCAGACGGGCGAGATGTTAGTTGGTTTTGGGATGTTGACTTTTCAGCTCTGAAAAAGGTATCCGTGATTAGTGGGGTGCGAGCTTATGACATGGCGCTACGTCTTCAATATGACGAAGTTGCGATTGAAAAAATTGACACCGATATTACGCGGGCGTTAGATGATTTTATCAACGACCACCCAGAAGAACCAAAGCAAATATTCTGTAGTTATACCGCCATGACCGCAATTCGACGCCTGCTTAGCGAAAAAACTGACGTAGAGGAAATATTATGACAAAAATAACAATTGCACAACTTTATCCACGAGACATGAATTTATACGGTGACTGGGGCAATACACTAGTCCTAAAAAAACGCCTAGAGTGGCGCGGGTTTGAAGTAGAAATTATCGACCACAATCCAGGCGATTCAACAGACTTTTCTAAGATTGATATTTTCGTCGGTGGTGGCGGTCAAGACTCTGGCCAGACGATTATCCAAAACGACCTTTTGGAACGAGCAGACGAGCTCCGACAATTAGCAAACGACGGCGTGCCGATGCTAATGATTTGTGGTATGTATCAGCTCTTCGGCCGCTTTTTTCGCACACTTAAAGGCGAAGAGATTGTTGGCGCTAATATTTTACCGATTGAAACAATTGCTGGCGAGGAGCGAATGATTGGCAATATTATTCTCAAAAGTCAAGAATTTGGCGAGATTATCGGATACGAAAATCATAGTGGGCAGACCTTCCTTGATAAAACTGTCACGCCGCTGGGGCAAGTGATTAAGGGTGCTGGCAATAATATGATTGATGCGAATGAAGGCGTTCGCTATAACAATGTTATAGCCACATATCTCCACGGCCCAATCCTACCGAAAAACCCACAAATTGCTGATTTTCTAATCAATGAAGTCCTAAGACGACGCGGTATCAGCATAGACTTTGGAGTAGATACTATTGACGATGAGATAGCCCATAAGGCACGTGAAATATCTCTAAAGCTTCCCAGATAGTGTAATGAAAAATATATGCGCAAATCTTAAAAATCTACACACATTTCTTCATAAAATACCCAGCTGGTTCTGGCTAATTCCCATATTAATTTTAGCTATTAGCGCTCGCACTGCCCAATTAACCAAGGCTGATATTTGGCACGATGAGGGCTATACTGCTACCATTATCAAGCAGCCCTTGATTGACATTATCTCCACGACAACCACGGACGTACATCCACCATTTTATTACATTATCATGCATTTTTGGCAATTGCTTTTTGGCAATTCAGTCACTACACTCAGAAGCTTTAGTGTCGTATGTGGCGCCATGACAGTCGCCATGCTATTTCTCTTACTGCAAAAGCTATTCTCTAAAAGAATCGCTATATTTGGAGCTTTTTTAGCAGCTTTAGGACCATTCCTGATCCGCTATAGCGACGAAGCGCGGATGTATGCTTTGGCGGCGCTGATTGGCGTAGCGGCCACATATACATTTATCATGGCGGTTGAGAGAAAAGACAAAAAACCCTGGTGGATATTATACGGATTTTTAGTGGCAATCGGCATTTACACACAGTACTTCCTGGCACTGCTGCTTCCAGCTCACTTCGTCTATTTATGGCTAAAAATTGGTGGAAACCGCACTGATGTCATAAAAATTTTTACTAATAAAAATATCTGGCTGGCAGCCGGGCTATGCTTTTTATTATTCTTACCTTGGCTGCCAGTAATGATCTCCCAAGTCAGTAGAGTTAGCGGCGAGTTTTGGATACCAGAAGTTAATAAATTTACCATACCAACAACCCTGTCCATGTTCTTAACTTACGATGAGAGGATAGTCCGCTACTTTGGCTTGCTGTTATTGCCAATAATGCTTATCGCATCATTAACCTTAGCTAAAAAATTTCATAAATACCGAGCAGCAATATGGCTCATGACAATTTGGTCATTTCTACCAATGATTATAATTTACGTACTGAGCAAAGGTCGCCCCGTTTACTTAGATCGCTATTTTACCTATTCGGCACCAGCATTTTATAGTCTGATAGCCATCTACATAGAAATTATTTTTTCGAGTAAAAGAATTCGTAGCGTCGGCTTATCTATTATTTTCATATTGCTAATTGGCTGCTACATGTGGCATGTCGGCAGTAAAAATATAACAGAAGCATCCTGGAACAACACCAACACTGCCATGAATCATATAAATGAGAATATAAAAAGCAATGACTCTATTGTCTCCGGTGAAATTTACACCTATTTTCACACATCTTATTACAATAGAACAAATAAAGAAATTATCCTGCTACGTCCAGACCAAGAACTCAATTGGGCTGGCGAATGGGGATTAATCAAAAAACTTAATAATCCAGAAATTAGCTCTTTAAACTCTGTAAAAACTCAAAGAATTTGGCTGATACTTCGCGCAAAAACATATGACAAATATAAAAAACAAATTCCGCCATCATGGCTAATGCAGCAAGAATTTCGTGATGGTGATCTGATCATTGGTTTGTACAAAAATAAAAAATAACCGACGAATTTGCCGGTTATCTTAATGTATTGAATGATTCAAGTTGGTCGGGGTGAAAGGACTCGAACCTTCGACCTCACGGTCCCAAACCGCGCGCGCTAGCCAACTGCGCCACACCCCGAAAGATGATCTCGACACTTACATCACTATTCTACCACACTTTACACATTAAATACAGCAATAATTAGCGATTTCAGTTAATATATAATTGTAATATCTCATTATCATGCCTAATACTAATCACACTACCCGCACAACTCACCGCCGACAAATGATATATCTCTGCGCCATTGTCTGCGTATATCTCATGTTGCCCATCCTCATTTGTATCGGCGTTATCCCCTGGAGTATGAAGTTCGCGGCACTCGTCGTCGGTGCAGTAGCGATGTATATAGTGACGCGAATTCTCGGCAATACGCATAATGACATCGGCATTACGCGGCAACGTGCCATCTATTCACTCAAAACCGTGCTACCTATAACTATGGCTCTCATTATCGCAGCCGGGCTGTTTCTACTCCTCAAAAAACCTCGATTCTCACCAACCAAAGGAATAGGATTCTATGTATTTTATATTCTCATCTCGTGCCCGGCACAAGAACTGTTATTTCGCGGTATCCTCAGCCGTATGCTGCAAGAACTACGGCTACACCGGGCGTTGGAGCTTGGCATAGCAGCCGCCCTTTTCGGTTACGCACATATCATCTACGGCGATATACTCACTGTTGTTGTCATGAGCATCGTCGGCCTTTTCTGGTACCGAGCGTACCAGCGCTCATCAAACCTCATCGGCGTAACGATAAGCCACATGGTACTTGGTGTGACGACGATCGCTTTGGGGATTATCGATTAACCTCAATTTGTTGTACAAATATCATACATACTCGTTTCTCGTAGCTTATTGTTAAATACACACTAACTATGCTATACTCTACGTATAACCCTAAGCTGCCTACAGAAATAATAAAGGAGGTATATATGCGAGCCAAGCAACAAGAAATTATCGCCGCCCTCGGTGTTAAGCCCACTATCCAACCGATAGAAGAGATCGAGAAGCGCACTAAATTCCTAGCTGACTATCTGAGGCAAGCTGGCTTGAACGGTTTTGTGCTGGGAGTTTCGGGTGGCCAAGATTCATTACTGGCAGGAATCTTGGCTCAGCGCGCTATCGAGCTGAGACGCCAAAGCGGACAGAACTGCCGCCTCCACACTATGCTACTGCCCTACGGCGTTCAACATGACCGAGCAGATGCTGAGCTAGCCGTTAAGACTATTAAGTCTTATGGCGAATCAAGCGTCATAGAACACGACATTGATATAAAACCTAGCGTCGACGCACTTGTTGCGAACCTATACACCAGTGGTCAAGAAATTAGCGATTTCAACAAAGGCAACATCAAGGCTCGTAGCCGTATGATAACACAGTATGCCATTGCCGGTGTCTATGGGCTATTGGCGGTTGGCACTGATCATGCCGCCGAATCAGCCACGGGATTTTTCACCAAGTTTGGCGATGGTGCCGCCGACATTATGCCGCTATATGGTCTGAACAAACGTCAAGGCCGGGCCATGCTGAATGTATTACAGGTTCCCGAACGCCTCCTTCGTAAAATACCGACCGCTGATTTATTAGATGATCGCCCTGCTCAACCTGATG
>CAMUPZ010000030.1 GCA_947095985.1 uncultured Candidatus Saccharibacteria bacterium | reverse complement strand
TCGGCTGAACTTTGGCAGAAGATAAAGGAGAATTTGGCATGATAATCTTATTAGATACCTCGACGGCAACTTGTTTTTTAACGGTGGTTGATAATGAGGCCCGGCAGGATTTTGAGTGGCAAGCAGGGCGGACGTTGGCGCGCGGGTTATTGAAGTTTTTGGAAGAAAAAACCGGTGATTTGCATGATATCAGCGGTATCGGCGTAATGAAAGGGCCGGGCAGTTTTACTGGGCTAAGGATTGGGCTGACGGTTGCAAACACGCTGGCGGATAGCTTGAATATACCGATTGTCGGTGCAATGGGTGAAGATTGGCGGGAGATGGCACTTGAAAAACTGCGTGCTGGCGAGAACGAGAAAATTGTCATGCCAGAGTATGGTGCTGCCGCTCATATTACCGCGCCGCGAAAATGATTTTCAGTGCCAAAATCTTCAAAAGCGTGTATAATTAAATTACGGCGTTTTGTAAGTTTTGATTCGCCAGATTTAGATAGTTTGAAATTGATTGGCTGTTGATATATTTCCTTGAGGCGAACACTCAAGGGCGGCTGATCGGAAAGGAATAATATGATAGAGATGATCATTGCCGCCATTGTTGGTGCGGGTATTGGTGTTGGTGGTTTCGTAGGATATCAACGAACGCGCCAAATTAATGGCAAAAATCAAATTGAGCGTGATTTGGCTGATGCCAAGACGAAGGCTAGTGATATTGTCTTAAAAGCCAAAGACGAGGCGCTGAAAATTGAGAACGAGCGTCGTAAGGAGTGGCAAAAAACCGAGAATCGTTTGGCTGATCGCGAGAGAACGCTTGACAATAAACTAGAGGAGCTGGATCGTCGAGCGGAGAAGCTGCGTACCCATGAAGATGAGGTTGATAACCTTAAAAATGAGATTCGTGATATCCGTACGCGCCAGCAAGAGAAGCTTGAAAAAATTGCTGGACTGAAAAAGAAAGACGCAGCCGACAAGCTGATGCAAATGACCGAACGTGACATTAAGCAGGATTTGGCTGGTTTGGTGTCAAAATTACAACATGATGCAATGGATGACGCCGAAGAGCGGGCGCAGATGATTTTGGTGACGGCAATGGAGCGGATGAGTAGCGAGGTAACAGCCGAGCGCACAGTTACTGCGGTTAAATTGACTGATGATGAGATGAAAGGTCGAATTATCGGCAAGGAAGGTCGCAATATTCAGGCGCTGCAGCGTGAAACTGGTGTTGATATTTTAGTGGATGACACGCCAGGTATGATAGTGTTGTCTAGTTTCGATCCAGTTCGTCGACAGGTGGCTCGTTTGAGTTTGGAGATGTTGATGAAGGACGGACGCATTCATCCAGCGCGCATTGAGGAAGTTGTCGCTAAGGCTAAAAAGCAAATTGATAAAGAGGTCAAGCAGGCTGGCGAAGATGCTATGCGCGAGACTGGCGTGGTCGGTATTCCAAAGGAAATGTTGCTGCTGCTTGGCGAACTGAAGTTTCGTACTAGCTTTGGCCAGAACGTTTTGAAACACTCGACGGAGATGGCGCAAATTGCTGGTATGATTGCTGAGGAAATTGGCGCGGATGTGCGTATTACAAAAATTGCTACGCTGTTGCATGACGTTGGCAAGGCGGTGACTCATAAAATTGAGGGCAAGCATCATCACATTGGCGCGGAATTGGCACGGAAATATGGCATGGATGAGCGGATCGTGCACGCGATTGAGGCGCATCATGATGATATCGAGGCAACTACACCAGAAGCGATTATAGTTAGGGTTTGTGACGCAGCTTCAGCGGCCCGTCCGGGTGCCCGCAACGTTTCGGCTGAGAACTTTGCTGAGCGAATGCGCGACTTGGAGAATGTAGCGACTAGCTTTGAGGGAATTGATAAGGCCTACGCAATTTCGGCTGGACGTGAAGTTCGAGTGATCGTCAAGCCGCAGTCAATTGATGATTTGTCGGCGATTAAATTGGCCCGAGATATTGCCACGAAGATTGAGTCGACTATGCAGTATCCTGGCACTATCAAGGTTAATGTTATTCGCGAAACGCGAGCAATTGAGTTTGCAAAATAATGAAATTTACTGACGAGCAGCGGCGAACTTGGTTGGCTAGTTTAGATAAGCGTTTTTCTAGTGCGGCGGTGTTAATAGAGAACGAGCAGGGCGAATTATTAATCGTCAAATCTGACTATAAAGATCACTGGTCGCTACCTGGCGGAATTGTTGATCCCGGAGAGTCTCCGCTGGAGGCGGCAGTGCGTGAAGTCGAGGAGGAGGTGGGCATTAAAATTGATCCCGAAAATCTACAACTTGCCATGGTCGCGTCGCGTCATTCAGATGAGTTTTTGACAAATCAGTTCGTATTTTTTACGCAATTGGAAAATAATGTCTTGTCTGAAATAAAGCTGCAAGAGTCAGAAATTGTGTCTAGTGAGTTTATTTCTAAGAGTGAAGTTGACCCTGATGACGGTTCATTATTATGGGCAATTCGTTTTTGGGCGGCTGATAAATTCGGTTACGTAAATACGAAAATAGTTGATGATAATGGCGTAAAAAATGAGCAAATAGAGTTTTTTGCGCCGACACTGGGAGGAAAATAGTGGGGTTATTAGTTATCTGTCGACACGGTGAGAGTGAATGGAATCTACTAGGTAAGTGGACGGGCTGGACTGACGTGGGGCTAACAGAAAAAGGGCGGACTGACTCGGTGCGTTTGGGTGTACTCCTTAAGGATATCAAGTTTGACGAGGCCTATACATCAGTGCTCAAGCGGACGCGCCAGACGCTGGATGCCCTACTTGAGTGGTGTGGTATAGTCAGCCTGAAGACAACGCGGGCAACTGAACTTAATGAGCGTGATTATGGGGATTTGACTGGTAAAAATAAGTGGCAAGTGAAGGACGAGATCGGTGAAGAGGCGTTCAATGAAATTAGGCGCGGTTGGGATTATCCGGTGCCAGGTGGCGAAACATTAAAAGACGTTTACGCGCGAGTGGTTCCGTATTTTGAGCGGGAAATTTTACCGAAACTACAGGCGGGCGAGAATATTTTATTAGTAGCACATGGAAATTCTATTCGGGCGTTAATCAAACATCTTGACCAAATTCCAGAGTCAGAAATGGAACATGTAGAAATGCAATTTGGTCAATCATTGCTTTACACATTTGAAGCTGGTAATAATCTACCAACTAAAAAAGAAATTCTATCGGTAAATATTGATCCGGTAAACGCTTAGCCATTTATGTATATTTCGTAGGCGCTGAGAGCTGACAAGAATTGCTGGAATCTAGTCGTGTCATTGCCGTGATGTGGCCAGGTCGCATGATTCAACCAAAACCCCATTAGCGTGAGACAATAATCTAAGTTTATTATGTTTTGATAAGGGGAGATATCATGGTGGCTTTTATGTAGGTCAATTAGCAGGCTGGTAATATCACTACCTGATTCGCCTAGCCCAGACCAGCTCCAATCCACCAACCTAGTACCGTAATTAGGGTGCCAAGCCATGTTTGATTGTCGGATATCATGGTGGCAAAAAACTAATGAGTTTGTTTTAGGCGTCTGGCTGCCTATTTGGCGTAGCGAGACCAGGTCTCTTAGTAATGATTGAGCGACTGCTTGGCTGCGGGGTGTTAATCTATCTAAAAAACTTGGTGCTAATTTATGTAATTTATCTATTTTTTGATTATCAATTGATTGCCAACCTTCTTTTATAAAACTATCACGTGACGGTTCAATGTCGAAAGTGTCAGCTGGTAGTGGTATACTCTCTAGCTCATTAAATTTTTCAATCGCTGAATTTACGTATGAATTGAGCGTTTCTTTCCTGGCTCGCCATTGCCATCCGTCGTCGGGTTCCATCGCATCCATGATGAGCGTATCACTACCATGCAGAATTGACCGCTCGGGTATTCCGCTATATCCATGAGACCTTAAGTGAGCCATGACGAAAGCTTCTTTCTCCAGATATTGATGTAATCGGTTTCGTCTCGATGTATCGTCATACTTAGCCGATATCTGTTTGACAAATACTGACTGGCCATTTCTTGTAGCAATAATTTTGTCATATTGCATATGACCACCGCTCACATCGTGGTAAGTTTCTGGAGACTGGGCTATTTCAATAAGGTTTTGGCAAGATAAATGATCAAGCGCCCTTGTCAAGATGTAGTCGTGTGAGGCATAAAGGCTAGGCAAATTATCAATTGGCCACCAACCAGCGTCAATTGCATCATCGTGGCCGGTCGCTTTTGTTGTGTCTGATACGGTAAATAAGTAAGCGCTCGTCTCAATCCATGATTCTTGGCGATTGCGCGGGTCGTCAACTAATCCTCTAAATATAAGTGTAGCCCCGTCGCTAATTGTGACACCAGTTTCTTCTCTAGTTTCGCGAATGGCCGCTGCCAGTGGATCTTCCCCCTGGTCAATAAATCCTCCAGGCAATGCCCATTCGCCAGTTTCTCGCCGTATTAAGAGAACCTGTCGCAATCCTGGACTGATGACTATGCTATCTGCAGTATAATTTGGTCCATCGTACCACAATTTCTGTTCCGTGGTTGATATTATTTCACTCATACAGCGATTAATTGACTTACTGCCTGGCGTCCAATTGCTGTCTTCACGTGTCCTTTATATTCTTCAATTTTATCATCTGGGCCTGTGTGCTTACCTTCAACATCACTCAGTTTAACTGTCGGCACACCGTCAACTGCCGTGGCTTTCATGACGAAATTATTCGCCTTAACTCCCAGGTCATTTGTCAGTGTAGTGCCCCAGCCGAATGTTACCTTGATACGATCCTTGAAATAATCAGCCAGTTTGATAATTGTTTCGACGTCCAGCCCGTCACTAAAGACAATTGTCTTTTCTCGCGGATCAATGCCATGCTGCTCGTAAACGTCGATCACTCGATCGCCAAATTCCATCGGATCACCAGAGTCATGACGTAGAGCCTGCCACGAAGCCATTTGCTCCGGCGTGAAGTCGGCGAAAAAGAACTCAGTTGTAAATGTATCAGTTAGGGCGGTTGATAAATCTTCGCCGTACAGCTGCTCCCAATCCTGGAGTACCTGATGGTGGCCATTTAATGGGTTGTCACCAGCCTTGTCGGCCAGTGCCGCGTAAACCATCGGTAATTCATGTGCAAATGTACCAATTGGCCGCAGGCCAAGCTCATGCGCCAAATAAATATTTGAAGTGCCAACAAAATTGTCAGGCAGTTCACTGGCAACACGCTCGATGACGTGTTTCTGCCAGTCGTAGCTAAACCGTCGTCGAGTGCCGAAGTCAGAGAATTTAATAT
Source organism: uncultured Candidatus Saccharibacteria bacterium (assembly GCA_947095985.1). GTDB lineage: Bacteria > Patescibacteriota > Saccharimonadia > Saccharimonadales > Saccharimonadaceae > Nanosynbacter. The sequence goes on along the minus strand of CAMUPZ010000030.1, from coordinate 2,196 downwards.
CTGGGCGATCCTTTAATAGTGCAATTTTTTCACTTAATCGGCGATCTCCTTCGGCATATAGTTCTTGTAGCGAGCCACCTTCGCGGGCAAGTTTATTCTGGAAATATAATTCGTTTATTTCGCTCATAATCACCGTTTCCCAGAATGTGACTAGCGGCCATTTGCCCGTAACACTAACCGCTAAATCGCCGCGCTCATCATAACCAATGTTAACAGGCGGTAGGGGATTGTCACGTAAAAAGTCGAGGTATTCTGGCGTGAATTGTGCTGTGTCGTCTTGATTTTGTAGGCTGGCGAGATAGGCGATCTCATCAGGTTGCCAACCGGTTGCTACGTTACTGAGCTGGGCGCGTAACTCTTCCGCGCTCACAAATTCTGATAGCAGGGTAGGGGCACGATTCTTCAAGGTAAAGGTGACCTCGGTGTCAGGATGCTTGTCATATTCTAGCTGGCCCATGGTCGCTTTATAATAATCTAGTCCTTGTGATAATTTCGGTTCACGGTTCATTGAGCACTCCTTTCGATCATCGTTTTAGCTTCATTGATTGAAACCGCCAGAATGCGAGCCTCTTTCATGGCGGCTAAGGTCTCTTCTTCGGCGTTTGGCGTGAGACCGACGGCGCGAACAGCCTCTCGCAGTAGATAGATGGAAACTCGCGCATCATCTCGGAAGTTGTTGGCAATATCCATCGCAGTTGCCTTCACACAAAAGTCAGTTGCCAGTCCACCGAGAAATACTTTAACCCTCTCGTGAGGTGTTCGTGGCGTGATAATAGTCTCCAGCTTCTCGCCTGTGTCGCTCTGACCCTCCCAGCCAGAGTACCCGTCAGTCTGGCCCACGCCTTTGTCGATAATAGTGTCACCAGGCTGCACGTTGAGCTTATCGTGAAAGCTAGCGCCGGTAGTGCCAGCCACGCAGTGGACTGGCCACTGGCCACCAAAATTAACAAAATGTGGTGTTTCACCGGGGTGCCAGTCACGGGTAAAAACGACCTGTCCGCCATGGTGTCGCACGGTCTCGGCGATGGTGTTGAGCGGGGCAACGACCTGCTCGCCCTCTCTGACTGCTAGGCTGCCGGTAATAAAGTCATTTTGCACGTCAATCTCTATGAGTACGGGTCGGCTTTGTTCTAAGTTTTCATAAGATGTCCTCCTTTAATTAATGTATAAATTACACTTACTATATAGTCTAACAACTAGTTATTGTGTAGTCAACACTAATTAGTAAAATACTATGAAATTATTAACCTACTCTACCTGGCTACTATTCACTAGTCGAAACTTCGTGATAATGTCTCAAGATTTTGGGAATTAAACTCGTATAGTTTTGCTGGACGATGTGCGCCGTCACGCCATAACTCGTTGGTTTCATGAATGAGGTTGAGGCTGAGTAATTTTTTGCGAAAATTACGCTTATCAAATTCACGATCAAAGATAATTTCGTAGGCGGTCTGTAGTTGGGTCAGGGTAAAACGCCGCTCCAGAAATGCCGACACAGCATTCGTATATGTTAGCTTGGCGATTAGCCGCTCTCTGGCGTATTCAATAATGCTGGCGTGATCATAAGCCAGTGGTGGTAGATTGCGCATATCAAAAAATGTCGCGTGTGACTTCGTATCATCAAGCGGGATAGTACGCCCACACCCGAGGTATGTCACCGATACAGCATGTCCTCGTGGGTCACGGTCGACCGTGTCAAAGGTGTAGAGCTGCTCAATGTAGCTCAAGTCATTCTTAACATCCACGCCCGTTTTTTGGGCAACGATACGTCTCAGTGCGGCTGTCGTCGTCTCGCCCTTGGCGTTGTATCCGCCGGGTAGCGCCCATTCACCCTTGAACGGCTCGTTGGGGCGCTTTAGGAGCAGGACTTCTAGCGCACCGTTACTAATTTGGAATATCACGGCGTCAACGGTTAGCGTCGGTGGAACGTATGGTTTCGTGTATTTCATACAATATATAGTACCCTGCAGTAGCTAGTTTGCCAAGGCAGATTTACTGACTACTCCTATATGCTATCGGTAGGTTTCGTTTATGTTGAGTCTTATCGTAGCGTTCTTCTATCTTCTTAGCAATCTTGGAGTCAACTTCTTTGCCCTCGAGATAATCATCAATATCGTCATATGTTAGGCCTAGTTCTACTTCATCAGGTTGAGCAGGGCGATCATCTAATAAATCAGCGGTCGGTATTTTACGAAG
>CAMUPZ010000029.1 GCA_947095985.1 uncultured Candidatus Saccharibacteria bacterium | reverse complement strand
CCCCTAGATTGGCTAAAAGTCTTCTCCGCTGCCCGTTCTAGCATTAAAAATCCGCAATCGCCTGACATCATTATCCAAGAATGTGGCATTGATTGTCCGGGTGAAATGGCAACATTTATGCGCTACATTCAACCTGATATCGCAATAATCACCTCTGTCGCGCCAGAGCATATGGAGTTTTTTAAAACAATTGACGTGGTGGCGCGCGAAGAATTGTCCATTAGTCAAGTTGCTAAAAAAACCATATTCAATTTTCACGATATTGATAAAAAATATCACTCACTTATAATTGGCGAAAAAATAAGCTACGGCGATGAATCTGCTGATGTTCTCTTGCAAATTAAAGAAACCACCAATGACGGCTATATTGCAACCCTAAAACACAATCAAGAAGAGTCGCACGACATCAATATTTCCGTATTAGGTAAGCACAACATCCGCTCTATCACTGGCGCGGCAGCAGCAGGTCTAGCTTGCGGCATGAATATTGACGAAGTGGCAGCGGCCTTAAAGAAAATTAAACCAGTCTCTGGCAGGATGAATATTTTACACGACACGCAAGGATGCACCCTACTAGACGACACCTATAACGCCAGCCCCGTTGCTATGGAAAATTCCCTAAAAACCCTTTACTCTCTGGAAGCAAGTCGTAAAATTGCGGTTTTAGGCGACATGAATGAGCTTGGCGATTCCTCTAAGCTGGAACATGAAAAAATTGGTAGACTGTGTGACCCCAAGCAATTAGACCTACTGATTACCGTCGGTAAATTAGCAAAAAAACACCTTGCACCAATTGCCGAAAAAAATGGCTGCAAGGTTTTGTCATTTGACAAATCACCAGAAGCTGGAGAGTTCTTAAAGAGTAAAGGAATTAAAGACACGACAATCCTTTTCAAGGGCTCACAGGGTGGCATTTATCTCGAGGAGGCCATTAAACCGCTTCTCAATAACCCCACTGACAGCAAAAAACTTGTCCGCCAATCAGAAACCTGGCTTAAAAAGAAACAGCAATTTTTCGATCATCCTTATTAATATAAGTTTCAATTGATTCACTATCCGATAGACAATTAAATACCATTAGACAACTTACGTCTGTTCATAAAAGCTTGATAAATAGCTGGGCGAACTATTTATTTTTCTCTAGCCCGAGAATTTCTTTTACAACAGTTTTATCATTCCACGGAATTCGTTTACCGTTAACAATTCGATACTGCTCATGACCCATACCGGTAATTAGAACCGTATCGCCACGTACGGCTGATTTTAGTGCCTGATAAATCGCTTGTTTTCGATCAGCAATTTCCGTCATCTTATGGGCCTTCTTTGTTCGCTCAATTCCCTGTCGAATCATTGCCCGAATATCATCTGGATTCTCACTATAGCTTTCTTCATCCGTTAGAAAAATTCTATCCGCCAAATTAGCCGCCAACTCTCCCATAATTGGTCGCTTTGTTTTATCTCGGTCACCACACGCGCCGAAAACTAAGAACAATCTCCCTTTAGTAATTCTCCGTGTCGTTTTTAACAATTTCTCCAATGCATCTGGCGTATGCGCATAATCCACGATAATATCAATTCCGCGCTTATTATCCACTCGCTCAAAGCGCCCTGGAATCGTCTCCAGATTTGCCACGCCTTCTTGAATATCTTCTAGCTTTATACCGAGCAAATACGCCAAAGATACTGCCGCTGACATATTAAGTACATTAAATTCACCAGGTAGATTAGTCGCCAACTCCAAATGAGTCTGATGGTCAATGAGCAGACTTGCTTCTGTGCCCTTTTTATAAAGCTTAATGTGTGTTATCCGAGCCTCGGCCTCCGGACTCACACCGTACGTCATCTTTTCGCCAGAAGCATTAAACTTATTGAAATATTCAAACCACTTATCATCGCGATTTAACACTATATATTTTGGCTGCTTTTCAAATAATTTAGCCTTTGCCTCTGCATACTCTTCCATTGTTTTATGGTAATCCAGGTGATCTTGAGTCAAGTTAGTCATCACCGCCGCCTCAATTGGCACGCCATCAAACTTATGCTGAGATAATGCATGGCTAGTTGCCTCTAAAATCACGTATTCGACACCTTCACGCTGAGCTGTCTGAAAAAAACTAAACAGCCTGGCTACAGTTGGGACAGTTGCATTCAAATCATTTATCTTCTCTTCACCAGCAATTTCAATCACTGCCGTCGTAAACAATGCCGTCTTAAAGCCAGCCTCTTTCAAAATTTCATTAATATAACAAGCCGTCGTCGTCTTACCATTCGTCCCCGTTACCGCAATAATTCTCAGGCCACGAGCTGGATTGCCATACCTCAGACTAATCATCTTCGTCCGCGCAATCCGATAGGCATTTTCAGTTTTCTCCAGAGCCCCTTTAGGCAGCGTCTTTCTAGCAATTTTTACCAACTCGTTTTTCATAATACTTATTTTACCACTTATATTTGTTATAATAAAAGCAAATGAGGATTTTGGGAATCGAGTCCAGTTGCGACGAAACGGCGGCGTCAATCGTTGAATATGGCGAACGTTTACTTTCAAATGTCGTCAATTCCCAAATCGATATCCATGCCGAATATGGCGGAGTTATTCCGGAAATTGCCGCTCGTAGCCATTTGGAAGTCATAAACCCAGTCATTAAAAAGGCCCTATCTGATGCAAATTGCACCTGGGGCGACATTGATGCTATTGCCGTAACTTATGCGCCCGGATTGATCGGCTCGCTACTTATCGGCACTCTTGCTGCCCGCACTCTCGCTATTATCCACCATAAACCGCTTTACAAAATACACCACGTTGAAGCTCATGTATACGCTAATTTTATCAATCAACAATCTGGCAATCTATCTCTATCACTACCAAAAAAACAACCGTCATTCCCCCTGCTCTCATTGATTGTCTCTGGCGGGCATTCGCAACTTGTTCTCTTTAAGAATCATGGCGAGTACCAACTCATCGGTCAAACTCAAGACGATGCCGTCGGTGAAGCATTCGATAAAGTCGCTAAAATCATTGGGTTACCTTATCCCGGCGGCCCAGCTATTGCTAAAGCGGCCGAACTCGGAGATCCACATGCTTTTCAGCTACCTATTGCGAAATTATCAGGCGAATACGACTTTTCCTTCTCTGGCCTTAAGACAGCCGTTTTAAGAGCCGTTCAGCGAGAAGTTGGAAAAGACTTTACTTTTCCTTCACACGAGCTTCCAGGGCTTGTAGACGATGAATTAAGGCATGATATGGCCGCCTCCTTTCAATTCACTGCTATCAAGACCCTGGTTGATAAAACTCGCCAGGCTTATGATGATTTTCAGCCAGCCTCGGTGGTCATTGCTGGCGGCGTAGCAGCCAATCAGGAACTTCGCCATCAACTTTCGGCCGCCCTACCCCTGTCAATTGACTATGCGCCCATCCAGCTCTGCACCGATAACGCTGCCATGATCGCTGCACTCGGCTATTACCGTGCTCAAATTGACCAGCCCACTGACCCGTACGACCTGGAAGTGCAGCCAAGTTTATCAATGACATCAATTTAACGTTGTGGAGATTACAACATGAATCAACATTTCTTACAATCAATCGCTTGGGAAAAATTTCAGCAATCACTTGGTCGCCAGACTTTCCGTCAAGCTGGCAACGGCTGGGAGTTTATGGCTATATTAGAGCGTGGCACAGGTAACTCCCGTCTCTACTGCCCGTACGGACCGACTGCCAAAAATGAGGAGTCGTTACATTTAGCTATCGACTCACTGATTGAACTTGCAAAAAAATATCACGTTACTTTTTTACGGATCGAACCAACCAACCCAGATTTTGCTGAATATCTCAAATCTCATCACTGGAAAAAAGTTACTTATCAACAACTCCAGCCTGAACGTACAAACGTCATTGACTTGACAAAATCAACCGACCAATTGATGTCTAATATGAGTGCCAGTAATCGTAATTTATACAGAAACTACGCCAAAAAAGGACTCAAAATTCATCATTCGACCAACCCGGACGACGTTAAAATTTTTCTGCAACTTATTCATAAAGTCGCCGCACGAACCGGCATGCGTCCACACAACGATAGCTACTTCCAACGACAATCAGAGACATTATTCCCCTTGGGAGCCGCTTCCCTGTTTTACGTCACCTATCAGAATACGCCAATTACCGCCACTATTGTATACGACAGCCCTTCTATTCGCTATTATGCTCACACTGGCACAGATAGCAACTTCGTTAAACAACGCGGCGGCAACGTCTTAGTAGCACATATGTTGTTCGATGCTAAAGAAAGGGGTCTTAAATTGTTCGACTTATATGGTGTTGCGCCAGAAGACTCCCCGGCTAATCACCCGTGGGCTGGCTTTTCTAAGTTTAAACGTTCTTTTGGTGGTAGCGATATCACTTTTGGCGGTGCCTGGGATTTACCTATGAAGCCTATTTCATATCAGCTCTATCGCACATACCAATCTCTCCGTTAATTTATTTTACCTCACCTTTTTTCATGCTATAATTGGAGTTGAAACAAACACGCGAAAAAAGAGTTATATTTAATGACACTTCTTTTCGTGTGAAAAGTATGGGTTATTTTTAATTTGTTTTTTTCGCGTGAAAAAGTCAGGAATTACTTATGCAGCTAGCCAAACAATACATACCAAATGACTACGAACCAAACATTTATGCCATGTGGGAAACTAGTGGCGCTCTAGAACCGACAGGGGTAGGTAAGCCATATTCTATAGTCATGCCACCACCTAACGCTAATGGTAATCTACATATTGGACACGCTCTAGACATGAACCTAAAGGATATACTTATCCGCTATCACCGAATGAAGGGTGATGATGCGATATTTATTCCGGGTGCCGATCACGCTGGCTTCGAGACTTGGGTAGTGTATGAGAGGGAATTGACCAAGCAGGGGAAGAGTCGATTCGATTTTTCTCGAGATCAACTCTATAGCCAAGTCTGGAATTTTGTCCAAGAAAAGCGTGGTAACATGGAACTGCAACTGCGTGCTTTAGGTATTAGTGCTTCTTGGAAACATCTAACTTTTACCTTGGATGATAAAGTTATTAGCACTGTATATGACACCTTCAAAAAGATGTGGGATGATGATCTAATCTACAGAGGTGAGCGCATCGTTAATTACTGCACCAAACACCAAACCAGTTTCGCTGATATTGAAGTAGAACATAGGAATGAAAAGGGGAAGTTATGGCAAATAGCTTACCCAACATTGGATAAAATTGGCGAGATTATCGTGGCTACCACTCGCCCCGAAACTATGCTTGGCGACGTAGCGGTAGCAGTACACCCAGATGACGAAAGATACAAGCACCTAGTCGGTACACGCATTTTACTACCGATTGTTGATAAGGAAATTCCAATTATTGCAGACGAATATGTTGATATGAGCTACGGTACTGGCGCCGTTAAAATCACTCCAGCTCACGATCCGAACGATTTTGAAATTGCCAAACGACACGATTTGCCTTTAGAGTCAATCATTAGCCAAGCAGGCAAGATGATAAATGTTCCTGCCCAATTCTTAGGGTTAACCCCAGAAGAGGCCCGCACTCGAGTTTTAGAAGCCCTAGACGCACTGGAATTACGCCGCGGCGAAAGCAATATTGAGCATGCTGTCGGTCATTGTTATAAATGTGGTAGCGTTATCGAACCAATGGTTAAGGAACAATGGTTTGTTAAGATGGAACCTTTGGCCAAACCAGCAATTGATGCGCTTGAAAGGGGAGAAGTTACTTTTTATCCCGCCTCTAAATGCCGCGAGCTTATCGCGTACCTCAAACAACTCAAAGACTGGAATATCTCGCGTCAAATCCCGTGGGGAATTCCAATTCCAGCATTTGTTAATGAAAACGATCCTAAAGATTGGATATTCGACACTCGCACCAACGAACAGAAGATTGTTGTGAATAACACAACATATATTAGAGAAGAGGACACCTTCGACACCTGGTTCTCATCCGGTCAATGGCCATATGTAGTAACTGACTATTTAAGCGACGGGGAACTAGCCAAATATTTCCCAACCAGCCTGATGGAGACCGGCATGGATATTATGCGCGCTTGGGTGGCACGAATGATTATGTTGAGTCTATATCGTACAGGTAAACTACCTTTCAAAGAGGTTTATTTACACGGCATGGTTAATGATGAGCATAACCAAAAAATGTCCAAGTCCAAAGGCAACGTTATTAATCCAATGGAGTTGGTGGCTGAATTTGGTTCAGACGCTACCAGGATGGGAATCATCGCTGGTCGCGCCCCAGCTCAGCATCAAGCCTTTAATAAAGGTTCGGTTATTGCTGCACGCAATTTCTGCAATAAACTCTGGAATATCGCCCGGTTTGTTGAGGCGCAAATTGGCGATAATCATCAAATTGCTGAGCTGGAGCCACAAACTCTGGCCGACCACTGGATTATTCGTCAATTAAATGACGCCGCCAATAACGTGGCTGTTCGATTAGAGCAGTATCGTTTTTCTGAAGCATCAGAAACGGTTTACCATACCATTTGGGACGACGTAGCCGACTGGTACATCGAATCATCTAAGACTTCAATTAACCGTCCCTTATTATCATGGGTACTGGCGACTTCTCTAAAAATTGCACACCCGTTTGCGCCGTTTGTTACGGAAACAATTTGGCAAACCCTTAACTATACCGACGGAATCTTAATGCGCGAGACTTGGCCGACTCCAGAAAAATTTGACCCAATTGCCGCCGAGCAATTTGAGCAGCTAAAGACACTAGTCACCGAGGGTCGCTGGGTGATTGCTGAATTGCCAGGTAATAAAAAATATCGATTATTATATGGCAACGACAGTCTAATTTCTGACAATCAAGACACTATTAAGCATCTGATGCGCCTCGAGTCAGTCGAACATACAGATCAACCGCGTGGCCTCAGACTGGCAGCCGCCAACAGGGAAGCGTGGCTGGATATTGATAGCGAAACTCTATATCAGCATCAGGAAAATCTTGAGGTTAGATTAGCGGAAGCACGCCAAAAATTGTCAGGATTACAGAAACGACTAGACAACCCAACTTACATTGAGAAAGCCCCAGCACACCTTGTTGAGGAAACTCGCGAACAATTAGCCGAGCAGGAAAAAATCATTACTCGGCTGGTTTCAGAATTAGAAGTAATTAGCTTGAAATAGTCTAGCTTACAGCGTCAAGATCAAGGTGATATCCATCAAAAGTATGTTGTCCACGAGCAGCATATTTTTGACGCAGTCGCTTTTTATCGTTGTTACGAGGCGTGGTTCGTGGACGCGCCGAGCTCTCCTTTAATACATTAGACAGATCTGAGTGTTCTGGATGGGTGTGTGGATTAGTTTCCGGCATTTTTCCGTCACTCTCAACATCACCATGAACACTATACATTTTCCAAGATGATAAAAATGCCTTATCAATGTTAGTATCATGAATAAATATACTGAACGCTACGTTTAAGCTCACCAGCATAGCTGTAGCAGTAAAAAACTGTTGCACTAAATTCATTTTATTCTTTCTTTTTTGTATCTATTTTTTAGAATACTGGTTATTATGTTAGCATAAGCTTTGTTTTTTGTCAAGTATATTTCGCTACATAAAAATATTCGCCTCGTTTTGGCGAACATTTCAGCTTACCATCTTGGCGGAAGGGGAGGGATTCGAACCCTCGGTACGTTTTACCGCACGCCGGTTTTC
>CAMUPZ010000028.1 GCA_947095985.1 uncultured Candidatus Saccharibacteria bacterium | reverse complement strand
TCTTCGCTAATTCCTGCGGTGCTGCGTACTTTTTTGTATGTTAAGCTCTTTTGGCTTTTGGCTGTACTGATAACTTGATTAATTTGCTCTGGAGACAGCCTTACCTCTAGATTTTCGCGCTTGGCCTGGCGTTTGCTGGCATCACGGGGAATGAAAACGAGGTGTGATAAATCGCTTGCCAGGCGAAATACCTCGAAACTATAACTGGCTTTTGGTGCCCTCTTTTCATCGTCCTCAAAAGTACACTTGCCAACCATCTCTTCGATTAACTCTTTGGTCATAAAAGGACGCTGGTACATGATGGCGCTTACGTTGGTGATTTGTCCGTCGTTAATGCCATAAATCAATTCGTTAATAGCCTGTTCGGGGACATTTTTCAGGGTGTAGTTTCGCTGAGTTTTAATAATGACCTCTAGTTCACGCAAAAAGTCATCGCGCGCAAAACTGTTGGTATAATCGTCGCGTTTATTACGCTTGTGCGATGCAAACTTTTCATCACTGTTCAAGGCCTCGCCGACAGTCGTGTAATTGTTGTCGGTGAGGAATTTCTCGTTAGTCTTGAGCGCACTAGTGACACGACCACTTTCTTTGTCTGACTCTTCCACGACCTTGCGGTTCGACTTGAAGCCGCGTCGTTTGGCAATCTGATATAAAACTTTGAGTAATTCTTCAGGCGATAACTCCTCGGTGAGTGCTTTTGCTCGCAAGGCGTATACATCTAATTTGTTGAAATTAGACTTGTAATTTAGAACTTCTTCAACTTGATTTTTAGTGAGGATGTTTTGGTCGACAAAAAATTGCTTTAGGTGATTGAGACGCTGGCGACGACGTTTTAGACGGCGACGAGCTGAACGGGCGTCACGGCGCGGTTTGGCGAGTGAATCACCGTTTTGAGGATCTTCTGGTCGCTCAAAAATCCTCACCCCCAGATCGTGAATACGTTCTTTATCCAAGTCTAGCACTGCCCAGCCGACTGACGAGGTACCGATATCTAGTCCTAGCGAATATTTTTTCGGTGAATATGAAGATTTTTTAGTCATAAAGAAGCCCTTTGTTATGCTATGTTTGAGGTAATTATATAATCAAAAAGTGACAATTGAAAGCATAAGTTTTTTTACCACATAAAAAGATAATCCGCCCAACAAGTGAGCGGATTAGAGCTTTGCTTTAGTATTTCTACTAAATTATTATAGAAACCTAAAACAATTTAGACATTGGTACAATCCTTACTTAAGGGATTGTAATCGTAGTTTAGCGCACTTATTATGATTGCGCAAGTGTCTGGTTAAATAGTGCTATAATTACTAATATGAATACATCTGGGATACAAGCTATCGCCATTAAGGTGAGCGGATCTAACTCCGCCCTGCTTGATGATGCAGATGGGCTGCAGAAACTAATGCACGACATTGCTAAGGGGGCTGGCTTGCACCCCTTAGAGTCGGTAACTCATCAGTTCTCGCCGCAGGGAGTTAGCTCTGCCCTGCTTTTGTCTGAATCACATATCGCAGTTCACACATGGCCGGAAAATGGTACCGCCTATATATCAATGACTACTTGTAAACCCTTGAATGATGTCACTATTCAACAAATACAAGAATTAGTCGGTCAGGAACTAGCGGCTGAAGACATAACTATGAAAAAGGTAGATTTATAATGATGAAACGTACTAAGGCGCGCCTGAAGATTAACCAGATTTTGACTGGAAAGAATACAAATCTGCGAGTGGTTGGCTGCTTGCTGTTTCGTGAGTGGAGCGAGAAAGATAAACGCTTTTACTACTGGGAAGAATGGGAGATTACTGGCCTAGCCGATTATGATACTTGGGTTGAGTATGACCACAGTGACGAGGTCGTGTCTTTATATGAGCCAATTCGGTTTACTAGGTCAATTGATCCGCAGCAGCTAGAAAAAGGCCAATCTTTTACTCTTTCCGAGCAGGACGGAACGGATCATATTGTAGTTGTTGATGAAGTTGGTGTGGGCGAAATCGTGAATATTAAAGGTAAAAACACTTATCAAGTTTTTCCAAAAGAAATGATGGCCTACGCTACGCTGCGGGACAGTAAAGCGCCGAAGGGGCGCCAGCTAATTACTATTGAGAAGTATAATAATCGTGAGTATGATGCTTATCGTAAAGTGAAGCTAGACGCTAAAGAACAGAAGCGAATATTCGGTAGGAAAATTACGCCGATTAATTGGTGGATGATCATATTTATAGTGTTTATTGCCGCTGCTATTATATTTACATTTTTGGATAATAGCTCCAGCGATGGGCATAGTGGCGGAGCGCGTGGTGTTTATGGCGGCAGTAGTGGCGGATTTGGAAAGTAGGATATTCTAGTGCCGCGATTTGAAATACATAAACGTGAACAGGTGGCTTTATTTGCGGCGGCGATATTAGTGGCGATTGGCGGCATTATATATGAATTGATCTTAGGCGCGGCCGCATCTTACTTGGTCGGAGATTCAATCTTAAGCTTTAGTTTGGCGACCGGCGTAACCTTATTTGGAATGGGCATTGGTTCGCTGCTGGTTAATTACATTAAAATACATCCAGCGACCAGTTTTGCAACCAACGAGATTGTCCTAGGGCTAATTGGTGGTAATTCGGTACTTTTGATGTATACGGGATTTGTTTTTACGCGACTGCACTGGGTTATTTTTGCAATTATCAGCCTAGCGATAGGCATTTGTATTGGTCTGGAAATTCCACTTCTAGTGAAGATGTTTCAGAAATTTGGTCGCAAATCATCAGTTAGGCTATTTAGTAAGATTCTGGCGCTTGATTATTTTGGTGCGTTAGTGGCGTCCTTATTATTTCCTCTGATTATGTTGCCTCACCTCGGTTTGATGCGCAGTGCTTATCTGGTAGCGGCGTTGAATATCGCTGTGGCCGTATTGATTTTAAGGCAGATGAAAGCTTCTAGGGTTGTGCTGATAGTTAGCATTGTAGCAACGATAGTTCTGTCTGGACTGTTTGTTTATGCGACAGAGATTGAAAACGCAATTGATAAGCGGACCTATAAAGATCCGGTAATGTTTCAGCAACAAACGCCATATCAGAAGATTGTATTAACCAGGTATAAGAAAGATACCAGGCTATTTTTAAACCATAATCTACAATTTTCTAGTCTGGATGAGGCGCGCTACCATGAAACCCTGTCTGCCTCCGCCCTGTCCTCGGTTGTCAGTCCAAAGAAAGTGCTGATTATGGGCGGTGGTGATGGTTTGTTAACGCGTGATGTGTTGAAATATCCGAGTGTTGAGCGTATTACTCTGGTTGATATTGACGAGTCAATGACTAATTTAGCAAAGACTAATCACCTACTAACTGACATTAATCAGCGGTCACTTCATGATTCTCGCGTTGATATTGTTAATCAAGATGCTTTTCAATTTGCTTTTTCGACGCAGGATAAATATGATGTTGTGTTGATTGATTTGGTTGACCCTTCGAATGAACGGCTAGCTAAGCTCTATTCCGAGCAGCTGTACCGTCAGGTCGGCAATATTTTAACAGAGTATGGCGTAATGGTAACGCAAGCAACTTCTTCGTTCTTTTCTCCGCAGGCTTTTTATATGGTGGCAAATACCATGAAATCCGCTCATCCGGGGCGACACATAGTGGCGTTCTCGGTGAATGTGCCGTCATTTGGCGAGTGGGGTTTTGTATTATCGGCGCCAAATGCTGATGCTGTGATGAGTCAGCCTTTGCCAAAAGGATTGCGTTATCAGAATCAGAAGCTACTTACTTTTTTGACTAAAAATAATGCGGTTTCAGTTCCGTCGGGTCCCGTCTCTACGCTGATTTCTCCGCGGATAACTGATGTTTATAATGCTGATATGCGCCAGTGGCGTTATTATAACTAGAGTTCAATGATTTATTGAGTGGCACTCTTTTTTCGTCGTCGGCGTCGTCTTTTTGGCGCGGTGGTCGCGGTTGATTCAGGTGCGGCTACAACTTCTGACGATGACTTAGGCTTATCTAATTCACTATTGCCACGAATTTGCAGGACAACCTCCCCGCTATCTGTAGAAGGCTGTGATTTATTTGGCTGACTATTGGTTTGCGGATTCGGCTTTGGGGCGGTCTGCTTTTTCTGATTTCTGTTGGGCATGATAATGTCGCTAATTTCTCTCTCAACATCCTCCCTGCTCTTCGAATACATACGCCTTGAATGTTCGATGATATGTGGCGTATTGTCCGCTTGGGATGGCGGAAGCTCCAGGCTGCGCGCTGAAAATGCGGGAGTTTTTTCGCCACCGATCACCATATTGATAACAAAATTACGATTATGCATCTGTAGTAGGTCAATTGATTCGAAGTTCGGCTCAAACTGTTTAGCTAGGATCGGTGCGTCATCGGCAGAAACGCGGAAAGAAATCATGGTGCCAACATTACCAAAAACGGCGTCACGAACGGTTTCGCTCATTTGGGAAATATACTGATTGGCGACAGTCAGATTAAGACCGTATTTGCGAGCTTCGGATAAGATGGTGGCAAATGAATCAGTGGCGAAATTCTGGAACTCATCAACATAGAGATAGAACGGACGACGATCGCGAACGTCAGGAATATCTGAGCGCGACATGGCAGCTAGCTGAATTTTTGTGACTAAGAAGGATCCCAGAATAGCGGCGTTATCTTCGCCAATTAAGCCCTTCGATAAATTAACGATGAGGATTTTGCCTTCGTCCATGATTTGACGAATATTGAAGGTAGATTTAGGCTGGCCAATGATGTTGCGGATGATTGGGTTGGCGGTAAAGGCGCCGACTTTATTTAGCACCGGTGCGATTGCTTCAGCGACAAATTTATCGTTCCAGCTGGCAAACTCAACATTCCAGAATTGTAGGACCACGGTGTCGCGACAGTAGCCCAGCGTCTCTTTGCGAAATTCCTTATCTGTTAGCATGCGAGTAATGTCAAGCATAGTGGTTTCTGGTCGGTCAAGTAGCGCCAGAATAGTGTACCGTAAAATGTATTCCAGTCGCGGCCCCCACGAATCGCCAAACATACGCTTCAGGACGCCAATCACTTCTGATGAAATATTGGTTTTTTGGTTGGGATTAGTGACCTCTAGCGGATTAAACCCTAAGGGGTAAGCGGTGTCGGCTGGATTGAAATAGATGACGTCATTTAGCCGTGAGCCCGGTATGAACTTCATGTTATTGATAGCGAAATCACCGTGTGGGTCAATGATGGCGTAGCCTTGATTATGGAATATATCACTGAGGGCGAATAATTCCAGCAGGCCGCTTTTTCCGGCGCCAGTTTGTCCGATAATGTAAACGTGACGTGAGCGGTCGTAGCGTAGCATACCAAATTGATGACTAATGCCGCGGAAGTTAGTGACTCCAAAGGCAGAGATTTGGTCGTCATTGGCGTCGTTGCCGGTTAAGACTGGTAGTTTGGACGGTGGTTCAGCGGTTTTGGCACTAGCCCAGACAATATTCGGTGTCTCAACGTTGGTGTGTGGTAGGTGAAAGACAGAAGCTAGTTCTTCAATGTTTAAGATAAAGCCATCGCCATAAAATGCTCGCTTACGATATTTCTCCAAGAATTCTTTACCGAATGCACCCTTGACTGCGCGAAAGCCGTTGAGGTTGGTTGAGTTGAATTGCTTAAATGTACCGACCAGAGCTTGCATGCGCAGCTTTGCGTTGGTGTTACTTTCGCCCATGTAAACCAGTCGTATCTTTACCTCATAGCCAAGCTTTGTAGCCTTTTTTTCCGCTTCAGAAATGCGAGTTTTATCGCGGTCTGACAACTCAACAGCTGTCGACTGACCGGCTCCCTGCTCTGGTGGTTGCCAGAGTGCGCCAAGTATCCCGACTATCCACTGCATACTGCCGCCGAGCCCGGGCAGTGATAATCCGCGTCCGCTTTTTATGTTATTTATATATCTGTCGGCAGCATGTTGCCAGTCGTCAGGAATCGGTCTAGCTAGCACCTGAATCCATAGCTCTTCTCCGGTAGTTTCTAATTTGGCAAGGGTGCCGGTAACACCAGCTAGCGGGTCAACTTCAAAATTCTGAAAGGTGCGAATTGGTAAAAATTCATCCGTAGTTAAAGTTAGTTCGGTTGAATACGCAACCTCGTGATCACGCTCGTGCTCGGTATAATCTTCGTTGGCTTGATGAATTTGGACGGTTGGATATTGCGAGTAAATTTGACCTTCAACGAAGCTTTGCAGAGTTTTTGGCACCCAAACATAGAAGCGAATTTGACCATTAACCGAGGCAATCTCAAAACTAATATGCTCCTGCTGTCCACCAGATAAGCGCAACTCTTTATTATCCCTTAAGATGCCGTGGAGTGAGGCAAACAGTTGCTCGGCGGCTAGCTCTTGCTTGTCATTGGTCCGTGGGATTTCCAAAACTAATAGTACGCTCTCAACGGGGGTAAATTCTTCGATTCTTCGATAATTTCGCCACGTCAAAAATACCAGAACTGCTACAATTGGCATCCAAACATACCATTGTAATAACGTGCCAATAATCCAAGAAATAATCTGCATGATATGTAAATTATCTCACCTCTGAAGTAAGTTTGCAACTTAGCTTAAGCGGCTTCGTCAAAAACGTAAGTAGCTTTCGCGACACGCTTGAACTGCGGTTTTGATTGAAGGTTGAGTAGAATAGTGGTTTCTTTAACCTGCCGCTTATCAAGGACTTGACGAACAATTTCATCACGGTGCAATGGAGACTCAGAGTTTTTCAAGATGTCGGTAATAATATCAGAGACGGTACCGCGACTATATCCCCAGCTGGCCAGCGCATAAATGCCACGCCCAATCAGCACAAATCGACTATCTTTAATAAGTTCATTGTGAATCGCCTGAGTAGTAACGCTTCGTCGGTTAAACTCGCTATCCCGAATACCTTTGGCAATGTCAGAAAAGTGCATTGGTGAGCCGTTGGTGTCAAGAACGACATAGATTTTATCGCGGATGTTCTTTGGGTTAACGGATGGCCATTTAGCCAGCCCCCATTGATTGTGTAGATTAGCTAATTTTTTACTAACAGTAGCCAATGCTGCAATATTTGACGGATGCTCGTAGTCTAATTTTTTATGTAAATCTTCCGCAGTGATTGGCTCGCCGTGTTTTTTAATTGTCTTGACAACTTCTTCAACTCTTACTTTAACTTGCTTTTCGTTGCCCAGAGTGTCAATGGCTGCCGCCTGATAGTAGTCGTCATTTTCTGTGATGATGGTGATATTTTCCGCCAACTCTCCGATAAACGCCACACGTGAGCGGTCAATTGACGAGGCTTCCTTACCTAGAAAGTGTGACGCTAAATCTTGTATACGGGCTACTCGACCCATTTCTGATAGGCTCGAGGTTATTTCCTTTTCTATGGCAGTAACTGACGGTAGTGTTCCTTCGCTAACAGCAACCCTAAGTCGTGTTAGGATAGACTTTTCCAGCTGACGGACTCGCTCGCGGGTGATGCCGAACATATCACCAATCATTTCTAACGTTTCCTTCCGGTCAGACAAGCCGAATCGTCGAGAGATAATTTCCCTTTCGCGCTCTTGCGGTATTTTGGAAATAATAGTATCAATGGCAGAATTTAAGTTGTCGATTCTTTCGGTTTTTACTGTCTCGTTCATGCTATTAGGAAAATCCTCTCTGCCTCACCACAGGTTACATTGATTAAAATATGTTTTTAATTATACAATTGCATTTGATAAATGTCAATAGGTAAATGCTATAATTGTTCATATAAATTATAGCATGTATTTTACTATTTTTGCAATAGATGATGTGAGAGTTTTTATTATCCAAAATTGTTGGATAGTATAGAAAATATCGCTATTTTTTCTTAGCTGTTCGCTTACGGGTTGGTTTTGCGGCTGTTTTACTTAACAATTCCAGTGCCTTTTCGTGCGTGATGGTTTTTGGGTCGGTGTCCTTGGGGATTTTGGCGTTTTTACTGCCGTCGGTGATATATGGGCCAAAGCGGCCGTTGAGGATTTTGACGCCATCGCCGAAATCAGCGATATTTTTCTCGGCTTCGGCCTGGAGTTTGGCGGCGTAGAGTTCGCGGG
>CAMUPZ010000027.1 GCA_947095985.1 uncultured Candidatus Saccharibacteria bacterium | reverse complement strand
TTTATAATTGAAGCGAAACATATGCGTGATATAATAGGATTGTGAAGAGGAAAACTACGATTAGCACCGCCGGACACGGCTCAAGCAATAAGAAGTCTCCGTCAAAACGGATGAATTTATACGCCAATTTGGCGCAAAAACATCGAACAAAAAAGGACAAAGACGCACGTGAGCGGGCAGAATATTTGGCGACACTGCCAAAACACCCCGTCAAGCGATTCTTCTACCGCCTACATCCAAAACGCCTAGCTAAATATTGGTTTTCTAAACGTGGCGGATTGATGGCCTTGAAGATTCTTGGCGTTGGCGCCCTGTTGATACTACTGCTTATCGGTGGTATGTTTGCTTATTTCCGTAAAGATCTTGATAAAATCCGCCCTGGCGAGCTGGCTAAGCGCGTCCAGACTACCGTTACCAAATATTACGACCGCAATGATAACTTACTCTGGGAAGATAAAGGTACGGGAAATTATCAATTGGTCGTTGAGGCCGATCAGATTAGCGACTATTTGAAGAAGGCGACCGTTGCGATTGAGGACCGTGACTTTTACAAGCACCATGGCATTAGCCTAAGTGGCATGATACGCGCTATGCTCTCAACTGCTTCACGACGCCAAGTCCAAGGCGGGTCAACTCTGACACAGCAACTAGTCAAGCAAGTCTTCTTTGCCGACGAATCTAGCGACCGTTCAATTAGTGGCGTCCCTCGTAAGATTAAGGAAATCATCCTAGCAATTGAAGTTGAGCGCATGTACAGCAAAGATCAAATCTTATCTCTGTATCTAAACGAATCTCCATACGGTGGTCGACGTAACGGTGCAGAGTCAGCCGCGCAAACATATTTCGGCAAACACGCCAAAGATTTGACACTGGCAGAAGCAGCGCTGATCGCCAGTATCCCACAAAATCCAACCTACTATAACCCGTATAATACCGCTGGGCATAAGGCGCTAATTGCCCGCCAACACACGACCTTGGATTATATGGCTGAACAAGGTGTCATTTCTAAAGATGAAGCGGAAAAAGCTAAAAAAGTTGATATTCTAAGCACCATCAAACCTCAGACAGAACAACTAGAAAACATTAAGGCGCCTCATTTTCTACTGATGGTTCGCAACCAACTCAGTAAAGAACTTGGCGAATCGGTAGTTGGACGTGGCGGACTAACGATTAAAACCACCCTTGATTGGCGTATTCAGGAAAAGCTAGAGACAGAGATGAAGTCCTTCTTTGCTACTGGACGACCAGATTCTGTCAGAATTAGTAACGGTGCGGCAACCATTGAAGACGTGCAAACTGGACAAATCGTCGCATTAGTTGGCAGCCGAGACTTTAACCACCCCGGCTACGGACAAGATAATGCAGCCACATCTTACATTCAGCCGGGATCAAGTGTTAAGTCGCTTGTTTTTGCTCAACTATTTGAGAAACATGACAACAAACAGGGATATGGCAGCGGCACAGTACTAAGCGACGACAATATCGACAGTATTTACGGCGCAAAGCTACGTAACTGGGACGGAAAATTTATGGGCGCTATAAACATCCGCAAAGCCCTCTCCTTCTCGCGAAATATTCCAGCGGTCAAGGCAGCTTACATTGTCGGTAACGGCTCAGCCAAACCGGTCGTTGAGGGAATTCGCAAGATGGGAAATCATAATTACTGTCGCCAAGAGGAAAATGCTGGCGGCTACGGACTTGGTGCATCAATTGGCGCCTGTGGTACTAAACAGACAGAATTAGTCAATGCCTACGGCACCCTGGCGCGCATGGGCGTCCAAAAGAATAGTTCAAGCGTTATTGAAGTAAAAAATAGCCAAGGTGAGACATTGAAGAAATGGAAGGACGACGGCAAGCAAGTCCTCGACTCGCAGTCAGCTTATATCGTAAATGACATCTTGTCCGACAGGACCACCGGACTTCACGGCTGGATGGGCGTGAACGGAGTCCGAACTTCAGCCAAAACTGGTACGTCTGACAAAGGTTCTCAGCCAAAAGATTTATGGATTGTTAACTATAGTCCAGCTCTTGTAATGGGAATCTGGCTAGGTAACTCTGACACTAGCGTCATCGGTACGTCAGCATCAAACTTTGGCATGCCGGTGGTTAGAAATGTCATGTCATTTGCTCATACGCAAATTTACGCCAAAGAAGGCAAGTGGAAATCTGGGCAATGGTACGAACGTCCTAACGGCATCCAGAATGTTAATGGCGAGCTTTACCCATCATGGTGGGACAAGAAACAAGGCCAATCTACAGAGAAAATTACATTCGACAAAGTCTCTAAGAAGAAAGCCACCAGCTGTACTCCAGATGGCGCTAAAGAGGAAATTGAGGTGACTAAGGTTATCGATCCGCTAACAAAGAAAGAGTCTCTCAGCGTGCCTTCAGGATATGATGCCAATGCAGAGGACGACGTCCACAAGTGTGACGATGCTAAGCCTCAAATTGGATCAGTGTCTGTCACTGGCAGCGGTAAAAAATATACCATAAACGTTGATGTTTCAGCGGGAACTTGGGGGCTGGCCGCAATAGAAATTAGCGTTGACGGCAAGAGTATTAAGAGCGCGGAAATCAGCTCCGGCGGTAAACAGTCTGCGACAGTAGAGATTGAGACAGCAGGAACGCACACTGTTTCTGTGACAGTCCGGGATTCAGCATACTACACCGCAACTTCAAGCAGCAGCTTCAAGTCAAAAGACAGCTAAACGCTCACTACTGCTTATTAACCAGATTGATCAGCTCAGCCTCGTGCTGGGCTGATGTTTTTGAACGACCATTTGTGCGCTTTTTAGGCACGCTTGACTTTTGTTTTACAGGTTTCTTCGGCTCGACAGCAAGCTTAGCGAACATCATTTTGCCAGCATCAGTCTGCAAGCTTCGGATAATCTCAATATTCTTTGTCTGTCCGATATAACGCTTAGCGTTATCAACCACCACCATCGTGCCATCCTTCAGATAGCCGACCGCCTGATGAGTATCTTGACCCTTTTGTGACAACTCTAAATCCAATTCGTCACCAGGTAGGTAGCTCATTCTCAGGCTTTTCGCTAGTTCATTGATATTAAGCACCTTGACTCCGTCAACTTGCGCTACCTTATTTAGGTTATAATCAAGCGTTAGCACTGCCGCATCCATTTCCTTGGCTAGTTTCAGCAGTCGAGAATCAACACCCTCTGGTACACGCTCATTATCGTCATACAGCTCAAATGACGATTTCAGTATGTCTTTAAGCTCTTTCACAACATCCATGCCAAACCGCGCCCTTTCGCGTTTATCGTGGTCTGCGCCATCGGCTAATAACTGCAGCTCAGACAGCACACTCCTAGGAACAATCACCTTACCGAGCAAGAATCCCGTCTTTGCCAGCTCAATTACTCGCCCGTCCATCAATACTGACGTATCAACCAACATTGAAGTCTCGCCGACATGAGAATTGCGCCGCGGTTTTGCCAAAAAATAAATCTCAGCAGCTAGTCCAAGCAACATTATAATTATTATTAAACTGTAAAAATCTTTCATTTTTTCCTCTTTCTTATTGTAAATAGTCAATCAACGCCTGTCGCATATCGCTGACGCCTTTTATAAATTTATCTTTATGAACTTTTGGAGCAATCGCGTAAGTGAAACCTAACTTCTTTGCTTCCTTGATTCGAGCCTGCCAATTGATCGCTGAGCGAACTTCGCCGCCCAAACCAATTTCGCCAAACACCACAGCCCCCTCATCTAAACTCCGGCCAGCGCTAGCGCTAGCAATTGCCATGGCTACCGCCAAATCCGCCGCTGGATCGTTCAATTTTAATCCACCAACTACATTGACATAAATATCCTTATCTGCCAATTTCAATTTTGTACGCTTCTCCAAGACCGCTACCAGCAAATTCAGCCGATTCAAGTCAAAGCCGCTTGCCGTGCGCTTAGGATAACCAAAGTTTGTTGGATTCACTAACGCCTGAATTTCGACCAGCAGCGGCCGTGCACCCTCCATAGTCGCCAGCACAATTGAGCCATCCAAATTCCGCCGCTCCGCTAAAAGCTCTGCCGACGGATTCTTAACAATTCTTAGACCCTGATCGTCCATCTCGAAAATTGCCGCCTCGTTAGTCGAACCATAGCGATTTTTCTGCGCCCGAACAACTCGAAAACCACCATAACGATCCCCTTCAAAATTCAGCACAACATCCACCAGATGCTCTAATATCTTTGGCCCAGCAATCGAACCTTCTTTGGTGACGTGACCAACCAAGATCACTGCTGTACCAGAAGATTTAGCGGCACGAATGATGACATTAGAAGAGTTGGTGATTTGACTAACCGAACCCGGCGCTGAAGAAATTTCACTCAAGGAAATAGTCTGCACCGAATCAACAATCACCAAATCATATCCGCCCTGCTGAATTGATGCAGCAATATCCTCGGCACTATTACTAGACGCTAGATGTAACTTTTCCGAATCAGCCGCACCCAAACGTTCTGCTCGTAATTTGACCTGCGAAATCGACTCCTCACCACTAACATATAAAACAGATTTTGAGCCAGCAATATACGCTGCAACCTGCGCTAGCAGAGTACTTTTTCCAATTCCCGGCTGGCCCGCCACCAAAACCACGCCACCAGCCAAAAAGCCACCGCCTAAAACCACATCCAAGTCATCAATTCCCGTGCTTAATCTTTCTATACCAGATTCAGCCACGGCTTCACGAACGCTAGCAGTTTTTAAAGCTTTGCCGCGACCAGTTGATTTATCGACAGCGGACGAACCTCCTGAAGAAATGACCTGCTCAACCAACGAATTCCATTCCCCGCAATTTTCACACTTACCTGCCCATTTTGAAAAACTAGCACCACACTGCTGACAGATAAATTGACTTCGAGATTTTGCCATTACTTCGCCCCCTCCACGCTGTCCAAGCTCTTATTTAACTCGTCAATTTTCACACCCAATTCCCTAAGCCTAAGGACGCCAGAATTATAAGAATTAATCTCAGAATTTAGATTATTACGCCGACTATTCAACTCAGAAAGCTCCGCCTGTAAAGCACGGCGTTGCCTTGAAAAATCATCTTGTGAGGAAAAATCACCGCTATTTGCTCGTCTGTTAAATCCAGCCACACGCCGATTATAATCAGCTATGTCGGCTGAATATTGTGATAAATCTTGATCTATTTTTTGTTTACGCGACTGTAATGATTCGCTCAACTCCTGTGCCTCATTTTCTCGTGACTCAAACTTTTCTCGATACTGAGCGTGCAATCGCAAAACTTCCGACCGGTCAGTGAAATACCGACGATAATACTCCTCCAATTCCTCACCCAAATTCGCAAACTCCGTTCCTAAAATTGAATGAAGCTCATTTGCGCGTGTGCCCGGCTGGGCTCGGTCGTAATACTTCATCCTCTCGGCCAGCTTGTCGGTCTTTACGTTATCATAAGCGCGCTCCAGCAGTGTCGACAAACGCTCCCTCTCGTCAGAACTCAGCCTTTTCCAGGCCGCGTGTAGCATCTCATGCGCCGCCGTCACCTCTTTTACCCCGTCTAATTCTGCATTAGTCACGTCATAGATGTAGATTTTACCAGCAGCCTGATCATAGCAGCCCAAAATAGCGTTTCCTTGCTCTACGCGCCGACAATCTTTATTAAACTCACCAGCCGACTGTATCTGCGGTTTAGAAACATAAAACATTTTCTTGCCAAAATCTGACATCTTGACGCGATTGGCGATTTCAGCAATCTGACTACTTGGCTGATATTGCCACAAGGTAATTTCATCGATAATTGACTGTCGATTCAGCACCAATAAAGCCATTCCAAGCACAAACGTAATTGAAACAAAAAATCCAATTAACTTACGCATGCTTGACATCAATCACCACCTTATTTTTATCAATTTTAGCCTGCAGAATATCGCCAGGCTTTGCTTTATTTGACAATAGAACATCGCTGAGCGGATCTGCCAGCTCCGACTGAATAGTACGCCTGAGAACTCGCACGCCGCGCTGTTCATCAAAACCCCGGTCAATCAGCCAACGCTTGGCGGGTGGAGTAATATCAAGCGTCATTTCGTGCCGCTCAACTACCTTGATTAGGTCAATTGTAAGATTGTCAAAAATCTTTCGCACTACCGACCTGGCTAGTGGTTTAAACGTAATCACCCCGTCAAACCTACCGATTAGTTCTGGCCTCAAGAAACTCTCCAACTCGCGTAAAGCTGCCCGTGAATTGCGATTATGCCGATCCGTGTGGGAAGCTTTTTTCTGCTCAGATGAAGCAAAGCCCAACTCTGAATCTTGAATCATCTGCTCGGCGCCAACGTTGCTGGTCAAAATGATAATCGTCTGTCGGAAACTAATTGTCCGACCATGAGAATCGCTCAATTTGCCATCTTCTAAAATCTGCAATAGTAAGTTCAATACGTCAGGATGTGCCTTTTCAATCTCATCAAACAACACCACGCTGTATGGCTGCCGCCGTACTTTATCCGTCAATTTGCCGCCATCATCATAACCGACATAGCCAGCTGGCGCACCAATCAGCCGACTAGCTGTGTGCCGCTCTGAAAACTCACTCATGTCAATCTTAATCAAATTATTATCACCGCCAAAAACCTCCCGCGCCAATACTCGTGCCAGCTCAGTCTTCCCCACGCCAGTCGGCCCGAGGAAAATAAACGAACCCAGGGGTCCATTTTGGCGACTCAAGCCAGCTTTATTGCGCCGAATTGCCCGAGATAATTGCTCAATTGCTTCATTTTGCCCCAACACACTCCGACTCAAGCGCTTCTCTAATTGGATTAAATCCCTCATTTGGTTCAGCGATAATCTATCAATCGGAATATTCGTCATCGCTGAAACTGCACGTCGTAGATATTCCTCTGTTAACATAGGTTTGCTATCAACTTCGTTTCTCAGTTTATCAGCCTGCAATTCCAGCTGTCGCATTTGCACCTTAAATTCCGCGGCTTGTTGATAATTTTCAGCCTCGACAGCAGCATCAATCCTACCAGCCAGTCGTTTGATTTGACGTGATAATTTATCCTTGCGAGATAATTTTATTGGCGAATTTGATTTTAATAGACTAGCGGCCTCGTCAATCACATCAATCGCTTTATCCGGCAAAAACCGCTCCGTCACATATCGTTGACTTAAATCGACAGCTTCAATAAGCATTTCGTCAGGAATCTGTACTTGATGATGTTTTACAAGATTATCTCTCAAGCCTCGCATCATCTCCACCGCCTCTTCTGGAGATGGCTCCGCCACCGTTACCGCCTGAAAACGCCGGCTTAAGGCCGCATCTTTCTCAATGTGCTTGCGATATTCATCAAACGTCGTCGCGCCAATCAGCCACACTTCGCCGCGTGCCAAAGCTGGCTTTAATACGTTAGCCGCGTCCATCGAACCTTCCGCCGATCCAGCACCCACTAGCAAATGCAGCTCATCAATAAACAGAATAATCTCTTGATGTTTTTTGGCTACCGCTAAGACTTTTTGCAGTCGTTCCTCAAATTGCCCGCGATATTTCGTCCCAGCAATCATTGCCGTCAAGTCCAGCTGAAAAAGCCGCTTGCCTTTCAAAAACTCCGGCACTTTATTGTCAGCAATTTTTTGCGCCAAGCCTTCAACTACCGCAGTTTTACCAACCCCCGGCTCACCGATTAGCGCTGGATTATTCTTACTGCGGCGCCCCAGTACAGTAATCATCCGCTGAATCTCTGACGACCGGCCAATCACTGGATCTAAAAATCCCTCGCTGGCTCTACGCGTCAAATCTACGCCAAACTTATCAAGAATCTTCAAATCGGCAGATTTCTTAGTTGTTGCAGTCTGATCATTCTGCAGCGATTCAAATTGCTGCTTATCAAACACATCTTCCAAACTCCCGCGCAGCTGCTCAATGTCAATATTCATATCACGCAGCAGCTTAGTTGCCCGCGCCTCACGCTGCAACAGCATACTATACACAATATGCTCCGTACCAATTCGTTCCTGACCAAACTCAACCGCCAACTGCCATGAAGTACGAATCAGCTCAGCCACTTCGGCACTTAGACCTTTTTTTACGACCGTAACCACCAAAGGCTTAGCCGTCAGATTCAGCACCATTTCCGCCCTATCTAACGTCACGCCATTTTCCGCTAAAATCTTAGCCCCAAGCGACGAATTCTGCGCCAATACACCAAGCAAAATATGCTCCGTGCCGACATAATCGCGGCCTTCATTATGCGCCAGAAAACCCGCTCGCTCCAAGCTGGCGCGAGCTGTTTCTGTTAAACGAGGTTCTAGCTCAGAAAAATCCTCTGACATACGACCCTCCTTTCGTTTTTAATGGCTAATCGAGAGCGGCTTATTCCGCTACCTCCTCAACCACGCTCATTAAGCTGTCCTCGATATTCTTGCGAGGTTTTGGCTCCGACTTAACAGCGGCTTTTGCTTCAATATCAAGTTCATATCCTGTCAATCGACTTGCCAAGCGAACATTTTGTCCAGCTCGACCGATTGCGA
>CAMUPZ010000026.1 GCA_947095985.1 uncultured Candidatus Saccharibacteria bacterium | reverse complement strand
TCCAAGTGGCAAGGAGATTTTTAGCGTTACCACTGAATTTTGTGGTCGGCCGCTGACACTAGAAGTAAACCGTGTTGGCTTTCGGACAACTGGTAGCGTGTTGGTGCGTTACGGCGATACTGTAGTTTTAGGTAGTGCGCAGGTGAGTAGTCGCCCAGTCCAGATGGACTATTTTCCATTATCGATTGATTATGAAGAAAAGTTTTATGCAGCGGGTAAAATTTCCGGTAGCCGATTTATTAAGCGTGAAGGTCGTCCAAGTGACGAGGCTGTGCTGATTGGTCGGTTGATTGACCGTCCAATTCGTCCGCTATTTCCGAAGGGCTACCGTCAAGAAGTGCAGGTTGTAGCAACGGTACTGAGTATGGATCCTGATTTCCGCCCAGATGTTATTGCGATGATTGCGGCGTCGAGCGCTCTGATGCTGACTGGCACGCCTTTTGATGGTCCAGTGGCTGGTCTGCGTGTCGGCCGGGTCAACGGAGAATTTAAGGCCTTCTTAACTTCGGAAGAGCGTGAGAAGTCGGATCTTGATTTGGTGGTGGCTGGTATTGAAAGTGGCATCACTATGGTTGAGGCTGGAGCTAAAGAAGTCTCAGAAGATGTTATTGTTGATGCTATGGCATGGGCGCACCAGATGATGCAGCCAGCAATTATCTTGCAGCGGGAATTGGCGGAAAAAGTTGCTCCAGCTACGCAGGAATATACTTTAATCTTACCAGACGAATCAATTCAGCAGACTGTTGATGAGTGGGCTATTGGTAAGTTCGGTGAAAAACTCCGTCGCCCATATCCAGAACGTAATGAAATGATTAGTCAGATTCGTGATGAATTCCATGAGGCGATGGCGGAAAAACTTGGCATGGACGAGGAAGAATATAATGAGGTGCGTGGTGATTACGATGAGGCGTTTACTTTGGCACTTCATAAAGATGTACGTCAGGGAATCGTTGCAGAACAAGCCCGTCCTGATGGTCGCGGGTTGACAGAAATTCGTCCGCTTAGCTCAGAAGTTGGCTTCTTGCCGCGCGCTCACGGCTCTAGTCTGTTTACTCGCGGTGTGACACAGGGAATGAACATTGTTACTTTGGCACCACTTAGTTATTCACAACTAGTTGACACTATGGAAATTAATGATGGCGAGCGACGCTATATGCACCATTACAATGCGCCAGGATATACAGTCGGTGAAGTTAAGCGAATGGGTAGCCCGGGTCGACGTGAAATTGGGCACGGTTATTTGGCGGAACGAGCATTGTTGCCAGTGTTGCCAGCAGAAGAAGACTTTCCTTATGCTATTCGTTCGGTGACAGAAATAATGAGCCAGAACGGCTCAACGTCGATGGCGGCAACTTGTTCAAGCTGTTTGGCGTTGATGGATGCGGGCGTGCCATTGTCGGCTCCAGTTAGTGGAATTGCTATGGGTCTGATGATGGATGGCGATACGCCGTATGTACTGAGTGACATTGCCGATGCTGAAGACTTCGCTGGTGATATGGATTTCAAGGTGACTGGTACAGACAAGGGTATCACGGCGCTGCAAATGGATATGAAAGTGCATGGTCTACCAGTGGCGGTGCTGCGTCAGGCAATTGAGCAGAGTAAGGCCGGTCGAGTGCACATCTTGCAGCATATGCTGAGCGTGCTAGCTACCCCGCGTAATCAGCTTAGTCCGTATGCGCCACGAATTGAGAAGATTAAGATTGATCCAGATAAGATTGGTGCGGTGATTGGTAAGGGTGGAGAGACTATCAATAAGATTACCTCAGAAACCGGTACTGAAGTTGATATTAAGGAAGACGGCTTGATCACAATAGCTAGCCCGAATAGTGAATCAATTGAAAAGGCACTGAATTGGATTAAGAGCTTGGTCGAGGAGCCAGAAGTTGGTAAGGTTTATGAGGGTAAAGTCGTCAGTATTAAGGACTTTGGTGCTTTTGTAAATATCTTGCCGGGCGTTGACGGTATGGTGCACATTTCAAAGTTAGCCGAAGGTCGAGTTAATAAAGTGACTGATGTAGTTAAAGAGGGCCAGTCGGTTCGCGTAAAAATTACTGGAATTGATGAGCGTGGTAAGATCAATTTGACGATGATTGGTTTGTAAATATATAATAATGAAAGCTTAATTTTAGGAGGAGAGCCGTTTATGGATGATAACAGCAAGCCAAAGGTAGCACCGCAGCCTCAAATTCAACAATCTCCGCAACAATCCTTACCGCAGCAACCATCTATGGGATCTCCATACCAAATGCCCCCAAAGAAGAAAATGAGTAAAGGTGTTTTGTGGGGGATTATTGGTGTTAGTGGCGTGCTTGTCATATCTGCCATTGGTGTGGTTTTGTCTATGACGATCTTCGGCAATCCTAGTAAAAGCGACTATAAAGATGTGCTTGTTCTAATCTCGCGGATAGATATTCCTGATTTTAGTAATATATCTAGAGGTGCACTGAAAAGTAATGATTACGAAGGAGCTATAAATAAGAATATCAGTTTGGCTGATGAGTTTTATGCTAAAATTGGCTCCCACAAGGCACTTAAAGATAAAGAAGTTAAAGACGCTTATGATAAATATTTGAAAACATGGAACGACGAAGGAAAGCCACATATTAAAGACCGTATGATTCTTGAAGGAGAAGGCATTGATAAAAAGTGTAATGATCCTGATGTAAGAGAATACTTTGAAAAATCTAAAGATGAGGTTGAAAAACATTTTGACTCTGTAATGAAGGGCTGTATAGATTCTTTGAATAAATTGTCGAAGTCTGATAGTGCCAAGGTTAGGCAATACAGTGAAGATCTAAAAAAGTACTATGAAGATATGAGGCGGTACTATGCGCAAGTAGGAACGTTCAGACGAGATTATTTGCAAAAATATGGTCGTGAGCCTTCATTGCCGTCTATGGTTTCACTTAGGCCATATTTTGGTAACTATGAATTAGCCAAAAAACTAGAAGATAGTTTCAGTAATTTCAAAAGGATATTGGAAGAAAAAGCTAAATAATCTATGTTCAGATATAAATCACCTTGAGAGATCGAGGCGTCTTCATTTGACTATAGTCAAGCTGTAGCAGTATAATAAGTGAAAAGTATAAAAGTCAGGAGATTATTTTAAATGGACGACAGTAACAGGAAAAAACAGCAACTACCTCAACAGCCTCAATTCCAACAGACTCCACAACAACCACCACAATTCCAACAAGTCCCACAGCAGCCAGTCATGGGATCTCCATACCAAATGCCCCCAAAGAAGAAAATGAGTAAAGGTGTTTTATGGGGAATTATTGGCGGAGTAATTGGTCTAATAATCATTATCGTCGGTATAGTCCTAGCCATTTTATTCTTGAGTGGTCCAAGTAAGAGTGATTATAAAGATGCGGCAAGCTTAGTGTCGCAAATGAAACCGCCTGAGACTAAGGATCTATTTAAGGATGTGAAAAAAAGTGATGATTACGAAGAGGTTATAAATAAAATTATAAACTCAGTTGACGAAGCTAATGCTAAGTTTGTCGCTAATAAGGCCTTTAAGGATAAAGATGTTAAGGAGGCTTACGACAAGTATTTGAAGGTATGGAATGACGAGTCTAAGTCTTTCTTAAAATATCTGGGAATTTTTAGCAAAGAAAAGGCCTACTTCAGGTGTAGAGTTCCTCTGGAAAAAAAATATTTTGAGAAATCTAAAGATGAAATTGAAAAAGATTTTGACTCTGTCATGAAAAATTGTATGAACGCCCTGGACAACATGATTAAGTCTGATAATGATATTGCTAAGAAATACGGCGAAGACTTGAAAAAGCATTATGCGGAGATGAAGCAATATTACGTAGAGGCAGCGGCCTACAGACAGGACTACATAAGAACAAACGGCAAAACATCTTTGTCGTCACCTAAAGTTCCAACTACCCCAACCCCTAATTACAAAAAGGATATTACTAAGAGATTGAAAGATAATCTTGATAATTTACAAAAAGTATTAGAAGATAAAGCCAATAAATAGATTTTATCTAAAAACAAAAGTGCCCTGAGATAATCGGGGCGCTTTTAGTAGTTAAGGTTTGACAGCAATCAGCTCATAAATATATAATATAAAAAACCATAATCTTAGGAGATTAAATTTCTAATGGACAATAGCAATAACAATAAGAAACAACAATCACAGCAAGTCCCACCTCAACCTCAATTCCAACAGGCTACGCCTCAACAGCCTCAATTCCAACAGACTCCACAACAACCACCACAATTCCAACAAGTCCCACAGCAGCCAGTCATGGGATCTCCATACCAAATGCCCCCAAAGAAGAAAATGAGTAAAGGTGTTTTATGGGGAATTATTGGCGGAGTAATTGGTCTAATAATCATTATCGTCGGTATAGTCCTAGCCATTTTATTCTTGAGTGGTCCAAGTAAGAGTGATTATAAAGATGCTGGAGACAAATTGAATAGGATAATTGAGGTATATAATAAAACATCCTCATCGTTGTCGTATATTAGCACTTCAGAAACTAAGGCCTCGTTAGAATCTTATCGTAATAAACTTGCCAAGGCTAAGAGTGATATTAGTGACCAATTGGTTGAGCTGGGTAAGATGAAGGCCGTTAGTGGCGATAAAGAAGTTCGGGAAAAGTATGATAATCTGAAAAATAAGCTGGAAAAATTCAATGAAGCTATTGATGCTTTTGATGAAGTTTATGGCAAGATACTCCCCGTGATAATGGAATTCTCTAATGACAGTGTCAGTTCTAGCTTGTCTAATGTAGAAAGTGTGATAAAGAAATCCCTACAGGATCTTAAGAAGGTTGACGCTAAGAATGAGAATAATAAGAAGTTCATTAAAGATTTTACTGCTCAATTAGAAAAGCTTGAGGAAATGATTCCAAAGGTTATAGAAATGAAAGAAGATTGGAAAAAGTATGACTCTAATTTTGTGAGCAACTTTTACGATACGCTTACTGCGACACAGAAAACTATTCGTGAATGGACCTCTGGACTGCAGAAATTGGGAGAAGAGGGCGAAATTCGCAATGAGCTAAATAATCTAGAGGACGTATTGTTAGATAAGGCAAATAAGTAAGCATCTTATAGATGACAGGCGCCTCGTTTTTACGGGGCGTTTTTTGTTAGAGTAAAGTTATGCCTATTGTCTACTTCAATAATTGGAGATATAGTTGACCCCAAGTTGCTTGTAAAATCTGCCTAAGGGTAGTATAGTAGATAGTCGATATCCATTATATCTAATTTGAGAAAGGACCTATATGAGATTATCAGGGGCTGTCGAACAAGCGTGTTGCATCATGGCAATTTTAGCCGATCCAAAACAAAAAACGCCGATAACTAATGATGCTTTGTCAGAAAAAATGTTAGTTTCGCCAACGTATTTGAAAAAAATTAGTCGTAAGTTAGTAGTGGCAAAATTAATCACCTCGACACAGGGCGCCGGAGGTGGGTTTATATTGGCAAGAGACATGAATGAGGTAACACTGCATGACGTGGTCTTGGCAATTGAGGGTAATGCGCCATTTTTCCAGCCTCAAGGAGTTATTGAGCAGGTATTTGCGTCGCGCCGTCGTCAAGTGAAAATTGGCATGAACATGATTGAAAAAGTTTTTTCTGAAGCTCAAGAAAAGTGGAGTGAATATTTAAAAACTGTGACGCTAGAAGATGTTACTCGGGAGGTTTCTCATGATTAAAAATAATATGGTACGAGCCGAGTGGCAGCATTTATTTAAAAACAAAATACTCCTTATATCTATGTTGGCGATCTCGTTTATTCCGATTATGTATAGCGGATTTTTCTTAGGTTCAATTTGGGATCCATACGGTCAAACAAAAAATCTCCCAGTAGCATTTGTTAATGAAGACGAGGGTGCCGTCTTAAACGGTCAAACACTGAATGTTGGTCAGACGGTGCAGCAAAAATTGAAAGATAATCATGATTTGGGATGGGAATTTGTTAGCAAAAAACAGGCGTCTAGCGGTGTAGAGAGCGGGCATTTCTATGCCGTAGTGGAAATTCCATCTGACTTTTCAGAGAAGGTGGCGTCAATCACTGGTAGCCAGCCTCAGCAAGCGATTATCAATTTTACTACTACACCGGCTAAGAACTATATTGGTTCATTGGTGAGTAATCAGGCGGCCGAGAGAGTGAAATCTTCAGTCTCTGAGCAAGTCACTAAGGCATATGCTAAAGGGGTGTTGGAGAGTGTAGATAAACTAGGGGTAGGCTTAGAGTCGGTTGCAAACGGAACGGCGCAGCTGCACAGTGGCTTGACTCAATTCCACGGTGGTATTCAAACGTATGCTGGCGGAGTTAATCAACTAGCGGTAGGTCAGCAGAGTTTGGCTGATGGTTTGGTGCAATTAAACGGTGGGGCACAGCAATTGCAGACGGCTCTTAGGAAGATGTCAAATGGTCTACCTAGTGAATCTCAAGTTACGCAACTAACAAGTGGGATGAGGCAATTGCAAACTGGCATTGATCGGCTAAATTATAGCGTGCATCACCCATCTCCAGCGATCATCGCTCAGCAAAATAAAGTGCAGACTGAGGCTCAAGCTTTGGCGCAAACTGTGCAAGCGTCAGTGGTAGACCTATCTGCGGCGGGGGCAGTAGTCAAAGATTTGAGTGTCCAGGCTGTGGCGTCTGGCGTTGGTTCAACAACCATAACCTTGCCGCAAATAGGTAAAATCTCTAAGGCGCTTGGTAAGACGCAAACAATTACTACTCAGGTGGCTACATTACTTCAGGATTTACAAATGCTTACCCACCAATTGTCGGAGCAACAATCACAACTACAGACAGGAGTCGCTGCGCTTAATAGTGGTGCGAACCAACTCACGCCAAATGTAAATACTGCACTTAATGGCTATAACACTCTCAGGGGCGCAAATGGCCAATTGCTGTC
The DNA here is from genome assembly GCA_947095985.1 of uncultured Candidatus Saccharibacteria bacterium. Lineage (GTDB taxonomy): Bacteria > Patescibacteriota > Saccharimonadia > Saccharimonadales > Saccharimonadaceae > Nanosynbacter. Next base: position 1,830 of record CAMUPZ010000026.1, on the reverse strand, counting down.
TGGGGTAGCGTCGTTAAGTGGTGGCTTAGCTAAGGCGCAAGCTGGTAGTCAGAAATTAGCTGACGGCGCTGGCGTGTTGAGTAATCGTTCAGGAACGTTGGTTGGCAGTAGTGCTCGACTAGCTAATGGCGCAGATGTGCTTTCCGTTAAGTTAGCAGATGCTTCTAATAAGCTTAAAACTCAGCCGACGGGATTAGCGACTCAGGAACATATGGCTAACCCAGTTAAATCAGAGACGACAGCAAAGGGTGATGTTCCAAATTACGGCTATGCTCTGGCGCCATATGTATTGTCGTTGAGTTTGTTTGTTGGAGCAATTGTTCTGAATGTCATTTACCCAATTCGTAAGACTTTTGCCGAGCAGGAAAGTGCTTTTCGTTGGTGGTTGGCTAAGGCATCGGTCGTTGGCCTGGCGGCTTTCGCTCAAGCAACGATTCTAATGCTAGTTATGGTCTACTGCTTAGGCCTGACTCCAGAACATCCAGTGCGCTTTATCGGGGCAATTTACATGACGTCATTTGTCTATATGTCTATTGTGTCGTTTATGGTGATTACGCTGGATAACCCGGGCCGATTTTTGGCAATGGTGCTATTGGTATTGCAATTAGGTTCAAGTGAGGGAACATTCCCGATTCAAACGGCTAATGAATTTTTCCAGGCAATTAATCCGCTGGTACCAATGACTTATTCCATCCGAGCGTTGCGCCAGTCTATATCAGGTGGGTTAGACAATGCGTTTTATGACAGTAGTATGTGGGTACTTGCTGGATTTTTGTTAGTAGCTAATTTGCTGATGATAAGTTTCTTTGTTTATCGTGGTAAGCGTAAATTTGCTCACACCTCAGTAGATGGTGACGATTAGTCCTGCTTGACGATAATCTTTAAAATACCAGCACCTTTTTATGTGGTGTTGGTATTTTGCTTATTGGGCGGCGCTATTTTTGACAAAATACAGCCAGTTTGTTATTATAGGGAGCACTGATTAGAGGAATTTATTGTTAGATTAATGCCTCTATACTTGGGTTTTGAATTATATTGTAATAAAAAAGGAGTATAACAATATGGGTCAGCGGCGACTAGCAACACCGCAAAAGGACGACGCCAAAAAGCGTCCACAGTCGAAAAAAAGCAATAACGCAGTATTAAATAATACCACCACTCGTAAGGGCGAGGTGTTTAGGGCGCAACGACGAACAAGCGAGAATGTTAACCTTAGGGCATCACAGCACTTGATTGATATTCCGGTCAATAAGTCGGTCTATAATGGCTATGGTGGTGAGCAGTTTAGCATGAAAATGCAGCCAAAACGGACTCGTGGTGGCCAGCCAAAGCTGCGGATTATCCCAATCGGTGGTGTTGGTGAAATGGGTATCGGTAAAAATATGAACGCTATTGAGTACGATGATGAGATTATCATCGTGGACATGGGCTTCCTGTTTCCGGGTAGCGACTATCCAGGAATCAACTACATCACCCCGGACATCACCTGGCTGGAGGAAAATAAGCACAAGATTAAGGCGCACGTGTTCACTCACGGACACCTGGATCACATCGGGTCATTCCGGCACTTTATTCACCGAATTCCAGCGCCAGTTTACGGTTCGAAGTTTACCATTGGCATGCTGGACAAGTCGATGGCTGATGCGGACACCGATTTTCAGCCAGACTTTCGGGTAATGGATCCATTGAGTCATGAAATTGTTCAGGTGTCGAAGCACTTTTCGGTGGAATTGGTGCGGGTGAACCACTCGATCCCTGACTCGACAGCGGTGATCATTCGGACGCCATTGGGTGTGATAATTGACTCTGGTGACTGGCGATTTGAGGAAA
>CAMUPZ010000025.1 GCA_947095985.1 uncultured Candidatus Saccharibacteria bacterium | reverse complement strand
CGCGTACCAGTGGTAACGCTCAACGTGGTAATCACCAAGCTTTTAGCGTCCAAACCGTGGTTGTTGATAGCGTTTGCCTTAGCACTGTCAATAGCCTTCTTGACTGGCATAGCAGCGCGCTTTGGAACGTGTTCCAAGATAACTAATGCATCAGCAACGGTGCGGCCGCGTACTAGGGCCGCCACCAGGCTAACCTTGCGTGGTGTTTGGTCAACACCTTTGGCGTAAGCGCGAACAGTATAAGTTGTATCAGCCATGATTACTTCTTATCCTTTCCGCCGTGCTTACGGAACTTACGAGTTGGACTAAACTCACCGAGTTTGTGGCCAACCATGTTTTCGGTAATCAGCACTGGAACGTGCATCTTACCGTTGTAGACAGCAATCGTTCGACCGACCATTTCTGGGGTGATAGTCGAAGCGCGCGCCCACGTTTTGATAACGGTTCGATCGTCAAGGCTGAGAGCAGCGACTTTTTTCGCAAGCTTCACATCGACGAATGGACCTTTCTTTAATGAACGACTCATCGTGATTTACCTCTTCCTCTTCGCGTCGTGACGCGTGCGTACGATTAATTTATTTGAGCCTTTGCGGCGGCGAGTTCGATAACCCAGCGTCAATTGACCCCATGGCGTACGTGGTGCTTTACCAGTACCGTGGCGACCACCGTCACCACCACCATGTGGGTGATCGGCGGCGTTCATGACGACACCGCGCACGGTTGGGCGAATACCCTTGCGGCGGCGGCGGCCGGCTGAACCGATCTTCACGTTCTGGTGCTGGACGTTACCGACTGTACCGATGGCAGCGGTTGCTTCCAAGCGAACTTTACGAACTTCACCAGATGGCAATTTGATGGTTGCGTAATTGCCCTCTTTGGCCATCAACTGAGCTTTGGCACCAGCAGCGCGAACCATTTGCGCACCTTTGCCGGCAGTCAGTTCAATAGCATAAATCATCGTACCAACAGGGATTGCAGACAGCGGCAGGCGGTTTGAGGCCTCGATTGGCGCTTCCTCGCCAGTCTGAATCGTCTTGCCCTTGACCATCGAGGTGTCGGCCAACACGTAGTGGTACAAATTGTACTGATCCTTCACCCGAGCGATGCGTGCTGAGCGGTTTGGATCGTACTCAATTTCTTCAACCGTCAGAGTCAAGCCGGCTGGCAAATTGTGGTTCACCAAACGGTAGTGACGGCGAACGCCGCCGCCGCGATGACGCACGGTGATGCGGCCTTGGTTGTTGCGGCCAGCATTTTGCTTTTTGGCTTTGATCAGACTTTTGAGTGGTTTTCTTGTCGTGATATCCGACAGGTCCTGACTCGTCATGCCGCGACGAGCAGGAGTGGTTGGATTGTAAGCTTTCACTGGCATTACTTGGTCTCCTTCATCTGCTGCTCTACTGCGTCAAACACATCGAGCTTATCGCCATCTTTCAGCGTCACGTAAGCCTTCTTCCAATCCTTGCGCGTAGTCGTGCCAGGATAGCGATTCTTGCCTCGTGAGAAACGCACGGCTTTGCCGTCTTGGACCAATGTTTTCACCTTTAGGACGGTGACATCAAATTGCGCTTCAACTGCTGCTTTGATCTCGTTTTTATTCAGGTTCAGCGGAACGCGGAACACGTACACGCCGTTGGCGCTCTGTGCGTAGGCTTTCTCGCTAATGCGTGGGATAATTGTCATCTGTTTCATATTACGCTTCCTCCTTACCCAGCCACTCAGTGATTATTGGCAGAGCTTTCGGGGTTATGACAATAGTATCCGCATTCAGAATGTGGTAGACGCTGAGGTAGCTCGCGCGGATTACCAATACGTTCTGAATGTTGTTTGTGGCACGCATCAATTCTGGCGTCTTTTCGTCGACGACGATCAGTACGCGGCGCTCAAACTTGTTGTCGGCCAAGAAGGTTGCGACCTCTTTGGTCTTGCCAGTCGTCTTGATATCTTTGACGACGATCTTCTTCGCTTCATTGGCTACCGTCAAGGCTTGGCGAATTGCCACTTTCTTGGCGGTTTTAGACAATTTTTTGGTGTAGTTTTCGTTGCCGCGTGGGCCAAAGACCACACCACCACCGCGCCAGATTGGGTTACGGCTTGAGCCGAAACGTGCTCGACCAGTTCCCTTTTGCTTCCATGGTTTTTTACCACCACCGGAAACTTCACCACGCTGCTTGGTGGTCGCACTTGCTAGGCGGGCGTTAGCGAGATAGCTGTCGTATGCCAATTTCAACAGTTCGTGGTTTGGCACTTCAACAGCGAAAATGTCTTTAGGAAGTTTGGTTGATTCAGCCATTACTTGTTACCTCCTAAAATGATCAGCCCTTTTCGTGGCCCAGGGACAGCGCCCTTCACCCCGATCAGATTGGTCTCTGGATCAACATATGCCACTTCCAGGTTCTTGACGGTAACGCGCTCGTGACCCATGTGGCCAGCCATCGTCTTACCCTTGAACACTTTTTGTGGATACATCGAGCCGATTGAACCTGGCTTACGAGTATTACCTTTACCACCGTGCGTCTTGCGGTGACGCTTAAAGTTGTGGCGTTTAATGGTTCCAGCGAAACCTTTACCTTTGCTGGTTCCGGTCGCATCGACAGAATCGCCGACTTCGAACGCGGAAACGTTGATTTCATCGCCAACTTTGAGACCTTCAGGGATCTCGTCGACGCGGAATTCCCGAATATGCTTCGGGGTCACTTGGGCTGGCTTGACATGTCCAGCCACGGCCTTGCTCAGGTTCTTACCCTCTCCATAAGCGACCTGTACCGCATTGTAACCGTCGGTTTCGACAGTCTTCACCTGAGTCACAGTGACAGGGCCGGCTTGGATCAGCGTCACCGGAATGGCTTTGCCGTCTTCAGCCAAGAGCTGGGTCATACCAAGTTTGGTACCGAGAAGTGTTTTCACTTTTCCTCACTCCCACTTAAATACTCCTGATGACGTGCGGTTTCTGGGTTCTGAGTGAGGTGTTCATGACAAACACTTCAACTATAGCCAGACCTGCTCATTCATCAAGGAGAACAGTTGATATTACGCGTAATAGAAATTACTTCATTATTCTAGCACAAAATGATGACAAAAGTCAACTTCCTAGGCAGTCATATTAGGAGATTCTGCTTCAGTATTGATATTGCCTTCTTCGTCACTAGCTAAGTTGCTATCAATCGCTGCGATTACATCAAGCATAGCGTTTAACTTCATAGATTCTTCTGTAATTTCTCCTGCAACCTTGAACGCCTCTTTCAATAATCCCGAGTCGCCTCCGCGAGCTAGCTCTAGTATTATAGGCAACTTATCCTCAGCTGGAACATTTGCTCCTATCGCTAGAGATTTTACACTACCAACAACCTGCTCTCTTAATGCCAATAATTCTTCTCTGTTCATAAATTTGCCCTCCTTTATTATTCTAATCAATGAACTTTAACGAATAAAACCAATTTAAGCTGACATTAGAGCACCACTACTATGTCTATGTCCGCGGCTATCCTCATATTGCCCGCCGTATAATTGTTTACGCTTTCTCGTTCCAAAAGGTAAATCATAAGGCGGCCCATTTCTTTTACCTCCTCTTAAGTATCTCTTGACATATTGACGCCCGGCTTTTGTCAATTCGAATTTAACCTTGCCATCGTCGGTATCTTCTAATGTATATGCACCAGGAGTATTTTTAAATACCAGCGACAAAGCTCTTGCGCGATGCTCTGGACTTGCATATGACAGGGCAGCGCTCATATTTAGCTCAAAGATTTTCAATGATTTATTTGATAGTTTTTCGTTTCTCTTTTGACGGCTTGATTGACCCGCTGTACGTGGAATATAGGCACCTGAACCATCAGAAAAACTGCCAGGCTGGCCATCTATATTCCAGACGCTTTGCCATTGTCTTCCATTCATGTATGCAGTGATAATCCGCTGAGCATCAGTGTCGACAGTTGAGCCAGCAACGAGTCGTCCAACCACCCGACCGTCAGACTGTCCTCGGACTCTATACATACGCTCTCCTATGCCAGTATCATCTGAACCAGCTCCCGAATAACTGCTTACATCGCCAACTCCGTTGATAGCAGCCAATGAAGAAGCTCTTACTCCAAAATTTGCGCCACCCGTACCTATATAGCCGTCTCGGGCGCCCAGCATATCTATAGTAGTTACCACTTCCGCCGTAACACCAAAACCTGGATATTTTTCATACTGATCAGTGCCGAACCTCGTTACCCCCTTAAATATATCCGTCTCTGGGTATTTAGAGTAAGCACGTCTGATATCTCGCCACGCATGCTTAGACATTCCTCTGATATCAGCATCATATCGCTGCATGACAGCGTCTTGAGAAGGGGATCTTTTTCCATTCTCAATTTGTTGCTGCAGCCACAGTAATGTCGCACTCTGTAGATCCTGGGCTACGTAACCAATTACTCCGCCGGTTCTTTCTACGGATTCTCGGTTGTACTCACGCTCAATAGTAGCAATCCTCAAATGAGGAAAGTCTTTACGTGCTCGATCAATTTCAGCCATAGTCCTGAGTATATTCGCAGCCTTTTCTGGATCAGATCTTGCCTCGTCTAGCCAGTTTACGTTTAATAGAATCAGAGACTTCTCAATGTCAGCATTGTCTTGTTGAGCGAAGAGTCTTAGGGTATTGTAGATATTCTCCGATTCGCTGACAGCAGCCACAGGTATTGTCGCAACAAAATCAATATCCCCTGGGGCCTGTTGTAACTCCGTAGAATTGTTAACTCCCCGTTCAATTTGACTAACATAGTCAGACCCTCTAGTATCCGTCAGCCACTGTTTGTATCGTGCCGTCTCTTCGCCTAGCTCCAAGTTGGCATTACTATCCCTTATTAGCCTTGGAGAAATATCCCCAAGCTGAGATTCGCGCTGTTCTTCGTATCCGTTGCGGTATTGGTATCGATTATAATAACCAGGTCGCCTTCTTGCTATATTTTCCAGTGGTCTCCTCAACACCACCGCCGGCCCACCAAAGCCCTCTACAGCCTGAGTCGCATTAACTATCGTCTCTATCGGCGGAGGTGTTATTTGGAAATTGGGGACATTCTTATCTGTCAAGACTTCGACTGTAGTTGAGATGGTTGAGATAGAGTTATTACCCTCCATAGTCGCCAGTGGAGCCGCATGGGTTATTCCGTCCGCGTCCACGTCTTGAATTGCAACAACTTCGCCGTATGCACCGTTAAATTCTACTTGACCATATTCATCAACGGAAAAAAGATTTGCCACTGGACTATCGGATGGTATATCTATACTTCCATCTGGGGCGATATCAACCATGAATACTCTGTCTTGGGTGTCTATTGAGGCGGACACGGCAAATTTCAGTGTTCCACCCTGAGCTTCATCAGACCATGAAGTGCTATCAAGCCCATGATAAGATCCATAATCCGTCATATTAGAAATCGATAGCCGAATAGAGCCATCATCACCTTGACTTCCCCAGTGAAGTCCCAGTTCATTATCATCAGACACGCTGGCAGTATCATTGTCATACCAAAAATCTCGAGTAATATTCGTCAGTTCAGATTGATGGTGGCCTAAATATTCATCAACACTCAAATCTTGCACAATAGACTCTTGACTGCTTACTACTGCAGAAAAATCTTCTACGACAGCGCCCTTTTCCTGCAGCAGTTCCTGCGAGGCTTGAGATAAAGAGCCGTCAGCCTCAAACGAAATATTCTCAGCAAAAATACTACCGTTTGGATCAATGATATTTGCTGTTCCGTCAGGGTTGTATGCCAATTGATAATTATCTGGTAAATTGATACTTCCTTGGCTACCGCCTACGTCGTATGAAGTATAATCTCCAGCACTAACGATAGTCTCAGAACTATAACTCTCGCCATGAAATATACCTGCTAGCAAAGTTTGTCTATCGCCCCCGCCTTCGCCCGTAAGGGCATTTTCAAGCAGGCCGTCGTATCCGGAATCAAAGAATGCCAAAGCCTCCTGTGAAGCCAGTCCAATCGTAAAGCCAGTCACAACCCCCGTTGCTGCTGCCATTGCTACGCGTCGCCTCTTTAGCTTCTTAAAGGCCTCATCTTTTTTGCTTCTATCATCCATCAGAGAATAAAGTACATCTGTAGATTTATATATTGCATCATCTACAGTGCCGTCTTTATCAATGCCCAAATCTGCAACAAGCGCCTCTGGCAAATCTCCCAGCCTACCTTTCAGCTTCACTTTTGCTCTGGCTATTGCTACATCTAATTCAAGTCTCTCCGACTCGACTTCCGTCACGCTTGAATATGAAATAAAGTCCGCCTGTAATTTGTCTGAGGCATAGATCCTGGACGTAGCATTAACAATCGACTCATAACACTGCTGTAGTTCCTCTGGAGACAGGTCTTCTTTATCAATAAACTCTTCTAGCGAGCCAATCAGCTCCTTTGCGGCAATTGTTTCATAGCGAGTTTTTTCAATTTCTGCACGTCGACCTTCGTCTTCAAACTCCCGACCCTGAGCGACTTCCCGCGCATGTATGGCACGCTCTTCTTTAAGCCGTTTATTTTCACGCATAGCAGCAAACACGCCACCGAGTAGCCCAGGCACGCCAGTCGCGCCAATAGCTCGCGCTAGCGACCCCCGCCCAACTCGGAATATACCAAGAGCAATCGCCGCACCCAAGCTTATCGTCTCAGGACCAACAAGCGAACCTATTTTTGATTTTTGTAGCCGTTCAGTATTTTTATCGAATTTACTTTGATGAGCTTCGGTACGAACCCCAGAACGAGATTCGCCAGTATAAATCTTCATACCTTGCAATACATTATCAAGACTTTCACCATGATCAACACTTTCTTTGACCGCTTGGGCAATTTGCCAAATATTATCTATTCTGACTTTACCTTCGCCGATGAGATCGTCACCATCACCATATTGATTTAATTGACGCACTATCCTGGACTGCGCTTCCCTAAAAGCCTCCTCACTCCAGTCTTTACTGTCACCTTTGACATAATTTTCAATCAGCTTCTTCACTGCTAAGCCAAACGGCGAGTCTCCAGCCAGCTCTTGTCGACGCTCTCCAGCAGCCTCATGTATAGATTCTTCATACTCGGAAGTAAAGTGCGCAATAGTCGCCTCCATAGCAGCGTTACACAACTCAACATTATCCGTGTATAGTGCAGTTAGTCCTTCTTCTTCAGCACGCCGCTTAGCTTCTTCAAAGTACTTATTGAAATAGTACTTAGTAGCAATGCCGTTCTCACCTCTCCATATCCTATGCCGAAAGCCCTTTATTCGGCCAGCTTCCCTGGCAGCCTCAGACTCTTCTCTTAGACGAGCTTCCGCATAGTCTTTAGCCGCCGCTTCTACATCATGCGTCTGGTCAACAACCGCTACAACCAAGGGTTTGTCATGAGGTTTTGGCTGCGCGCCACTTAGCATAGGGTCTTTATAGTGATAAGTTGTTGGAATCTCTGCCGGCAATTCTGACCTATTAGTATCAATTGACATATTTTCTATTTAACTCCAAGATACAAAGACCTAAAACGCAGCATTGTCTCAAGCGTTATCTTTTTCGTATCAACGCCGCTATTTGCTATATATTGCTGAACTTCCTGCTGACTAGCATTGCGATCCAATAAGTCATTAAAACCGTCAATTTTATTTTCAGGCAAAGCCCTAAGCACAGCCCTATCAATCTGATCAAGTAGCCTATTCTTCAGATCTTGCTCTAATTGCCGCCTGACGTCACTGTCAAGAGTCTTAAAGTTCTTAGCGTCTATAATGTCATTGATAAATTTAGATAAAGCATCCTGATCCATTGCCACACTCCTTTAGTAATTAATATATCATCAAAACCCAAAATAGTACAGCATAAGCTAAATCATCACGCCCACTGGTGTAAATGAGGTCAAAATTGCCATCAAAATGAGGGTAACGTACCAAATTTTGCGGTTAAATTGATACTGTTCAATTTTGAGAACAAGGAGTAGTGCAACGAACAAACCAACTGGTACCGCCTGCACCGTAAAAGTGCCCAGTTCAATGGGGTTTTTGAGACGTAGCCACAGTGCGCTGAGGATGACAAATATCACCAGTTTCAAGAAAAACGTACCGTCGTTTTCATAAATTCGCTCGCGTCCTTTGCGGCTGAATAAGGCGCTGGACTTTGAGCGGTTGCGGGCGTAGGTGCGAGATTTTTGTTTTGTCATAAGCTTGATGAAATTATAACATAAAAAATCCGCCCCGTTCAAGAGGCGGAAATTTCTGACATAGTAAAATTACATACGAATTTCAGCGTCAACTCCAGCTGGCAAGTTCAAGTTCTGCAGACTGTCGATGGTCTTTGGCGTGGCGTTGGTGATGTCGATCAACCGCTTGTGAACGCGGCGCTCGTAGGTCTCACCACCCATTTTATATACGTGTGGGCTTTTTACCACGGTGTAGGTGCTGCGACGAGTTGGTAGTGGCACTGGGCCAGCAACATTCGCGCCGGTGCGAATCGCAGTGTCGATGATTTGTTTTGCTGATTGGTCGATGACCTTGTGGTCGTACGCCTTCAGACGGATGCGGATTTTAATCCCAGTATCTTGAGCCATAGCTCCTCCTTATGTGCAATCTCGTAACCTCTAATCATTCTACCGTATGAACAACCGAGTTCTCGAGACAAATTATTATTAACTAGGCGATTATATCAATTTTCCTGGGCTTTATCAAGATGGGCAATCATCTCGCCGATGATCGCAGCGGAATTATTGAGAGACTCCTTTTCGCGCTCGGTTAGTGGATAGCCTGTCAAAATTTTCACGCCGTCGCAGCAGATGGTCGATGGCAAGCCCAGTACGACATTGTCCAGTCCATATTCACCCTCAGCCAGCGAACAAACTGGATAGACCGTGCGCGTTGACTGACGCAAGGCTGAAACGATTTTAGAGACGACAAAGCCAATGGCAAAATACGTCGATTTCTTCGTCTCAATCACCCGGTAGGCGCGGTCACGGATTTTCTGCTCAATACCCTCAATCATCTCCTCGGTAAAGCCCGGATATTCTCGAATGGGCACCTCACCAACCTGCGCGGTCTCAATGGTCGAAAACGAAGAATCGCCATGCTCGCCCAAGATGTACGCGTCGACTGCTTTACTGTCGACATTCAACGCATCTGCCAAGTATGATTTCAGTCGCGAGGTGTCCAGTGTCGTTCCCGTACCAAACACTCGGGTTTTTGGCAGTCCCGACTCTTTCAGCGCCACATACGTCAAGACATCAACTGGGTTACTGACGACCACCAAATACGGCTTGGCGCCACCAGCCATGATGTTTTTGACGATGTCGCGCATGATACTGGCATTAACACCGACCAGCTCCAGCCGTGTCTGACCTGGCAGCTGTGGCGAGCCGGCGGTGATGACTACGATGTCGTCATCATTGATATCAGCATAGTCGCCCGTGCGCACCACCACGTTGCGGTCAAGCCCCATAGCATCGTTGATATCCGCCGCTTGACCCCACGCCAAATCCGCATTGCGGTCGATCAATACAATTTCTTCAATCACACTGCGCAACGCACAAGCATATGCCGTCGTCGCACCAACCATTCCGCCACCACCGATAATCACCAATTTCTGTTTATTCACCAGATTCTCCTTTTTCTTTTTACGTTAGATGGTTTAATTTTGTCATAAACATTATCACTTTGTCAATTGATTTTACTTTACAGCAAAAAATATGTATAATATTGGAAATTTATCAACTTTTACATATTATCAATGGGAGGATATATGGAAAAAAGAATACCTAC
>CAMUPZ010000024.1 GCA_947095985.1 uncultured Candidatus Saccharibacteria bacterium | reverse complement strand
GCCAGTAGCTCAGCTGGTTAGAGCACCTGCCTCTTAAGCAGGGTGTCGAGGGTTCGAGCCCCTCCTGGCCCTCCAAAAAATAGCCTCACACGAAGTGAGGATTTTTTATTTAGCTAAATGGATTATACCCACGAGAAGGCGGCTCACGAAAAACTGTCTGAGAACTTGCCGCGTTAAATGATTGGCGAGAATTTGCCAAAGATCCGCCGCCACCCCTTCCCAAAGCAGTACTATTAATCTGACGATTTCCGCCAGCTAGACTTGGACTACTGTTATTCGCGCCGACTCCAGATGTCGCCCCTATTTCTGCACCAACCCGTCTTGCTCCAGCCGAACTATTAGCCACCATAGAGGTTCGGTAGCTGTTGACATATTGCCGCTCCGAAATCGTTTGGCGGCGATTAACTTTTAAGCTCCGCTCCGTCAAGCCATACGCTTTAGGTCCATCAATCGACCCATTCCTGGGACCAGATAATCTCATCATCATTTCCCGCGTCATCTGCGGTTTCCAATTTGCGTCCATATACCCCCTATTGTTATATGAAATGGCGCCCCGAGTAGGATTCGAACCTACGACCTTAGGCTTAGAAGTCCTCTGCTCTATCCAGCTGAGCTATCAGGGCGTATTCACATTATAGCATCTTTCTGCTATAATCATACAAGCTTGCGGGTGTAGTACAGCGGTTAGTATGCAAGTTTTCCAAACTTGAGATCGGAGTTCGATTCTCCGCACCCGCACCAATTTTAAGATAATTCCCATCCATAAAGGGCATCATGGATCCATATTTTTACACAGAAAAACCAAAATACCAACTACAAGACATCGAAGATGCCTCTGAATTTTATGACATCATTGAACGTAGTAGCTTGACGCATCAGCTGTCTAGCTCCAGACCGTATATCTACTGGACGATGGAAATTTACGACAAAGCCAATGGCATCAAAGGTGGTGGTGGTTTGGGCGTGCTGGCGGCGGACACGCGGCGAGTAGCAGAAAAATTAGACGTGCCCTTCGTAGTAGTCACGCCATTTTATCGCAGTGAATCGCACCAAAAAATTACCAACCTCGAGCAGGAAGAATTTTCAGAAGCTGTCTCACCACAAGACTATGGTTTTGAGTACATTGACGACGTGTCCATCAGTTCACGTGGGTTTCCTGATGCCAGTTTGAGTATTTTCAAAAAGGTACTCGGCTCAACGCAGTTTGTCACCATCTCAGAGCCAAATTTTGGACAATTGTACGAAGGTGAAGGCTCGGGCGATCACCGGCTATACCAAGAAGTCGCGCTCGGGTTTGGCGGCTATAAAGCCCTGAAGCTACTCGGCATCAAGCCAGCCGTCATCCAACTCAACGAAACCGCAACAATCTTTGCAGCACTGGCGCGACTGGACGAACTATGTGCCAACGGTATGAATTTGTACGAAGCAATCGTTTACGTACGCAAACACACGCTCTACACCAACCACACCCTGCTCCAGGCCGCTGAACCAGAATTTCACCGCTCGCAATTTGAAAAATTAGTGCTGCCAAATCTCAAAAGCAACGCCGTGCGCTGCTGGCTAATGGAGCAATTTCGTAACGACCGTCTGCGGCCGAACTTGCTGGCAATTGAGCTGACCGAAGCCAAAAATGGCGTCAGTAAACTACACGCCCGCGTGGCAAATTTCCGCGACCGCAACAACGACAAGGTCAAATTTCACGCCATCACCAATGGCATCGACCTGGAAACATGGACGCTACCAGAAATTCTTCAGACATATCATAATAACAATATCATAGATAAATTTGGCCTACCTACAGATGATTTTTCTCAGAGACTGAATCTCATTCACAGTGCCGATATAAGATATCTAAAAAAGCTGGGACGTAAAGAGCTCAATCGAGTTTTATTAAAACGCCAGGATCAATACAACAAATCCATCCAGATCCCAGAAAATGCAATATTATTTGACTTTAAGCGACGATTCGCCAATTATAAACGCCCCTACATGCCATTCGAAAACCCCGACGCACTAAGGCAAATTCTCATCAATCACAACGCACATTATATACTGACAGGGAAAGTCCACCAGGGCGACGTGACTATGTACCAAAAACTATTAGAGGTCCTAAAGTTAATCGATCAAGATCCAGTTCTGCGTGAGCGGGTCCATTATATCCAAGATTACGATGAAGAATTAGGACGAGCCTTAGCAATCGGATCTGACATCGCCATAAATATACCTATTGTTGGGCTAGAGGCCTGTGGGACATCATGGGAAAAAGACATCGCTAACCTAAAAATACTTATTTCCACGAACGATGGTGGCGTAGCAGATATTCAACCAATCGCCTGCCTGGAAGTGTCTGGTAAAAATTATGAGTCTGAAGTCTCATCGCTATACGTTAATATGCATAAAGCTGCAGCCATAGTGAAAAATGATCAGCTGCTGGAAAAACATATACGTCACCAGTTAAATAATTACTTACCAATAATTTCTGGCGCCAGGATGATGAAGGATTATCTAAAATTTATATTTCCCAAAGCACAAGCTCAGCCTAAAAAAGAGCCCTCTGTTAAGCGAATTGTTATTCAATAACTACTTCAATTTCAGCGCCCAAAGAATTTAAGCGAGCAGCCAGTTCTTCGTAGCCACGGTTAATTGAATACACGTCCCTTAGAATAGATACGCCTGGCGCCGCCAGCATCGCAAGCAATATAACAACAGACGGACGAAGCGCTGGTGGAGCAACAACATCAGCAGACTTCCATTTTGTTGGGCCGGTAATATAAACACGGTGCGGATCGACTAGCTCAATTTGCGCGTTCAACTTGCTAAGCTCGGTGAAATAAATTGCTCGGTTTTCATAGCTCCAATCGTGCACTAGCGTACGGCCTTTAGCAACCGTTGCAATAAGCCCCAGAAACGGCAGATTATCCATATTAATTCCAGGAAACGGCAAAGCGTGTAGCTTGTCTTTGGCGGCCTGGAGCTTGGAGCGATGCAGCATAATATCCACCAAACGAGTCTGCCCATTGTCGGCCAGATATTCCTCGCTCAGCTCAAATTTAAGACCCATCTCTGCTAACGTAGCTAACTCAATTTCCAAAAACTCAATTGGCGCACGACGAATAATAATTTCTGAATCTGTCACCACGCCAGCCGCAATAAAACTCATCGCCTCAATTGGATCTTCACTTGGATAATAATCCAAGTTCTTGCTAATTCGTTTACGTCCTGTAATTTTTAGAGTCGTCGTGCCAATTCCCTCTATTTTTACACCTAGCTTCTTTAAGAAGAAGCAAACATCCTGAACCATGTAATTTGGGCTAGCATTGCGAATGATAGTCGTATCTGGAGAAAGCGCTGCCGCCATAATAATATTTTCAGTTACTGTATCGCCACGCTCCGTTAAAAGAATCGTCCGATTGCCAGAATGGACATTGGTTTTTGCATGATAATAATCAGTTTCTGCCGTTACGCTCATGCCAAAATGCCTTAACCCGCTCAAGTGAGGCTCTACTGTGCGCTTACCCAAGTTACAACCGCCCGCAAATGGCAGCTTAAAGTCCTCGTATTGGTAAAGTAGCGGACCCAGGAACATAATCACCGTACGCGTACGCTTAGCAGCGGCGATATCCATATCCTCCAGCTTTAGCCTAGCAGGGGGAACAATCTCCAAATCACTACCGTTCAACCAGCGAGTTTTAACGCCAATTGAATTTAGAACCTCAATAATCCGATTAACTTCCTCAATTCGCGCCACCTTTCTGAGGGTGGTCTTACCCTTATTTAGCAAGCTGGCACAAAGTAGTCCCACTGCAGCATTCTTGCTCGTCTTAACCCGTATCTCACCAGACAGTTTTTTGCCGCCAGACACTCTAAAATTCATTTTTCCAGAATGATTTACAGTAACAATATTATTATTAAGTACTTCACTAATACGAGCAATCATCTCAATACTAATATTCTGACCACCGTTTTCAATACGATTAATAGCACTCTGAGATGTACCAATTGCTTCAGCCAACTGCGTCTGCGTTAACCCTTGCTTTTGGCGATTTTCAGCAATTAAATTGCCGATTTTTTGAAGATACTTATCTTTTATCATGCGTAGATTATATCACTAATGATATATACAGGCAATGATATAATGGATATTATTGGAGGCACATACATGAAAGATAAGCAAATTGAGCAACTTATAAAAGCAGAAAAAATCCGCCAAACAGACGGTTTGGAATTAATTCCTAGTGAAAATTATGTGTCATCAGACGTTCTGAAAGCGCTAGGTAGCGTTTTTACCAACAAATACTCTGAGGGCTATCCTGGACGCCGCTATTACGGTGGACAAGAAAACACTGACCAAATTGAACAAATTGCAATCGACCGCGCCAAGCAATTATTCGGAGCTGATCACGCTAATGTTCAGCCACATTCTGGAGCCCAGGCCAACGAAGCCGTCTATTACGCGTGGTGCGAGCCAGGCGACACCATTCTGGCGATGGACTTGGCACATGGCGGACACTTGACGCACGGCGCGTCAGTAACTCGTAGTGCGCGCGAGTATAATTTCATTCGCTACGGCATTAAGGATGTAGAAACTGGTGAAATTGATTATGAAGAGATTCGGCAATTAGCGTTAAGGCATAAACCAAAAATTATCTTGGCTGGCTTTTCAGCATACCCCCGAGAATTAGACTATGAAAAATTCGCCGAAATTGGCAATGAGATTGGCGCCATGCTGATGGCGGATATGAGTCACATTGCCGGATTGATTGTCGGTGGCGTTGCTAAAAATCCATTCGACTACGGCTTTCATGTTATTACCACCACCACACATAAAACCTTACGCGGTCCGCGTGGCGGTTTAATCCTCAGCCGTGGCGTTGTCGGTAACCCACTGAAAAAGCCAGAAAAAACTCTCGAGAATCTACCGACATTGATTGATAGAGCCGTATTCCCCGGCACCCAAGGCGGCCCACACATGCACACCATCGCCGCTAAAGCTATCGCGTTTGGCGAGGCGCTGCAGCCAGAATTCAAAGATTACGCTGAGCAAATTGTTAAGAACGCAAAAAAGCTAGCAGAAGAGCTGCAAAAACGAGATTTTAAACTGGTTACCGGAGGTACTAGCAACCATCTTATTTTGGCAGATATTTACAATAGTTTTGGAATTGACGGTAAGGAGGCAGAAATTGCTATGGATAAGATAGGCCTAACCCTAAATGCCAACGCTATACCAAATGACAGTTTGACACGCTTTCGACCAAGCGGCATTCGCCTAGGAACTCCTGCCGTTACCACACGCGGGGCCAAAGAGGCGGATATGGAAAAAATAGCCGAATGGATGAAACTGGCAATCAATCATCGTGACAGCGAAGAGAGACTGGTCAAACTCCGCCAAGAAGTCAAACATTTCTGTCAAACATTAAGCGCTATTTAATTCCTGAAACATAATAAAACTCCGGCACTATGACCGGAGTTTTTTATTGATACAGAGCTAATTAACAGCCAGTACCAACTATGCGAGTTTCAACAGTATTCTTACTGTAGTCGTAGTATTCAATCTTCGCGCCTGTTGGGTCACCGGTACCACACTTAGTGTATTTAACTGTTGTAGTTGGAGTGGTTGAACCAAAAGTACCAGAACCTAATTCAGTAACATTGGCTGGAGCAATGTAGTAAGACTTCTTTGTGTCTGCGGTAGTTAATTTTGCGACATCCTCTGGATACTTACCCTCTTCAGTGTTATATAGTTCAGCCTTCTTAGCCACTGAGTCAACTGTTGATTTAGCAGCTGATGTCTTTGCCTGATTCTGCAAACCGTTGTATGCAACCAAAGAAACAACTGTCAAAATCGCGATAATCACGATAACAATCAAAAGCTCAACGAGCGTAAAACCTTGATTTTTAATATTCTTTGTAGTCACGATAATGTGCCCCCTAAATTGTGTTAGTTTGATTTGTAATTTGATAATACTACAACGTATTTAAAAGCGCAAGCATTTTTAATATACGTATCGATTTTGGACCGGACGAAGGAATAATGACTCTGTCGGACTAATCCTGTTTATATTGGTTCCGTCACCAATCTGCCCATTATCATTCAATCCCCAGCAATAAGACCGTTTATTTGTCATAATCGCACAACCGCGGTTCGCTCCAGCCGACATTCTAACAATCCTCTCTCCTGCAGGCAATCCGTCCTCAATTTTAATAGGTTTATATGTCCATCTAATTCCGCTGGGGGGATTATTATATTCCTTGTTCGCCCCCAATTGCCCCATCTCATTATTTCCCCAGCAATACACTTCCCTTTTCCCGCCATTATTCATTAAGGCGCAAGAATGAGAAATACCAACCTCAACTTGCAGAGCCGTTCCAGGTAAACCATGGACTTCCTCCGGCTGAAGATGCTTTCTAGGAGTGCCACTCCCTGGAGATCCAGATTGCCCAAGACCAGCACCGCCCCAGCAATACACCCTGCCTGCATTGGCGATAGCGCAGGTGTGAGTTACGTAATCAGGATCTTTTGTCCACCAATATCCATCCTGAGATATATCAATCACATCTTCCAACCCCTTAACTCGAGTAGCTAGACTATAATTATCGCTAGCTATTGGACCAACACCCAGTTGTCCAAACCTAGCCTGCCCCCAGCAGTAAGCCCTTTTTTCGGTAGTTATAACACACATAGTCCGCGAGCGTGATCCACCGGTCGACAACTTAGTGGCGGAATAGTTATTAGGAATCCTGTTGTGTCCGCCCGAATTAATCATCGCTGGTGCTGCGCTATAGCCAGGACTACCCGGACTACCGTATCCCAATTGCCCTCTGTCATTTCCACCCCAACAGTACACCTTCCCCGAGGCAATAGCACACGAAGTATCACCTGTCCCTCCAATTGCGCTAATTTTATTTCCAGAAAAATCCGAGATTGCAGCCGAGCCAACAACTTTAATCTCAATCGGTACCGCAGAATAGCTACTCCCAAAATCACTATTGCCCAGTTGCCCAGACCTATTATCACCCCAACAATATACTTTTTTACTACTACCCAGCTGGGTTAAAACGCAGCTGTGGTGCTGTGCTGTAAAAATATCAATAATCTTTCCGTACTTCATGTCACCAACAGAGCGAACTTTTACTGGAATATTGGAGTTGACAGTAGTTCCATCCCCTAATTGACCCATATTATTACTACCCCAACACCATACGTTGTTTGACAAGATGGCGCAGGTGCGGTTAGTGCCACTCACTGTGCGCGTTGCGTCGATGTCAGCCGGCCAGGTCACAGACTTTTTGACAATAACTGTATAGGTTTTTATTACTCTGCTACCGCTCATCACTTCAGTTCTACCAATAGCGGAAATCTGAGCAGTAGCGGCTGACAGTGCTGACGCTTTAGTCGAAGCCTCTAGTTTGCCAACCTCAAAATTTGTTCGCAATTTACCATTTTCAAATACATATTTATTCCCACTAAACTTTACCGCCCCCAAACAGTCAGTTTCCGGGCGAAGCGGGCCTGCACTGCCGGCAGCTGGAGTCCACGATTGCTCTGCATTATTAGCATCCAGACAGGCGTTGGCATATGCTGTACCCGCCTCACCAGCTTCTTGGGCTAATTTATAATAATATTCCTCCTGCGAGTAGATATATGACTGCGTCACAACTCTCATAGCGCCCGCCAAAACCACTAATATAAAGGTGCTCATAAGCACGATTAACACCAAGGAGTAGCCGTCTTTTTTTCGCATCATAAGTTATTAATCTTTCGTATAGTTAATGTTTGTGATTCAGAAATCTGCTTACTTGGCGACTGTAATTTTAAAGTAACTACTACATTATCAGCAGAATCAAGTATCCCTGGGTAGCTTTTAACTGCATCATATTGATCAGGGATTTTCGTTTTCCCCTCGTAATACTCAACTTCGAATTCAGAAACACCGGTTGCTAAAATTGAATCTTGATGGACCTTCATGGCTCGGTCTTTAAACTTATTAGCCTCTGCATTATTCATACAGAAATAATTACCAGCAGAACCCGAATATGGATGTCCATACGGGTCAATCATGTCATTATAGATAGTACGCCTATGTAATTCTCCGTTATTTAAGAAATATATTATTATTTTTTTATACTTAGGCTGCTGAGTCCTCTTAGCCGCACAGTCGCCGCCTGGAGTTCTTAGATAAACAATCTGCCTTGAGTCTGCACCATGCCCCATAGTAGTCGCATATTGTAGCAATATCAAGACCCTATTCGTCCCGTTGACGTATGGTGTATTCATGTAGCTCCAGCTATGACCAGCTCCAGAAAAACTCCTATCTACAGCGAACGTATCATAGCCGTCATAGCCACTGGCTTTAAATCGCACCGCCTGCCGTACATCAGTTTCAATTGCATCCATAGAATTATGAAGATTGCGATTAATATCAACTCTAGCTCTACTAATGGAAGCGCTTTGATTTGACGACACCAACATCTGACCAAAGACACCGACGACCATAGCAATAATTACCATCACTAATACTAATTCGGTTATTGTGAATCCATTTTCTTTAGAATGCTGCATATGTTGCATGCGTTACCTTTCTTCCACTGCCAGACCCAGAAGACGGCAATCCATATTCTACTATTGACTCTACTTTAACCGGCATACCTAGGCTAGACTTGCCGCCACCACTACTAGCATCCTTACACCCATACGGCGCCGAAGCATACACCTCCTGCCTCACCATACCTGGCAAACCATCAATACTCTCCGTTATTTCCATCACTTTATATCTAGTACCAGATGAACCAGTGTTACACTTAAACCATGACGGCGGAGAGTCGTTCGCGTAACGACGCATATTATTGTAGGCCAGAAAACTTGCCTTAGTTTGCTGCGCGCTCAATACTGAAATTGTACTGACCTGAGCTTGCATGCTTAATATGACAACCATAAAAATACCAATAACAACCAGCGTCACTGCCACTTCAACTATCGTAAAGCCCTCGCTTTTATTTACTAGTCGCGCCATATACTATCCACCTTTTTTTCTGCCCCAGTGGACAAATCTTTATACGTGATACTATGCCTGACGCAAGTTGCTGCAACTATATCAGATGGCGCGCCAGATACTGGCTTAGTACAGTTATGTCCATCAATATTTGAGGCTTCATATAATATTTCACCGTTACTTCCGCCAGCCCAGTCGCTACGGCTACACTTTATCATTTCCTTTTTCAAAGAATCGGATCCTACAATTGACGAAAAATTCCTGATTAAATCACCACACGACGGATATTCATGCCCGATGCCGCTTGTATTATTATATTTATAATACCTCTCCAGCCTTAGTGATAGCTCGGAAATATTAGCTCGCTGTTTTTCTCTTTTAGTGAGATTTGAAAATCTTTCACCACCAACAAGGGTGATACCCGCTAAAATTGACACAACTACAATAATTACCGCCAACTCGATTAACGTATAACCACCCATCCTACGATTCATATTCAATATTGTAGCGCAGTTTTACAAAAAAGCCTATGCTTATTACAAAGAAAGTTCCAGCGGTTCTTGTTCAATTTTTATACCAAATTTATCATAAACTGTTTGAATAATTTGCTCACGAATTGCCGCCAAATCGCCATAGCCCGTTGCCGACTCATTGACCAGCACTAAAGCATTTTTTTCATAAACCCTCATGCCATGACTAGTAAAACCTTTCAGGCCAGCCTTGTCAATCAGCCAGCCCGTTGGCACTTTATATCTTCCGTCAGACATAGCATAATTTGGCACATCACTATACTCTTTTTGCAGTTGCTCCAATTGCCATTTTTCGATCAAAGCGTTCTTGAAAAAAGAGCCTGCGCTAGGTATCTCAGCCGGATCTGGCAATTTTTCCGAGCGAATATTAAGCACCGCCACACGAATTACCGACAAATTAACTTCACGAATATCATTATCTTCAATATATTTTTGTAGCGAGGCATAATATGGCGGCCTTGGTTCTGCTTTATTTAATCTTAGAGTAATATTTAAAATACAGTAACGACCCTTTTGACTATCACGAAAAATACTATTGCGATAAGAGAAATCACATTCATCAGCAGAAATCGTCACAATTGAATCAGTTTTCGAATCGTATGCCTCTAAACTAACTAAAGTATCGGCAATCTCTTGACCATAAGCTCCAACGTTCTGGACCGGCGCAGCTCCAGCCGTTCCCGGAATTCCCGACATAGCCTCAATCCCCTGAAGCCCCAGACCAACAGCCCGTTCAACAACTTCATCCCAAACTTCGCCCGCACCAATCTTGATATCTGTCGTATTGTCATTATCAGCAATAACTTCAAACCCTTTGATTTTATTCAACAGAACGATTCCCTCAAATGTTTCGTCACGTGTAATAACATTACTGCCGCCACCCAGCACAAAGACAGGCAGATTTTCCTTTCGGGCATTCCGATATGAAGTTACAACATCTCTGGCAGAATTTACAGCCACCATATAGCGTGTTTCACCACCTAATTTCATAGTCGTATACTGCTTCAATGGTACGTTCGTCATAACATCCATATGTATATTATATCATTTTACTCGGTCGCCATCTATGCTATAATACCTCTGTACGCACCCGTAGCTCAGCGGATTAGAGTACTTGGCTTCGAACCAAGGGGTCGCAAGTTCGAATCTTGCCGGGTGTACCATTTTATTGCATTAACAAGACACACGCCCCGTTAGCTCAACTGGATAGAGCGTTGGTTTCCGGTACCAAAGGTTGCAGGT
>CAMUPZ010000023.1 GCA_947095985.1 uncultured Candidatus Saccharibacteria bacterium | reverse complement strand
TTCATGTCCGTCCGCTGCCCAGCAAACTGCATGATGCGGTCTTGCCGCGGATTTAATCCGCTGGTTTCTAGGTCATAGAAGAAAAATGTTTGCGCCATGGTTATAGTATAGCAAACCTATTGCTCAACCAGCGTAAACGGCATCGATTCGCCAATCTGCACCACAGTCTCACCCACTGCACCCTGACGAATGAGTTCGTGAGTGATGCCCATTTTTCGCATGATATCGCGTAAACGATTGACGCTTTCAAACTGATCAAAATTAGTACGGCGAGCAAACTTTTCAATTTTAGCTCCGTGGATGATGAAACTAACAGCATCTTCATCATCTACATTTTCAGGTTCGGCACCGACCACCCGCTCTACTGTCCAGGCATCAGACGCTGCTTGTGCATCCAGCGCGATTACCGGTAGATCATCGCCCTCTTCCTCAACTATCTCCGCCTCACGTGCCCGATATTCAGTAACTTCACGACGCAGTAGGCGTAGCAGTTCGGTCACGCCAGCATGTGTTTGCGAGGAAATCGCCACCACTGGCGAACCGTTCGCTACGTTTTGTAGCGCCGTCGATTGCATGGCAATAATCTCATCATCCAGCCCTTCACACTTCGTCAAGGCAATGATTTCTGGACGCGCCGCCAATTCTTCAGAATATTTTTCCAGCTCACGGCGAATGGTCTGGTATTTCTCTGCCGGGTCATCACTATACGCGTCAATCATGTGCAGCAATACGGCCGTCCGCTCAACGTGGCGCAGGAACTGGTCGCCCAAGCCCTTGCCTTCCGACGCGCCCTCAATCAAACCTGGAATATCGGCGATCAAAATTGAGCCATCATCCACATCCGCCACGCCCAGATTTGGCGTCAACGTCGTAAACTCGTAATTAGCAATCTCCGGGCGAGCGTTAGAAACCACACTCAAAAATGTCGATTTACCAGCATTCGGAAAACCAACCAAACCAACATCAGCCAGTAATTTTAGTTCTAACTCCGCCTCAAATTCTTCACCTGCCTCACCAAGTTCAGCAATCTTTGGTGCTTGGCGGGTGCTGGACGTAAAGTGCGCATTACCAAAACCACCGTCACCGCCGCGGGCAACAACCGCTTGTTGCTGGTCTGCCGTCAAATCTGCCACCACCTTGCCGTCACGCTTGACCAACGTGCCCATCGGCACTTTGACGACCAGTGGCGAACCACTTTTACCGCGCTTGTTGCGCTTGCTGCCGTCACCGCCATTCTCTGCTTTTAGTTCTGGCTTGTACCGAAAGTTCAGCAGCGTATTCAGGTCTTTGGTCGCCAAAAACACCACATCACCACCACGGCCACCATCGCCACCATCAGGACCGCCCTTGTCAACATATTTCTCATGCCGAAAACTGACAGCTCCGTTGCCACCCTTACCAGCTCGAATAAAAACCCTTGCAATATCAACAAACATATGACGATTATATCAGATAATACCCCACCAGTCGATGAGGTACTATCTGATATTTGATTAAGCTTTTAATGAATAAACTTGTAGCGACCAGCCTCGGCGATAGAAATGGTGCGAGAAGAGATAACATTATAACCCGCATAGTTCATATCTGAAACATAGATATTCTGACCATCTACCCGCTCAACGATACCGACGTGACCATAACCACCACCACCCCAGTCGTTCTGAATAATCGCACCAGGTGCCGGCACATTATTCACTACAAATCCAGCTGCACGAGCACTATCATCCCAAGTATTTGCATTACCCCAGAAGCTACCGATTGGACGACCCAGCTGCAAACGGCGCTCATAGGCATACCACGTACAGTTACCCGCAGCATATCTATTGCCAACAGATGCGGTCAGCCAGCTTCGGCTAGCACTAATGGTAGTCGAAGAGCCATACCTACTATTTCCATACGACGATCGACCCCGTGGCGCCACATAGCCTGGTCTTTCATTTTCTGGCAACTCACCTCCAGGTATCACAATGCGCGCACCAGCTGTTAATTTTGATCCATCATCAATATCGTTATATAGAACAACCCGCTCAGCACTAGTCTTATACTTATCAGCCAAAGACTGCGCCGTATCACCATCCTTAACTGTATAAACAACACCATCAATCAGCGGAACAATAAGTGTCTTATTAGGCTCAATAGCATCTGAAGTAGTATTATTTGCCCAACGAAGCGTCTGTGGGGAAATCTTAAATTTCTTTGCAATCGTTTCTATATTGTCACCCTCTTTAGTCACATATGAAGAAATACCACGCGCAGCAGAGGTGTCAGGCTTCACAATATCAGGTTTTGTGATAACCTCAGAGTCATTCTGAGAAAGGTTTTTCTTAATTGTTAATGAAGTCTCTGATTCACGCAAATCACCAGCCGAAGGCAAATCTGCCGTCTCTGCCAAATTAGTCACAGCACTAGCTGCCGCCAACTTATCCACCGAAACGGTTTTAGCTTTGGCAACTCCAGATGTTGTCGATGTGCTCGCATTAGATACTTCAGCTGATGCTAAAGTTTTTGACTTCTCAGCAACCGCATTATTACCACTGTTGCCGTAAACCAAAAATGATATAGTTAACAAAAATATTCCGCCGTAAACCACGAATGATCGCAGTTTACTTTTCTTACCCCGAAGAGTTCTAAAATGGTTACGAATAATCGTGCTCCTTGTATCAATGTCACCACTGATACTACTACCCAATTGTCTTTCTTCTCGCAATAGAACAGGATATGTTGTCGACCTAATTGATTATTATATTCTACATTAGTTTTGCTATATCCGTAGCGACAATTTTGGTAGGTCATTTACCATAATTTACCCTTATTGATAAATCAGACAAACGATCTACATTCCATTTTACACAACATTGACAATAAAGTCAATAAATTTTATAAGATGAAAATTTGTCAAGAAATCTGACATTTTTTCTGACAATGTGCCTTAATATTAGCCTCGTGTTCTTCGTTTGTCTTCGCAAAA
The DNA here is from genome assembly GCA_947095985.1 of uncultured Candidatus Saccharibacteria bacterium. Taxonomy (GTDB): domain Bacteria; phylum Patescibacteriota; class Saccharimonadia; order Saccharimonadales; family Saccharimonadaceae; genus Nanosynbacter. The sequence goes on along the minus strand of CAMUPZ010000023.1, from coordinate 7,797 downwards.
TACGTCACATCATCATCACCGCTCAGGAAGTAAAGGTAGCTAGAGTCTGCTGGATTAGCTGCAGCATTTAGAGCACTCAAGCTAGGCACAGCAATAGGCCCAGGCGGCAAACCTTTTTGCATGCGAGTGTTATAAGGCGATTTTAGGCTTGGCGAACGCTCTAAGCCATTTTTATCAGCAATATATTGATAGGTGACATCCGAGCCCAGTTCCATATTCGCCTTCAGACGATTATAAAAAACACTAGCAATCTTCCGCTGATCCTCGCAAGTCTCAGCCCCAGAACCACAGCCAATCGACTCACGCTGAATAATTGACGCCAGCGTAATTCCCTGATACAGCGTTATTCCACGAGCCTTAAATTTCTCTTCAAGGTTGTACTTTTTCACTATTTTTTCAAACTGATTGATCGACCGCTTTAAGACCTGCTCGACAGTTTCATCTAAAGAAATATAGAACGTTTCTCCATAAATATAACCTTCAAGACTGGCATTATCTGGTTTACCAGCAAAAACCGAGCTACTATATTTAGCGGCAAAGGCCTTCTTTATCTGCTCTTTTGAGAAGCCGGCTTTCAATAATACAGATTCGACTTCTCTGCCATCAGAATTGTTTATCTTTTTATCTAAAGACGCACCAGGATAAAAAGTTATAGCAACCTCATCGGACTTACCACTTGTTAAATGACCAACTATTTCGCTAACAGACTGAGATGGCTTTACTGAGTAAACACCGGTCTTAAATTTGCCACCCGAGTTATGGAGTCTTGTATAAATTGAAAAAGCTAATGAATTCTTGATAACCTTCCGATTCTCCAGAATTTTAGCAATATCACTAGAACCCATACCTTCTTTAATATTAATCCTTACAGTTTGCTGGGCGTGCATATCAAAAGGAGAAAGCATTTGTTTATACCAGATAGTTGCACCCAAAGCACTCAAGCCTAAAATTGCCACAATAATTGATAGCACCAATAGCCAGACACGTCGTTTACGAATTTTCATACTTTTCCTCCAAGAAATCCTGCAAAATTATACTAGCAGCCTCTGCGTCGATCTCACCCTTATCCTTAATTTTATTTCCTAATCTTTGTTCAGCCTGCACACTTGTTAGCGATTCATCCTGAAAAACAATTTCCGTATCCAGTTCAATGTCAGCAAACTGCTTAACAAAATCCTCCACAAATTCCGTCTGCTTAGTTGGCTCACCAGACTGGTTGCGCGGATATCCCACTACAATTACATCAATATCATGCCGCAACACCAATTCTGTTATTTCTTGGGTAATTTTTTCACTATTCTCCAACCAGCCAAATGGTACCGCAATTTTTACTTGCGAGTCTGCCATCGCCAAACCAATCCGTCGCTCACCGACGTCTAGAGCCAAAAAGTTCTTACTTGACATCTTTTATCTTAAATTCAACATTTATTTTATTGATGTCTTTTGGCACTGATTTAACCCAAAATGGCGAAAACTTAACATCAACATCCTCAACTCCGTTAATCGACTCAATGGCTGACTGCACTTCACCGTAGCTCTTACCCTTGGCCTGATCCTTGACGCTATCCTCTTTAATATCAGGGCCGACTTTACCATTGGCAGTCAAGCGAACAGTTTGGGTGTTTCGAGCGTTAGCAAATTGAGAAAATGCCGCCTTCTCAACACCATTGTCGTAAATTCTCTGGGCTTTTTTACCAGAAATCTCGTCCTTTAGCTTCGACTCTATAAAATTCTTCAACTCATTCTTATCAACCGCTAGCATGTTTGCAGTGATTGTGGATTTTAGAGTCACTGCGCCAGTGGCCTCTCCGTCGACCGCTACACTTGAGCTAGGATCTGAGCGATTTTCAGCATAACTTTCCGTAATTGTCTTCACAGAATTACCAAATGAAGCAATCAGCTGCTCTTTCAGGCCTTCGACTTTCTTCTCGCTAAGCTTGTTTTTTGCCGCTTCTATGTCACTAGCCGTTACGACCGTTGCCGTTTTATCAGTACCACCGCTAGTAGCAGACCGCAAGGACGCGGAAATATCATCAACCGAAATACTCATACTGCCAGTGGCAGCATTATACTGCGCTCCGCCCTCGCTAGCGGTAATTACGCCAGAAGCAGAACCCGGGCAAATATATCCTGGACAATTACGCTGATAAGAGCCGCCTGGAACAGTCACAGAAGAATTTAAAGTGTAAGATAACCCACTATTCTTTAAAACCGTACCAGCTGCAATAGTAACACTATCTGGGGAAACATTCTTAAAAACCACCACTCCGGTGGCCTTTTCGCCAACGTTCTTCTTGCCCGTAGCAGAAAATTCAACACTGACTTCCTTAGCTATTTCCTTCTTAATTGACTTGATGATATTAGATTTAGCGTTCGTAGCAGCACTTTCACTTAAACTAACCGTATCGCTCACCGTCATACTGGTAGTTTTTGCAGAAATAATAACCGTAGCATGCGGCGCAAACCAAATTGCCCAGACTAAAAACACCCCAAACAAAAGCACTCCGCCACCAATTAGCAAAAACTTCTTACGAAACGCACTAAAATTAGGGACTTTTGGCTTTTTAACCATGTTTTTTAGAGAAGTTAGGCCTTTAGACTCCTTCTCGTTTGCAGCGGCAATAGTACTGTCTATTGCGGCGTCATTATCTGATGATGAGTTTTTTGCAGCCTCAGCCATATCACCGACAGCCAACTTACCACCATCAATAACATCACTTCCATCATCAACTTTTAGGGCTGGAATTTCCGCAATTTCCGGTTTACTCTGGAGTGTTTTTGCTACGGGGATTTTTGCCGTGGCAGCCAAACCAGCCAGAACCGAATCATTTGTAATAATTACTATTGTTTTATCGGCAGATTTTGCCGCCCGTGACAACAATCTTATGTTAACCGCGCTCTGCAAAATACCAATCCGCCTAGGCGGCACCAGCGCAATTATCCGCTGTTTTGACGCTTTAATCTTACCAATTATGGTGGTAATATCGTCTTCTATATCGATATAAATAACGTCTTTGTTCATCTTAAATCTTTAATAACCTGTTTACTTTTTCAACTAAACTATTACCGCCCTGGCTACCAATAATTGTATCATAGCCAACCCTTAATAGTCCCATAGCCGTGACAAATGTATGATCGCTAGCATCACCAGTTTCATCGACTATTCCTGTTACGTCACTTGGATTAATATACTGAACGACAGGCTTTTTAGTAAAAGGTAGGTCCTCTGGCCATTGTCGCTCCTTGAGAGCTTCAGTAATCTTCTTTAGGCTAGAACCTCCACCACATAATAAAATCCTATTTGGCAAATAATCAACATTATCAAAATCCCCAAGAGCCAACTCAACACCAGACAGCCAGACTTCCAGAGTTTTATCAATTGCAGCGTCAACCTTTTTCTTTACCGTAGGCTTTAACTTGTCATGATCAATATTTAGCTTCAGTTTTTCTGCATCCTTAAAGCTTAAATCCAAATCAGAAGCAATAGTTCTAGTGAAGCTCCGTCCACCAATACCAAACATTTTCGTACCCTCAACACCACCGTCATTGACCACCGCGATGTCAGTCGTACCACCACCGATATCTGCCAAAATGGCTGTAAAATTGCTATCGGTATCTGAGCCCAGAACACTACGGCTCACCGCGAACGGCTCGGCTGCCACCGCCACCAAGTCCAGAGCTAATTCGTCAGCCACCTTCTCCAGGGCCCCAATATGAACCATAGGCGCAAATGCTGTATAGATCTGCACCGCCACGTCCCTACCCTGAAAACCAATTGGATTTGACACCTTATAGCCGTCAATATGAATGCTCACCAGCGCAGAATTTACCAATTTAACTTCAACATCGGCATTGCCAGTCTCCAGAGCGATTTGAGCCTGAGCCTTACCTTGAGCTCGCTCCTGCACCTTATCAATAATAAATTCCATTTCTGCGACGTCCAGCGGTTTATTTGGCTGCGGACGACGATAGCGGATGGTGTTAGTTACACCTTTAACTAACTCGCCAGCAATACCAATGACAACTCGCTTACCCTGAACTCCAGCCTGATCTTCCGCCTCAGATAAAGCGTCCTCGCAGTTGGCCACCACTCCGGCAATATCAGCAATTGCGCCAGTATGCATATCGCCCATTTCCTGCTGCTTACGACCAACACCAATAATCTTCAGCTCGTCGTCTTTGACTTCAGCAATTAACGCCTTAACCACCTCAGTACCGATGTCCAAACTAACCAATAGCTCGCGATTATCTTTATCAGACTTCTTTAACATGTCTTTCAATGCCATATACGAATTATTATATAACGCTTGTGATTTTAGAGCAACAGTTAATCATCTATCTTAGAACAGCCTTGATTCGACGAATTCCAGCCGAACTAGACTCTTCCTTGGTGATTTTGAAGCGCTTACCACCTTCAGCCAGAATTCCAGTATGTTCAACGTGCGGACCACCGCAGACCTCAAAACTAATAACATTGTCATCTTTACCAATTGAATAAACCTTAACTTCCTCGCCATAGCGCTCACCAAATGCACCAATAGCGCCCATTTTTAGTGCTTCTTCAGTTGGATAGACGGCAAACTTAACAGGCAAATCAGCATCAATCCAAGCGTTAACCTGATCTTCAACAGCCTGTTTTTCTTCCAAAGTCAATTTATCATGATTAAAATCAAAGCGCAGACGATCAGCGGTAATATTACTACCATGCTGCTGCAAATCCGGCGCATTGAGGACTTTGCGAAGCGCCGCACCCAATAGGTGCGTTGCCGTGTGGTATTTGAGGTGAATCGGATCGTGACCTTCGAGACCACCGCTAAATTGCCCCTTGCGGGCTGTCTTGGAGCGTTGGCGCTGCTCAGCCATCTTAGCATCAAATTCAGCGCGCCAATTATCAGAAAGCTTGATGCCCTGCTTATACGCCTCCTCAGTGCTCAGTTCCACCGGAAAACCAAAAGTGTCATACAAGGTAAATAATTCTTCACCAGTCAAGCCGTCATCAATATACTGTTGCATTTGTCTCAGACCTTTACGCAAGGTATGACGAAAGGCTTTTTCTTCCTTAACGAGCACTGCAATGATATTGTCACGACTCTCTTTAACTTCTGGAAAATCATTCTCATAAAGACTAGCTATCACCGGCACAACTTCTTGCATAAAGTTCTGCTCAATTCCCAGATCAAAGCTGTAGCGAATCGCCCGGCGCAACAAGCGGCGCATCACATAGCCCTGCTCCTTATTACTCGGCACACAGCCATCAACCGCCATAAAGGTAGCAGCCCTGAGGTGATCGGCAATCACACGCATACTTTCGGTATGTGACGCGTAGTTTTTGCCGCTCAAATCCTGCAATTTCTCGACAATTGGCCATAGTAAGCTAATCTTGAAAACATCAGGGTCGTTATTAGCTGCTGCCGCAATGCGTTCCAATCCTGAACCATGATCAATATTTGGCTTTTCTAACGGCTCAAACACGCCGTCAGCCACCTTTTTGTAGGCCATAAAGACATTATTACCAATTTCCATAAAGCGTCCACAGTCGCAGTTCGGATGGCAATGTTCGCCAAATTTTGGATCATGCTCGATGAAATCGAACTCATAAAACATCTCGCTATCAGGCCCACACGGATCACCTACAGGCGTACTTTCTGGTCCACCGTTGCGGCTCCACCAGTTCTTGCTGCCATCATAGTAAAAAATCCGCTCGCCCGGTTTAATACCGCGCACATAACCAGCTTCTTCTGAACCGATATCAGCCTGGCCGCTACTCAAGCCTGCTTTTTCATATAGCTCCGCCCAAATTTCCGCCGCCTCAGTATCTTTCGGGATAGTATAGCGTTCATCGCCAATGTAACAGGTGACATAAACGCGGTTCATGTCTAGTCCGACCTCTTTTGACAAGAATTGCCACATCCAATTGATCTGCTCTTTTTTGAAATAATCACCCAGACTCCAGTTACCGAGCATCTCAAAAAACGTCGTATGACGATTGTCGCCAATGTCATCGATATCCTGCGCCCGTAAACACGTCTGCGAATCGGCAATTCGCCTTCCCTCAGGGTGCGGCTCACCAAGCAGATAAGGAATCATCGGCTGCATACCCGCACCGGTAAATAGAGTCGTTGGATCATTGGTGAGAATTAACGGGGCACGCTTAACTACAGCATGTCCATTGCGTTGATAAAAATCGAGGTATTTTTGTCGGATATCTTGAGCTTTCATATCTGTTAATTATACCATAACATAAAATCGCCCCAAAACGAGGCGATCTCAAATAGCTCAAATGATTATTCAGCAGCGACTTCAGCTGGAGCTTCTTCTTTTGGCTGATTTTTACGCAATTTTTCTGGGTTGCGAATCGCCTTATGTTTGTCAGCTGCAACTTCCTTAACCCACTTTGGCAACTTAACACCAGCTTCCTTCAGCAGTTTAACTACGCGAGGTGTTGGCTGAGCACCATTATCCAGATACTTCTGTGCTAATTCAGCCTGGATATTTGATTCTTTAGTGTGTGGGTTATAGCTACCGACGTAAGCGACTACACGACCGCTTGATGGATGACGATGTGCTTCTTGTACCGCCAAGCGATATACTGGGTAACCTTTGCGACCTAAACGTTGCAAACGAATTGCTAGCATAAAATTAATTCTTCCTTTAACTCTACGTTTTATTATTCCTTACTTTAGAACAGTTTACACTATTTTTTAGATAACGTCAATCTGTTTTCACAATTCCACCACCCAAACATTCCTGACCATCATATATCACAGCAGACTGCCCGGGTGCTATTGCACGCTCAAGGGAGGAGAGATAGATAATATCACCATCAATTCTCGCGTCAATCAGAGCTCCTCGGTGACGCAATCTAACCTGCACAGTTTCATCTTTCTCAGGTGGTCGGTTAATCCAATGTATGTCAGTCAACGTTAATTCTTTCCGCCACAAATTACCATTATCAATCGAGCGCGACACGTAAACCTCGTTTTTTTTCATATCTTTACCGATAACATAATACGGCAAACCACCGCCAACATTTAAACCATGCCGCTGCCCCAAAGTATAGAAAATTGCGCCGTCGTGTCTACCAATGACCACGCCTGTTTGCTGATCAATAATATTACCCGGCTTAGATTCAACATATTCTGACAAAAACTCGCGAATCCCCACTTGCCCAACAAAGCAAATCCCCATCGACTCCTTTTTACTGGCCGTCCATAACCCCCGCTCTTTGGCCATCTGGCGCACCTCAGCCTTAGTAAAATCACCCAGCGGAAACATAGTTTTCGCCAGCGCCTCGGACGTCACCCGGTAGAGGAAATAGGTTTGATCTTTGTTGTCATCATGCGCCCGAAGCAAGCGAGCAGTGTTGGGTAGTGATGGCGCTTTGACGAGCCCAGGTGTAAGCGTTGATTCGTCCTGAATCGCCGAGGACTGTCTGAACGCAGTGAGTTCCGTAGGCGACAGCGACGGATCAATGGGAACACCATGGCGTGAGGCAACCGCGCCAGAATTACCCAATGCTGCACCACCTACTACATGTTTAACTCGTGCATAATGCCCCGTCGCAATATATTCCGCACCCGCCGCCAACGCCGCCTCTAAAAACAACTTAAACTTCACTTCTTGATTACACATCACATCAGGATTTGGCGTCCGGCCCGCTTGATATTCGCGGATCATATAGTCAACAACATTTTGCTTATACTCTTTCTGAAAATCAAACACCTGAAAATTAATTCCCAGCCCCACCGCCACACGTTTAGCATCAGCCACATCTTCCGCCCACGGACAGTGCATACC
>CAMUPZ010000022.1 GCA_947095985.1 uncultured Candidatus Saccharibacteria bacterium | reverse complement strand
TGCAGATCCTGGTGGACGAGGCGGATCATGGCGACGACATCATCGAGGCGGAAACGCAGGCGGCACTGGAGCGCGCCATCAAAGCCCGCGACGAAGCCGGCGATCAAGTCGAGCGCGAGAAAGCCAAACAGCTCATCGACCGGCACATGGTACGGCTAAAGGTTGCTGACTTGCATCGGCGCAAGCGACGACGGTAATTATACACCAGTACTACTTACCAAGGAGTCTGATATCAGGCTCCTTGCGCTATGTCTTGTTTGAGATTTTTGATTGATGCCTGCATAATATCGATGGTGTCACGGGTGAATAGACCTGTGATGTTCTTTTCATATGGATTAATAAAATCCTCGATAATAAGCTCTGGGTCTAGCATTCTCTGACCGTCGTTATTGTATTGACCGCTCATTGAATAGGCACAACATTCAATATCTCGTCCGAATCTACTGACTGTTGCTGGGTTCTTGTCTATTGACATAAATGTTTCGGTGTCAATACACCACGGTTCGGTATTGATAGTAAACGCAAAGTTCTTTATCTGCGAGTCGTTCATTGTATACGGCTTTTTCAGGCTGTGAAAATAGTACATAGTAGCGAATGCGGTGCGGGCGATAAGCCGTGCTTTTTCTTCGGGTAATGTCTTTTCTCGATATTCGTCGACTAGACTGTCGCAGCTGCGCACGCCTTGCATAAAATCGGTAATAACTGCCATTTCGCCATTCTCGAGGCGGATAATGCCTTTCGGCTCAAAGGTGCGGATTGCTCGAGGGTGTTGTAGGCTATTAATGGATCGCATTGTACCAATGTCCTTCAGCGCTGTGCGAGGTGTAAGATATGGCTTGACTGCCCAAGGCTGAGTTACGAGGGGTATGTCTGAGCAGTACAATGTTGCGTCATAAAACCCAACCTTATTAATACTGTTACGGCGACCTTCTGCATAATCATCACGAGGCGTTAGTTCTATGTCGAGCTGCTCTAACGGTATGCCGAGTCGGTCGGTGCCTAATAGAGCGATACTCCCTCGAGGTAGTCGAGCCACCTGATTTGATAGATCACGCACATCACCGATGGTGATTGGTGTTGTGAGCGAATATCCTTCGAACTGGCGCATATCTTGTATTATATCATATAATCTATATTTTATCAAGCAATTTGCGTATAACGCTAAGACTCTAATTAATACTAATCTAAATAGTGACGTCTTCCGTCGTCTCTTCTCTGTCTTCAGCGATGCCAAAAGTAACAGCCACGAATAGAGACAGAACTACTACAAACCCTGAGATAATGGCGATAGCTTTTGATGTTTCAAATGAAATAGCGTTATTTGTATACACGGATAATGTTGAAAAGGTCTCTATGTCGCTAAAATCAGGCATTGCAAGGCCGCAGATAAATAATGAGATTGACATGACGATAAAGGAAACACGTACTATTGTGGTGAGATGGTCTTTTGATGCATGACGTTTTTTCATTTGTCGGGAGATGATTGCAACACAGATACAGCTAACGATAAGCGCCCACGGGCCAAGTAGTGCTAGTACCCAACCGCCGACGCCAGTAATGAATCCACGTGCGAGCGAGAACCAGATAGCACTTGCCCATAATGCTATGACGATCCATCTGTCTATAGTCTGTTGTTTTTGTAGTTTTTGTTTTTTTGTTGTCATGTCAATAAGTATAATGTGGACGATCGTTGTGTGCAAGTATTGATCGCACCTCGTCGGTCGTCTTGGTGTGCATTAGCTGTTCGCGCAGTTCTTTGGCGCCGTCGAAGTCGCGGATGTAGATTTTGAAGAAGCGTTTTAGGGTTTCGTAGGGGCGGCCGAGGGTTGGTTGGTAGTGGTCGAAGAGGTCGAGGTGGTAGTGTAGTAAGGCGATTAGTTCAGATTTGTGATGAATAGTTGAACCATCCTCTGCCTCGGAGTACTCTTTACGGGTGGCTTCGCCAGCCCGTGGCGTTCGGCTGACGGGGTTTGACGTGTCCACCGCAGCCTCCAATTTAGCGCACGTGCTGTCTATCTCTCTGGTATCGTCAGAAAATAATCCGGGACCCGCTAAAGCCAGCCCAGATTTTTTCTGAGATACCGCTCGAGATGCTCGAAAGCAAAACGGATCACTGAAAACTCCCCGCCCGATCATGATGCCGTTGAGGCCTGGGTGGGCTCTAAATAGTTCCTCGCCATGGGCACGGTCACGGATGTCACCGTTGATGGTCAAGAGCGTCTGTGGGGCGATTTCGTCACGTAGCTTGATGATGTCGTCGATGAGCTCGTAGTGTGCTGGGACTTTGCTCATTTCTTTTTTTGTGCGCAGATGAATCGTCAAGTTCACGATGTCTTGTCTGAGAATTGTCGTAAGCCACTCGCGCCACTCGTCAACATACGTATATCCCAGCCGTGTTTTCACACTAACTGGCAACCCGGCGGTTTTAGCGGCGGCGATGGCGGCAACCGCTACGTCGGGTCGGCGGATCAGTGCCGCTCCCCCGCTTTTGATGGCGGATTTGGCGGGACAGCCCATGTTGATGTCAATGCCGTCGAAGCCAAGCTCCATGCAGTGAGCGGCAAATTGCTCCATATCGCCTGGCTCGCCACCCCAGATTTGGGCGACTAACGGATGCTCATCGTCGGTTTTGATGAGTCGCCCAGCGATGGCCTTGTCGCCAGCATGAACCCAGCCGGTGGCATTGGCAAACTCGGTGAAAAACACGTCGGGCACGCCCGCCTGTTTCACGACATGACGAAACACCACGTCGGTGACGGCTTCCATTGGTGCCAATATGAAAAATGGCTGCGGTAAATCATTCCAAAACGATGTCATCTCTGTTATTTTATCACAAAAAGGAGAAAACCCCATCTCGTCATTGAGATGGGGTGTGGCGGGCTCAAGCGGTTCTGCTCGGAATCGTCCTCTGCGTTGAGGATGACTCTACGAGTGAATCTCGCGAGCCCAAGAATGGGGGAAGCAAAACGGTCTTTGTCTTGCTTCCCAGCGGGCATGGAGGGAGTCGAACCCTCTCCTCTTTCTCTTATGAGATAGAGGGACTCCGGTCCACACACCCTTTGATTCTTTTCCGGATTACCGGCTGGGGAATCTTCCCAGGAGCAGACGGATGCTCTTTTGTTAACACTGGGTTAACTTTTTTGTAGATAATACCTACAACCGCCAGTTAGGATGGCTCAAAATCTAGTTAGAAGACTTGAGTTCTCCCCTCTGGGCAGCTCGGGCATCGTTGCCCATTTTGCCGACCTGTTTGGCGGCTCGGTCATTCATAGCCTTCTGGGCGCTGTTTGCCGTACCATTCTGGACGGCTTCAGCAGCCTTACGGTATGCTTCCCGAGAGCGATCTTCAAACATCGCCTTCACCTCTTTCTGCGTCGTAACTATACGACATGAAGAAAAGAGCTGACCCCCTAGTTATGCTCCTGGAGAGCACAACCCTAAGAGTCAGCTCCACCAATAAAGCGTTTATTATAATAACACTAATTATAAAAAAATGCAACAATATACTAGAATAATTTTTTATATCTCCCCTGTCAGAAGGTCGTTTTCGAATTGTAGCATTCCCTTATAATCTGCCGAATAGCCAGAAATGTCCGGCATATCTAATGAGGTGATTTTTCGCCAAATGATCTCAATTAGTTGCGTAAATTCAGTCAATTCTTCTCTGGAGAATGTATCTTCCAAGCTGAGAATATCGCCAGTTTTCATGTCTGGCTCGACAAATTGTAGTCGCCCGCCAGTAAACGTGAAATTGCTATAATCGCGTGAGTGCTCGACCAGTAGCTGATAAAACATCAATTGCTGACGATATTTATGAAGTTTTATTTTCTCGTAATCAGCTGAGCCTTTCCAGGAATGAGATGGTTTACCAGTTTTATAATCTGTTACGAATATAGTTTTATTTTGCTTATCAATGTCGACGACATCGAGTTTACCAGTTAATTTGGCTTCTCCTATAATCACCCCTTGATTAGAAAAGTCCAATTCCGCCAAGTCTGTGTCGTGGAAATCAGAGGCCTTGGTGTTTATGAATGTAGTTAAGGCTGACTGACCTTTGTCCAAATATAATTGAAAATCGTCCGCCGGCAAATGTTGGCTCTCGAGGGATTTTTGGAAGAATTGGAGGATTTGTTCAGTGCTTGGCAATTGGTGATCTGTGCTTAATAGATAATGTGCTTGTTGAAGGCTGTTGTGAATTGCGGTGCCGTATGCTGCCGCGGAATTCTTAGCGGCTGGAAAATGAAGCAAATTGTTCAATAAGAAATTCTGTGGCCCGCCACGTGAAACATCAAGGAAATTATTAAGATGTGTTACCGAGAGTTTGTAGGTTTCTAGGTTTGGAGCCAGTAAGTCTTTTAGTTCTGGAATAATCGGTGAAGTCAAGCGCTCCGACCAACTGGTCTTGGCAATTTCAATCTGTTCTGTTGGATTTTCGATGGCGGGAATAATAGTTGGTGTGTGATTAGTAAGGAAGCTAGCAATTATTGTGTCGCTGCCGGAATCATTGGTCTGCGAGTAAGTCATTGTCAAGGTGTTTTTGGCGCGGGTCATTGCCACGAAGAATAAGCGAAGTCGCTCATCGTAGGTGGCTCCGGCTGGCTGAAGTTGGAGATTTGCGGGATAGCGGATTAGTCGACTGCGCGTACGAACCTTCTCTCCCCAAGCGCTGTCAATTGCCCCGACAACAAAGACGTGTGGGAATTCTAGCCCTTTGGACTTGTGGGCGGTCATTAAGTTAATGGCGCCACGTATTGAGCTGGCGTGCGGTCGGATTTGTGTTAGGCGGGTTTTGGTTGATATGTGAAGATCTATAAACTCCAGAAAATCTTCCAAGGTTGGATTTTTATCGGTAATTCGGTCGCGGAGTTTTTGGCGTAGAGTACGTAGACTCTCTAAGGTGGTTAAATATGTATCAGGGTTTTTCTCTAGCTTTTCTGGTGGAAAATAAAAGCTGGCGATAGAAATAATTGAAGAATTGTCATCTTCACTATTGATGGCCAGCCCCAATAAATTATCCAGCTGCTCTTCTAGTGGTAGATTTGGTACATCCTTAGCGCGGTCTAGTAGCCACTCGCCAAATTCCTTAAATGTGCTATTTGCCAGCAGACTTTCCAGCCATAATTGGCGATTTTTGTAAGCGTGAAGGCTCAATTTCCAGATGTCTGACGTTGAAAAACCGAACGCTGGATGAGCGATAGTCTCTGGAAGGAGGCTATTGGCTAGGCTTAACTCATTTTGGTGAATTGCCACGATGACTCGCGCTAGCTTATCTAAAATCTGGATGATGTCTTGTTCTAAAATGTCATCGTGCCGCTCGTAATTAACCGCAATATTTTCTCTATAAAGATACGGAAGTATCTCGATTAATTCTTTGTGATGGCGCGCAATGACTGTGATATTTTCTGGTTTTTCACCGCTTTTTATTAGCTCGGCAATTTGCCTAACCACTCCCGCTCGCTCTTCGCTGGCAGAAGAGAACTCTTGGATTTCAACACGCGATCCTTGGCTGTCTGCATGGGCTATCAACTGTTTGGATAGGCCGTCAATGGTATTTTCTAGTCGATCTGAACCTTGGGTGATTACTTGTCGCGCTGACGTTAAAATATTTTCAGCTGAGCGATAGTTATCCGTTAGAACGATAATTTTTGGATCGTGATAATGTTGGCGGAAACGCTGGATATTACCAACGTCCGCACCTTGGAAACTGAAGATCGCTTGATCATCATCACCGACGGCCATGATATTTGGATTGTCGTCGTTGTCGCTAGTTAAATTAAATAGCAAACGTAGTTGTGCTAAGTTGGTGTCCTGGAATTCATCGACCATGATGAATTGAAATTGCTCTTGGAGGTTGGCGCGCAATTCGGGGTGGTTTTCACAAGATTGAATAACTGATAGAATCATGTCGTCATAATCAAACAGTGAGCGATTATCTAGAATCTCTATATACTTTTCATAAACATCAACGACAGCGGATAATTTATCGGCAGCTGCCGAGTCTTTCAGGGTAAATTCGCCTTTAGCATTTTTCTCGCACCATTTATTTTTCCAAGCAGTCAGCGGCTTGGTGGAGTTGGTGTCAATTGCCTCCTGAGCGGCGTGCGCGATGCTAAGCGCTAAGACATTGGCATATGGAGTGATGGAAGATGGTAAATTAGAATTTTCTTTTTCGGGATTTTTATCAATTGATTTGGCGATTTTTTCAGCCAGCGGCGCAAATAATTCTATGGTTTTTTTAGATATTTTGGCGGCGAATATTTGCTGAATATCTGGCGCAACTTCATCTATGATGCGCTGATTGTCCGCAATAATTGTCTTTAGCTCTGCTGGAGTTAAGCCGCTTTGCTTGAATTCGGAAATAACTCGAATTAGTTCTTTTATATAAACAAACTCCCCGCTATTTTTCACACTTAATGGATTTCGCCAATCAAGATTTTCAAGAATCCCAGAGATAATTTGGTACTGTGTTAACTCGTCAACAGGCTGAGCATCGGCGCCACGGAAAAAATATTCTCGATGTTGATTGATAATTTCTGTGCCAAAGCTATGAAATGTATGGATGGCAATTTTATATGCATCCTCGCCAATAATCTGACGAAGGCGTTGGCGCATGTTGGTGGCGCCACTTTCAGTAAAGGTCAAGCACAAAATACTATTCGGTAAAGTGTCGGTTTGCCTAAGTATTTGAGCGGTACGCATGCTCAGTAGCTCAGTTTTGCCTGTTCCTGGCCCAGCAATCACCAGAAGTGAGCCGTGAATATAATCAACAGCTTGGCGCTGATTATCATTTAACTTTGCGTAGCGAGTATTGAAATCCATAGCCCTATTTTATCATGTTGATAAGTTCTATTTTTAATAACATTCTAACCTCGCGCACCTCATGAAAAAATGGTAAAATATTATCTATGAACCAAGCGACATACGACGAGCTGGCGCTAGAACGAATCGCCAAGGAAAAATTTGGTTTTACTGTCGATATCCAATCGATTATTTTATGGCATGCTGATGTTAGTCGTACCGCCAAAGCCTCAGTTTTTTTAACTAATAAAAAACAGTTGATGCTGTATCTGGAAGCGACCTCGCCGTTAATCTTATCTGATGTTAAAAAGATAATTTCACGAATGGGTATGAGGGCAGAGTTATTTTTACCGCCGAAGGGGCAGCCGCGATATTTTACGGATATTGGTAAGCAAAAATTTCGTGAGGTTTTTCCTGGGCGCAAGCATGTAACCGATGAAGATTTGCACTTTTATAAAACTTTGGCGCCATATAATCCTGCTCTGGTGCTTATTTCTGAAGTAAAAAATGGTGAAATATATCAATTTGACTCTGATGCATATGGCAATTGGAGGGTGGGTGCACGCTTCCGCTACAGAAGGATACAGACAAGCTAATGCGTGACTATCTGGATATCATTAAGCGAAACCTGCTATCCCCTATTGTCGTGGTTATTTTTCTACTGGCTGGTGCACTGGTGTATGTGCGTGAGTATCGCGATGCTTGGTTTATCTCCGTGGTGATTGTCGTAAACTCGACGATTGGTATTATCCAAGAGCTTAGAGCTAAGCGGGTTTTGCGCCAGTTGGAACTAATGAGCGCGCCGAAGGCTCGATTGTTAAGAGATGGAAACGTAGTTGAAGTGGGCTATGGCGACCTGAATATTGACGATGAAATTATTATTCAGGCTGGTGATGAGCTGCCGGCTGATGCGAAAGTTATTGAGTCAAAAGGCCTGGAATTGAATGAGAGTATGCTGACTGGAGAGTCGGCTTCGATTGAAAAGAAGAATGGCGATGTTGTATTGGCGGCGACAACTGTTCTGGCTGGTGAAGGCATGGCGCGAGTAATTGCTGTTGGCGACGACACGAAGGCTGGTGCCATTAGCCAAGTTTTGAAGCGTTATAAACCAGAATTGACACCTCTGCAGCTAGCGATTTGGCGAGCAATATATTTCTTGACATACGGCGCAATTATCTTATCGCTGTTAATTGCTATAGTTTATTATTTCTCCGGCGATAATGTGGTTATTATTTTAAAGACAATTACTTCAGCGGCGGTTACGGTTGTGCCGGAGGGGCTATTATTGGCAAGCTCATTACTGCTGGCGTTTGGCTCATTACGGCTAGCTCAAGCAAAAGTCTTGCCGCAGAAGTTGTCGGCAATTGAAGCGATGGCGCTACTGAATTTGCTGGCGGTGGATAAGACTGGCACTCTGACCAGCGATGAAGTGTCATTGGAAAAGGTTGCGTCGTTTGGAGATGATTTTTCGAGTTCGGATGTAGCTAGCTTTGCGGCTTTAATTGCCCATGAGACTAGTGGCGGGAATATTACTGGCCGTGCTATTTTAGCAGAAGCTACCCCGCCAAAGGATACTGAAATAGTTGATGTTATGGCGTTTTCGTCTGCGCGTAAAATGGCGGGCGTGAGAGCTAGGGTCAACGGTACGGTGCGAACCTTAATAATGGGTGCGCCGGAGTTTGTGTCGAAGTTGGCGCCCGTTGATAAGGAGACTCAAAAGAAATTGAACGATTGGGCGGATAAAGGTCTGCGGGTGTTGATGTTGGCGGAGTTTACTGACGAAAAAACCAAAATAAAAGATTTAAAAGAGGGCTCTGGTATGGCTATTGGCGCGGTTATTTTACGTAATTCCCTGCGTCATGGCGTGGTCGAGACGGTAGATTTTTTGCAGCGCCAAGGTGTAACTATCCGAGTAATTTCTGGTGATAATCCGCGTACCGTTCAACATATTGCACGTGAAGCTGGTATTAAGCATCCAGAAAAAGTGGTTTTAGGAGCTGATTTAGCGAAGCTAAGCGAAGACGAATTTAATGAAGCTGCTGATACTTATACGATTTTTGCCCGTGTTCTACCTGATCAGAAAGAGCGTTTAATTGCCAGGTTTCAGCAATCAGGCAAATTTACTGGCATGGTCGGTGATGGCGTTAATGACGCGCTGGCGCTAAAAAAGGCAGACCTTGGCGTGGCGATGTACGCTGGCGCTCCAGCTTCGCGGCGGGTTTCTGATATTATTTTGCTTAATAATTCCTTTACATCTCTACCCATGGGAATGAAACTGGGCAATCAAATTATGCAGGCGATTGAAGTAATTGCTATCCTCTTTTTCCATAAAATTATTTATGGCGTAACGCTTCTTCTTGCGACAATTCTTATAAATATGAACTATCCGTATTCGCCGCGACATATTACGTTTATGAACATCTTTCTGGTGACTATGCCAACACTTATGTGGACGCTTTTCCCGCCCGTGCCGAAGCATCGCATAAATCCTAAGCGTTTTTGGCGCGATACATTGCTGGCGGTATTGCCGATTGCGCTGATAACCGGACTAACAGTAACTTTCACTTATTGGATTATGTCCGCAGTCTTCCCTGGTCACGCCGCTGAAGTTGCAACGATGACAGTGTTGACGGCAACGTTCTTTGGTGTCTATTTGGTATTTTTGGTGGGAATTATGCTTGATGTTGCCATAGATAAAGCCGCCAAACGCGCCCGGCTATTATACTTGTTGTCGGTGGTTGTTGTGGCGGCAGGTAGCTTCGGCTTTGGTTTCTTGAGAGATTTCTTCGACTTTACTGTGCCAAATTTGTTTATCATGTGGCCAGCGATTGGTGTGATTATTCTCGCGGCGTTGGCGCAATTATTCCTCGCTCGACGTGTCGGACGAAGAATCTCCACTTCTGTTGGGTAGATTATTCAATATAGCTTCTAGGTCTAAGGCTTTGACTGCCACTTTTCCCATTACCTCGGAAGTTTCTTTTGATATAGGTGCAGATTCTGGATTTATATAGCCCGCACTTTCTCTTGTGGTTGGATTATTATAAAGCATGCTATTAATATACCAAATATTTTACATTTTGTCAATGTTATGTATTCTTAATTTACTTTTCTATCAAGTATCACCAAATGCTCAATATGTGGCGTGTGCGGGAAAAAATTATAGCCCTGATGATGTGTGATTTCGTATTTTTCCCGAAGTAGACTAACGTCTCGTGCTTGTGTGACAGGGTTACAGCTTAGATAAATAATTCGTGGTGGCGTAGTTTCCAGTAGTCTCCGAACGACATCTGCGTGCAGCCCGGCGCGCGGCGGGTCAACAATGACAATTTGTTCGCCCGTTATATATTCCAGGGATTTTTCGCTTGGTGCTAAAATCGCCTTGGCGTTTGCTCGGTTTAATTTGGTGATGTTTCTTTGCATTTCCGCGACGGCGTGTTCGTTGATTTCGACCAGCGTAATATCATCGCCGCCAATCGTTAGTCCAATTGTGCCAACTCCAGAATAGAGGTCGAGGGTTGGTAGATTATTCTCATGGTCTATCCAGTCACGCATGTCGCTTAGAGCTTTCTTATAAACTGGAATATTGACTTGGAAAAATCCTTCGCAGGCATAATTAAATGTGACGCCTAAGATTGTGTCGGTTAGCGTTGTGTCACCAAATTTATCCAGGCGCTCAGTGACTCGGCTGGCTGGGCTTTTTGGGTCGGAATAGATTATCTCGCCGCCTTTTGCTGACAGTTGGGCTGCCTCTTCTTTGGAAATGAGGTCTGCTAGCTGGTCTTTTATGTATAATTGCCAGACGGCGTTTCCTTGTTGATCTGTGCGGATTAAGAGAGTTTTTAATTGGCGGGCTGTAACTGGTTTGGTTCGCAGGAGGTTGCGGATTTCAATTGCCAATTTATTGATATTTGGATGAGCCAGGCTGGTGCCTTCAACAACGACTTTCCCCTTGCTACCTCGCTTGAAAAATGCCAAATCTAAACTTTCGGTTGTACCATCATCTATCAAGTCTCCAAACCAGCTAAACTCGACCTTATTGCGATAGTTAAATTCTACGCCATCAGTAAAGACGCCAATTTTCTCTGGTAACGTAACATTATGAAGTCGGAAAGCTTCTTCGATTAAATTCGCTTTATATGTCTGTTCGCTGGAGAGCGGCATGATCTGCCAAGGGCTAGTACTGAGATAGCTATCCTCATCTCGCGGTACAATTCGCTCTGGACTTTTTTCAAGAATTTCTGTCACCACGCCTTCGACGAAGTGCGATTTTTTCTTAGTTATACGAATCTTCACCAATTCGCCAGGTAGCCCGCCCCAAACGAATGCCTTGCGACCATCGCCTAGAGTACCAAGCGTCTGGCCACCACCAACGATTTTTTCTAATCTTAAAGTCTCAAAAATTTGTTTTCCCATTAGAGTGTATTATACCAGGACTTGTGGATTTTTTCTGGCCAGCGTGTTATAATCATCATGGTCCTGGCTATATTGGGACGTCGCCAAGTGGTAAGGCACTGGGTTTTGGTCCCAGCATTCGCAGGTTCGAATC
>CAMUPZ010000021.1 GCA_947095985.1 uncultured Candidatus Saccharibacteria bacterium | reverse complement strand
ATGATTTCCATACTCTTAGTGTACAGGGATTACAGAGACAAGACAACTCGCGCCAAAATTGCAAACAACGTCACGAAAAGTATCGCTGCCCAATTGCCACGAATCCGATTCAGCCAAATCAATGATAGATACACCAGCACTGTTGCTACAATCACCCAAATCAACGACAGAACCCAAGGACCATTTGCCCATAACGTAACTCCCCATAAGGATGCGGTCGCTGCGATAACCACCAGAAGTGGTCGCTTTATACCAAATACCGCCAGTAGCGGCACTAGCATCACCCCAACTAGAATCAAAGATATATAAGAGGCAATACTCGTACTATTTGCGCAAATAGAAATATTATCTGCGTTTGAGCAAAATACTGGCGTAATCATAAACCTGTCAAAAGCAAGCGCTAGCAGCCAGATAACTGCACCACTCGCAACCAGAGCCACCAGAACTCTTAGAAAACTCATTTTTGAAAATGAATATGTATATTCCGAAGTTTCTTCCCGAAAAATAGCCGACAACAATTTCATAAATAAATTGTAACGTAAACTTGTCAATATTACAAATGTATATGCTTAAATATCCGACTTTTCTGCGCGCTTCATCGGTATATACCAGACAATACCCACACAGGCAATCAACAATCCGCCAATAACGTCAAGCGGCGTATGTACTAGCGCAATCACCCGCCCCACACATACCAGAATTGTCATCGCCAGACAAATAACAGCTAGTCGCCGATCCTTAGCGCCAAACCACACCGCCAACGTAATTGCCATTGTAAATAACGCGTGGTCAGACGGAAAACCTGGGTTATTCAAAAACGACGCCCCCGCTGCCACTCCTAAAACCTCAAACGGCCGCATTTGGTCTGGCTGATAAATCACTCCGATAATTTTTGCTGCTACGTACGCCGTTAGTCCTGCCATCAGTACCCGAGCGTAAACCTGATATTTTTTATCATTCGGCACCAATCTTAGTAACGCATACACGCCGATAAGGGCAATCGGCACAACCAGTCCATCAGCGATCAATTTCACAATCCATTGCAAGTCCATACCATCAGTATATCGCGTTGGCGGACGCTCGTAAACGCTTGCGGAAATCATTTTTCTATAGTACAATTATTTTTGCCGTTGGGATGTCGCCAAGTGGTAAGGCACCGGGTTCTGGTCCCGGCATTCGGGGGTTCGAATCCCTCCATCCCAGCCAAATTAGAGATTAAATCCAAATTGTCGCCCGAATGGGTGATTTTTTGGTTGAGATTTTTTAATTCTTGCCAAAGACAAATAGAAAAGTCGCCATTTTAGGCGACGATTCTGAAAAAATCCATATTATGGCTCGCCTCAACGCCTCTCGGGCGTTACTTTTGGCAAAAAATGTTTGCTCAATTTACCAAGCTGGCAGACCAAGAGTTAATGATGTTTTGCGTATTAGCCACCCAGTCATCGGAATTGCTAATGCTACTTGCACTTTCGGCGATATCGCTAACTAAACTTTTTAGATTGTTGTGCGTGAAATCTTTGTTAGCCTCACGCATTTGCCTTAGTACCTTTAGTAATTCAACAAATTGCTTTATTGTAATAGGAGCGATCTTTTGCTTACTTCCTTTGTAGCCAATAGTGTTTGCTATATGAAAGGTTTCGGCACTATCTGTATGAATTGCTGGGGCGATAAAAATACAGTACGCATTGCCATGCAAGTTCTCAAAATCTCTCAAATGTCTCATTACCGGCTGTCCCTCGTTGAACCACTGGTCACGACCTTTGAGCATTGTTACCTCGCAAATCATATTAAAACTATCGTAGAAACACTCTATGTCGGCCATTCCGCCAGGCGCAGTCGATGTTGGCTCGTTGTCATCGCCTACTGGATAGTTTGGTTTAATTTCTTTCGCATCATTCAAGGCATGAAGCCCCATTGCTGAAAGATATTCAAGCATTAACGCACGGTTTTCAAAATCGAAGATCTTTTCCAGCTGCTCAATGTATTGAAAAATTGACGCAACAGGTTGAGATTTGATATGGTTATCTTTTTCCTGTAGGTCTTTGCGCAATTCTCGTAGACTATCTATATATGCCGATAACTCATTCTTAGGTATTGACGAGATATCTTTTTTGCTTTCAATTGGTAAGTTAAGCTTATTCTGTAAATCGACGACATCATCGTACGCTTCATTAGCGATTTTAGATAATTTTTCCTTGGTCTGCCAGGGCAAGACTGGCAAATTATCATTTGCCATATATGCTAAATATTCGTCTTTATTTGCAAACTGCTTTGGTCTATATAACTGATTTTCAAACAGTGCTTCAATTTCAGTATGGCGGTTCGGCTCTAAATCAATATAAAAACCATTGCCACGAATACGAATAAACTTTGTTAGGCGAAAATATCTGATGACATTATCACCATAATCCTGTAGATTCTTTAGCAATTTACTAACTTCAGACCGATCGCTTGTGCCAAGAAAGTTTATTGCAAATTGTTCACGATAATTATCGCGAATTTCTTTGCGTTCTTGTTTTGTTTTTCCTTTTTGTAAATCTCGTAGCTCAACTAGCTTTTTTGCATAGCTCTCAATTTCAGGATATTGGACCAATGATGGAATAAAAAGCGAAAACTCTCTTTTACTGATACCAACTGGCTTATTTCCTCGTTCTACTTCAATTTTATTAACATCATTTATTAGTCTGAGAGTTGCCACAAAAGGCACTACACCATAATCACCATTATCGGGAAAATCATTGCTTGCTGGGTTTGGTATCTGCCATTTAATAAATGATTTAAGAAACACGTCACCAGCATCTTTTTCGCTGGCTATAAGTTTATTTCCCAGTTCAGTTATCTTAATCTTTCCGCCGCCAATAACTACAAAACCAAATTTTGTTAGTGGATTTATCGATTGCCTGCCTCGCATTGCGAAGTCAGTATAGTTTTTTAATCTAATTATTTCATCTATGGTATTATTGTCAATTTCACTATCAGTGTCATTTATAAGATTTATAATATTCGGCGTTAGTCCATTGTAAAACTGAGCACTCCCAAAACCATATAGACGATTTTTAATTAGAAGTTTTTGATAGTTTTCTTGGTTTGCATTGTCCCATGGCTGGTTTTCAAGGGGCTTCAGGGCAATGAGAAAATCGCGCAAACGCTCTGGATTTCTGACAGTCGTTGTGATTGACCATGCTTTCAACATACACTTATTATATCATAAAAATCAGTAGTTTGTAATTAGAACCTCTATTGTTTGGTTATTTTTTGCGGTTGATTGATAATTCGAGTTTTTGTAATTGTAATTAAGTTTGTTAACTTGGAAACCGTTTCTTTTTGCCCACCCCTTCATTATTTTATTTGTTTTGCCTTTGTGCGTCAGAACATTTGATAGTGCGAAGCGAGCACCCTTTTTATGAAGCGATGTTAACAAGTTATATAGATCGTTTTCATCCTTTTCAGTCCATCCGCCCGACTCGTTATAGCTAGCCAAGCCAAGCAAATACGGCGGGTCTAAATATATAAAATCTTTTTTGGAAATATCTATCTTTTCAATATCCCTAAAGTCACAAGCCTTAAATTTAATTTTCTTTTCGTTAGATATTTGGTTAAATGAAGCAATATTTTTTCGTGAACTACCATTATAATCTCTTTTGCCAACTGGTAAATTGAAATCTCCTTTTAAATTAAATCTAATTTGATTGTTAAAAGAGTAAAGAACGAGCACTAAGAGTAAATCAATTCTTGTCTTGTTTTTATTAAACTCATCTCGTAGTCTTAGAAAAGCCTCTTTGTTATATTGACCTAATCCTGATGAGCTATTAGAACCGTAAAAATCGTAGCCTTTAATATAACTTTGGCTTAAACCAAACATGTCAATAGTGTCTATGATTCTTTGGTTTAAGTCTTCAAAATTATTATTTTGGACGAG
Organism: uncultured Candidatus Saccharibacteria bacterium; assembly: GCA_947095985.1. Classification (GTDB taxonomy): domain Bacteria; phylum Patescibacteriota; class Saccharimonadia; order Saccharimonadales; family Saccharimonadaceae; genus Nanosynbacter. The sequence goes on along the minus strand of CAMUPZ010000021.1, from coordinate 8,059 downwards.
CTTTAGGAGTTTAACTACATACTTATTTTTTTCTAAGCAAATTATATTTTTTGCTTTAGCATTTATTCCAATATTTGCTCCGCCAGCAAATACATCATAAAAAGTGTCTATATCTTTTGGAAATAGTTTTGTAAGTTGAGGTAGTAATTTATGTTTTCCGCCAGTATAATTTAACGGCGATTTTACAAAACCGCTTTGAACCGGGTTATTTTTTGAAGCAACTATTTTCTTACTCGTCTTTGTGGAAACATCTACTTTGCACAAAAATATTCGTTCTTTTAAGTCATCTTTGCTAGACTTTCCAGTAGTAAATTGCTTAAAATCAGTTTCATAAATCTGCACTTCTCCACGCCGCTTCAGAGCAGACAAGATTTCATGGTCGCTTATACGAGATTGAGACCGAGCGTTGCCCGAGGTTCCCATATCATTGTATGACACTAAGATATATTTTGCGTTAACATTGTCTATCAAGTCGCCGAAAGCAACGCCGGCTGATTTCATATTGTATTTACTTTTAATGTGCGAACGGTCAATTTTTTTAGCAACACCAAAGACCCTCTCTTTTTTCCAAGTGGCAATGTTTTCTAGTAAGTGGTAAGCGTCTGAATATTGTCTAGAGTTATATGGTGGGTCTATATAGATAACATCTGCTTTAATCCTTTTAACTAAGCTGTTTGCATCGTCTTTGTATATTTCCGCAGTATATTTAGAGTTTGTTATATCTAGCGGGAGCAGAAACAGTTTTTTTCTAGGAATATCAATTTTTCTATATGCGTCATAATGACCAACTGTGTTTGCTATTTTATCAAGGGCATAAATCAAAGATGTCAGTAAATAGGATTTTTCTCTGTTAGTAATTACTTTTTCTTCAAATAATTTTTCAATATCGTCTCTAATAATACCTATTTTTTTAGAGTTCTCTTTATCAAAATATGTGTTTGAAAAGTTTTCAGAAAAATAATTGTCATCATACTGACTCGCATCTATACTGTTATAGTGCTTTAGGCGCTTTTTCAGCTTACTCTCTCTGATTTTTTCTTTACCAAAATAAGCAAGGTAAATGTGTGAATTTGAATCTAGAATATCGTTGATGATAATCTTTGAGCGACCATAAAAGTGGTTAGCAACTGAGCCAGTTCCTGCAAATATATCAGCAAAAGAGTTAAACTCTATTTTTTCTGTTTCGAGAATATTGTCTATGAAAGAAAGGAGTCTAGTTTTAGAGCCAAGATAACGTCGTTGAGTTATACAAATCTTTTTATTTCCAAAATACGCATCGTCCATATTTATATAATAGCATAACTTTTATGTTTTTGTGTAAATTGAGCAAATATTTTTTGCCAAAAGTAACGCCCGAGAGGCGTTGAGGCGAGCCAAGTTTGAAACTCAGCAGCCAGCTATCTGGATGTTTTTTTCGTCGGTATATTTGCAATCATTAGCAGCGCCCACATAATCGCCAGCATTAACACTCCGACTAGCCCGCTCACGTTTTTCAATGTTGCACCAAATATCACCGTCGGAGCTCCGTTCAAAACCGCCATTGCACCAATCATCGTCATAGCCCCCAGACTAATAAATCCAGCCACCCGACTCACCAAAATCGCCAATCGCGATGTCTCCATGCCAATTAAAAACGGCAACGACATTAGCTCAGTAATCACTAAAACTATCATCACTACCAAACTCATTAACGAGTTAACTCCCACCGCCAAAAGAATCCCCGGAAACTTCTCAAATGTAAACAATTGACACAATAACAACAAGATAATCAATACACCCGTGGTTAGCTTGGCAATTTTTACTACTTTTTCAGGCATAACTTTAGTATAGCCCGCGTTTCAAAAAAGCTCAAGCTTGTTGTAATTTTTACGAAAACGCTTGCTCTTTTTAATAAAACATCATACAGTTAAATTAGCGAACGTTACAAAAATAAACACCACAAAATCGTATCTTTCGCTCTACGACATCCACCACAACTTAAAATACCCCGTCTCTATGGGGTATTTTTCTTTGTCAATATTTTCGACTGTTCATCGCGCCACTTAGCGATATTTCCATGATGACCACTTAATAACACCTCAGGTACTCGCAATCCTTTAAATTCCTCAGGTCGAGTATACTGCGGAAATTCCAATGTTTCGCCATCAAAAAAACTCTCAATTTCTGCAGATTTTTCACCGCCCAGAACCCCAGGGATAAGTCTGACAATTGAATCAATCATCATCATTGCCGCCAACTCGCCGCCCGTCAGCACAAAATCGCCAATACTCCACTGCTCGTCAACCAACTCCAAAATTCGCTCATCTACACCCTCGTATCGCCCGCAAATAAATATCACACCCCTGTCATCATCGGCTTCTTTCTGGGCTTTAGCCTGCTTCCAGCGCTGCCCGCGCGGACTCATTAGTACCACTTTCGCTGTTTCATCCTGAGATTTCGCAAATTCTACCGCTTTCCATAACGGCTCAATCATAAGAAGCATCCCATCTCCACCACCATACGGCGTATCATCCACCTGACGACGAGGGCCCAAACCAAACTCCCGCAGATTCACCGTCGTAAGCTCCACGATACCGTCTTTCTGGGCCTTCCACATCATGGAGTTATTAAAAACTCCCGTTGTCATTTCTGGGAAAAGCGTAATAACTTGAAATTTTCTCATCTGTTACAGTGTACCAAGTGTTGACTTTTTTGTCCAGGTATGATATATATATCAGATTTTGCTCGACCGAGTAGAAGTAGCCCTTACGTAGAAAGGATGCATCATGGAGATCGACGAGCGTACACTCGAACGTATCAAAGAGGCGGTGGACTGGTTGTCCAGTCCTGTCCGCATCTCGATTGACGAAGAAGGAGAGATTCACGTTGCCCTCTCTGTAAAGATAGGAGACTTCGCACACTACAGGGAGCGCCACACAAGCGAACCAGAAGACCGCCCCGTGGCGGAGTTCGTTAGTAATCTTGTGCCGCGTGCTACCTATGTGTCAATAATATTCAAGAAACCGAATGTGTTGTTGACAAGGTTGAAATTAAGCATAGGGATGACTGCTTAGTCATCTACAACGTGAAAGATGACGCTCCCCTCCTCGAAATCTGTACACTCATGGAAGTACTTAGAGTCAATAGAAGCACGGCTTCTAGAGCCTTCAACAGAATCACTCGAGGTGAGGAGAGGCAGATTTGCCTCACCTATCCCTCCCGCAGGAGGTGGATGCTCTCCCAAAGGGCTTAACGCCCGCCAATGAGAATAGCTCGCCTTGAGACATTAAGTCTCGGCTTGAGCCTCTTGGCGGGCTATTTTCATGTCTTTTTATAGAAATTATTCCCCACCAAAAAACCGTCCAAATAAGGACGGTTTTTTAGCACAAATAAGGCTCTCAATGGTTTCCCATTGTCTCGCATAGAGCTGTTCTCGCATAATGTCTGTGCTTGAACTGGTTCTAATTATATATCAAGGTCGTCGAGTTCTGCAAGCTCTTTTCTGGTATTTTCTGCGTAAGATGGCTTATTTTCCACAACTTCATCTGTTGAGTTATCCACAGAAGTACGATTATCACAATCATCACGTTCGCGTGTACCAGTAAAACCATCATTATTCACAATCTTCAAGTTATATCGCGCGTCATTCTTCGCCCCCAAAGCCCGCAGTAGAGTCCGCAAGCTTTGTGCTGTGCCGCCGCGCTTACCAATGACCCGACCCAAATCTTCTGGGTTAACGGTCAATGTCAGCAAAACACCCTTTTCATCAATTTCCCGCTCCACTACAACATCGTCGGGATGTCCAACGAGTGTTTTTACGACATACTCCACAAATTGCTGGTCTATTGTTGACATTCTGCCCCTCCTCCTGGAATTAAACTGTACTTTCATTATACACGAGCGGTTTGCCCCGTGCAAACTTTTATCATTTTTCACCAGATTCTTTATATTTAGCAATAGCAGCACGAGCAGCTTGCTGCTGAGCCACTTGCTTGGAAGGGCCGGTGCCGCGCCCCATCATCGTTTCACCGACGAACACCCCAAGCGTGAAAATCTTATCATGATCTGGACCTTCCTCGCCCAGAACTTTGTATACTGGCGTCTGATTATCGACGCGCTGAGAAATTTCCTGCAAATATGACTTCGGATCGCGCCAACTGCCTGATTCCAATATTCCGTCCAGCTTGATAATAATATGCTTATGAATAAAATCGCGCGCATCGTCAAAGCCACGCTCCAGATAAATAGCACCAATTACCGCTTCAAAGGCATTGGCTAGAATCTGCAAGTGCGCCCGATCCGAGCCATTTTTCTCGCCCTTTGACATACGAATCAGCGGCCCATAACCTAATTTATCGCCTGCATCACCGATACTTTCCGTGCGCACCAGCGCCGCCCGCCAAGCTGTCAAAACCCCTTCCGGTTCAGAAAAATGCGTAAATAAATACTCCGTCACCGCCAGCTCCAACACCGCGTCACCTAAGAACTCCAGTCGCTCGTTGTGATGATGAACAGACTTACGATGTTCATTAACATAACTGCGATGCGTCAAAGCCGTAATCAACAGATCCAAATTATTAAACTCAAACCCCAGTTTCTCACGCGCAAATTCCTGATATGGCGCCGTATTCATTCCGCTCATTTACAAATTCTCCTGTCTAATTCGTTTCATCGCTAACAAAATGAGCTTGCCGATATCTTCATATTCAACCTCATCCAGCGCCTCATGAAAACTAAACCATTTTAGTCCATTCATCCACTCTTCCTTCTGAAGTTTCTCATTAGGATCCAATGCCTTGACCAAATACACCTGCGTGGTCATTAGTACTAGTTTATCAATTCGACGATAACGAAAATTCACCTTACCCAGCCAGCCGTGTAGCTCAATATTCTTCAGTCCAGTCTCTTCACCAATCTCCCGACGCGCCGTCACCTGAGCCGTTTCACCCGGCTCAATATGACCCTTGGGTATCGTCCAGCGATCACGAGCGTCTTGATATAATAAAAACTCTGCCTCGCCCTTTTCATTGCGTCGAAAAATCACACCACCAGCGGTCGGCTCGCGTACAATTTCCTGAATTAGCGGCTTTTTACTGCCGCCAAAGTATTTTTTTATCTTATCAAAGTTGCTTGTTCTCATTATCGGACTCCTCCACGAGGGTACGGAGTGCCGTGCCAAGCACGCCATTCACAAATTTACCCGAGTTATCCGAACCGAACGCTTTTGCTAGTTCCACCGCCTCATTAATCACCACTTTTGGCGGAACCGTATCTGCACAGTAGAGCAATTCATACAAACCAATCCGCAAGACCGTCCTATCAACCCTAGACAGCTGGTCAATTGGCCACTCTGGAGCTAAAGGTTTTAGCTTTTCGTCCAATTCCATCTGAGCCGCCAGTACGCCACTAACCAGATTATCAACAAATTCAACGTCATCAACGGATGATTTATACTCCGCTAAATTACGCTGTAAGATACTTTTGTAGTCAATATCAGCATCGCCCACCTCCGTACGAAACTCATATTCATACAGTGTCTGCAACGCGACAATTCGTCCTAAATGACGGTTTGATGCCATTACTAAGCGTCCTGTTCGTAATTATTATTTTGTTGTTTTACCAGTTTCACGCTTGGTAGTCTTCACTTTAACAGGTGAAGTTCCATTAACGCGACGTGCCAATTTTAATACCAAATGACTGCGGCGAAGTCCAGTTTTACGTGGACTGCTCTGTTTTTTAGGCTGTGCCATAATTCATTCTCCTCTTTTAGGTTGTCATAAAACTTACGTACCATTATACCTTTTTTATTAGGTAATCTCAAGGTTTTATCTAAAAATTATACAAGTGTATTGACTTTTTGTATTGGTTATGTTAATATATGGAGTATGAGTAACGAACAGTTTACGCCACAACCTAATCATAGCAGTGAGATTGATAAGCCGACACCATCGGCAAGAGTTCTAATGGCACTAGAAGGAGGCGAACTACGCACCAAAATTAAAGATCTTGAATCAGCAAATCGGCAGGCGGAAAGTGAAATAAAACGACACCCTCTTCGACTAGCTGCTGCCTTCGTCCTAGGGGGGGTAGCTACTGCTGCTACTCTCGGCTTGCTTGGAATGATAAAACCCATGGAGAGCAAGCCAAGAGTTGCCTCTGATGTAATAACCATTTATGATGAAAACCCTTACGCTATACAAGAACAAATCTGCGATACGCAACGTGACCTAGAACGGAAACTAGGATTGCCTGAATCGCTCCCTTATGACAGCTTCAAAGGGTGTGAAGGGACAACCCGACTAGCCACTCGTGACGGCAAAGAGGAAATCCACTCAGGAGATCAAGTTAAGGTCACTGTCAGAAATAATTTCCCATTTGGTGAAGATGCTGAAGCAGAGAAGTACAATCATAGTCAGCAATAGTTAGACTACAATATTAATCAATTTTCCCGGAATATAAACCATCTTTTTAGGTGGTTTATTCTGTGTAAACCGCTGGACATTTTCATCAGCCAGAGCCGCTTCTTCCACACCTTGCCGATCAGCATCTACTGGTAATTTAAGCTTTGATCGAAGTTTGCCGTTAACTTGGACGATGATAGTCATCGTATCACTCTTTAGATATTTTTCATCCCATTTCGGCCAGTGATTGACGTGAATGGTATCAGTGTGGCCCAGCTCCTGCCACAATTCTTCGGTGATGTGCGGTGCAAATGGTGCCAAAATTTGCAGCAGGCTTTCCAGAGTGAATCTCCACGTTGCTGATGCTTGTATACTATGTGATTCTTTAATTTTATATAGGCCATTGACCATTTCCATCATTGCCGCTACGGCCGTATTGAATTTTTCGCCCTCGATGTCACGAGTGACTTTTTTGATGGTTGCGTGAGTGAGGTGCAGTAATTCAGAAGAATCAGTCGATGGCGATGGGTTGCTCAAGGAAGAGTCAGCGGATACATCACCGCCTCCGACAGAGGCTGTGGAACGTTCGCGAGGAACGGACGTTTCAGCCGAACGCTCACGAGACATCTCCGGTGGAGATGTGAGTGAAGAGTGTACTCTGGCGGAGGATGGTGATGTATCCGCAAACACAAATTCCTGCACCAAATTCCACACTCGATTTAAGAACCGATATGTCCCCGGCACTCCACGCGGATCCCACGGTGCATCCATATCGTACGGCGCGATAAACATTTCATAAACGCGCAGCGCATCAGCACCGTAACCGCTGTCCATAATCTCCATTGGATCGATAACATTGCCCTTGGATTTACTCATCTTTTGGCCGTCCGGCGCCATGATGTAAGCATTGTACATCATCCGTTTGAATGGTTCTGGCGTCGGCACCAAGCCAAGCTTATAGAAAAATCGCATCCAAAAACGACTGTACAATAGGTGCGCTACCGCATGGTCGGCGCCATTGTAATAATCAACCGGCATCCAATGACCAATGCGCGCTGGATCCCACGCCTCGGCATCATTGTGCGGGTCAAGATAGCGCAGGAAATACCAGCTAGAACAAGCATAGCCGTCCAGCGTATCAGTTTCGCGCCGACCTTCACGCCAATTGTCACCCGCGGGCTTTGGTTCGGTGATCGGCACGGTTTTACCAGTTTCAACGTCAACCCATACGCGCACCCAATCATCAACTTGTGCCAGGACCGAGGTGTTGCCGCCCGTTGGCTTAAAGTTCTCGACCTCTGGTAGAATAACCGGCAAACATTCATCTGCCACAGCAATTGGCGCGTAGTCATCGACATGAACAATCGGAATTGGCGCGCCCCAGTACCGCTGGCGAGAAATCAGCCAATCGCGCATTTTATAGGTAGTCTTGCTCCGGCCCAAGCCCTGTTGCTCCAGCCAGACTACCACCTGTTCGCGAGCCTCTTCGCTGCGCAGGCCATCAAAATCGCCCGAATTAATCAATTCGCCCTCGCCCGTATAACAACCGATGTCCACGGAATTCTCCGGTTTATCAACTACTTGAACAATTGGCAAGTCAAATTTCTCAGCAAAGGCAAAGTCACGTTCATCATGCGCCGGCACCGCCATAATCGCGCCAGTACCGTAACCACCGAGGA
>CAMUPZ010000020.1 GCA_947095985.1 uncultured Candidatus Saccharibacteria bacterium | reverse complement strand
TTGCGCCCAAATCCAGTCGCGCAAAACAATGCTCTGGGCTTTCACATACTGGTGTTAATGCGTCCGATTGACTCAAAAAAACGTCCTGGATGGCGGCACCGACGGTAATAATTTTTGCCATTAAATCACCGCCTTTCCCGCAGAATTAAACGCCTTAATCTTTGACTCTACAACTTCTTGGACAGCCTCGTAAACTGGCGGCATCAACTTGACGATGGCGTACTCATTCGGATTTTCACGCAAGGTTTTTTCCAGAGTAGTACGGAAAGCGTAACGCATATCAGAATTGATATTAATCTTAGAAACACCAATCTTTACCGCTTCCTCAAAGTAATGCAGCGGTGTACCCGACCCGCCATGAAGCGAAATCTGACAGTGTAGTGCCTCGCGGATGCGTGCTAACAACTCCAAATCCAGCACTTTTGGCACTGGATATTTACCGTGCAGATTACCCACTGCCGCCGCAAAAGTGTCAATCCCCGTCGCCTCGACGAACGCTCGGGCACCTTCTGTTGTGGAGAAAGTTTTCTTGATTTCTTCATAGTCAATGGCTTCGGCGTGAACATTGGAGCTGCCACCAAAATAGTGCGGTTCGGACTCCACCAACGCACCAGTGAACTTGGCGTATTCGACAACTTCGCGGGTTTTAGCGATGATTTCCTCGTCGGAAGCGTCGTGATTCGCCTGAGAAATGTCGATGTGCACAAACTCATAACCCGCGTCAATGGCTCGTTTGCAGCCCTCAACTGTCGGTCCATGGTCCAGGTTTAAGTACATCTCAATGCCATATTCAGCCTTGTAATTATCCACCAAATCACGCACGTTTTCCAAGCCCATAGCTTTCACCTCAGCGTCTGACACCTCGACCAGCACTGGCGACTGGAGTTTCTGTGCTGCCCGTGCCACGGCAATTAGCGTTTCTTGATTATCAATATTAAACGCTCCAACCGCAAAGTGCTGTACACGCGACCGCTGCATCAAATGGCGTGCCAGCGTGGTATTACGCCGAATGTCAGAAATTGTCAGTCCCATATGCCCCCTTTTTCTACTGATTTTTAGTATAAGCGGTTTTTGGCATTTTTGCAAGAAAAAGTAAGGCTTTTACAGAGAGAGCGAGCATTTGGGCTGCGATTTAGTGTTGACATTTTTGACTCAGTATGATATATATATATATCAACTTTTGCTCAAAGTTTTCCTAGGGCGAAAGTCGCCCTTGCTTTGAGCAGAGAGAGGAGTACGGTCATGCCGACCGTCACCGCTGTCACCCCCGAACCTGAGTCCAAGCCCACCCCCATTGAGCGCGCGCAGATGTGCGCACTCAGGAGGGGCATCGCAGCGGCGCAGAGAGGAAAGTCTCTCTCTGCCGCATTTTGGGCGGGCCTCTATAGGGGCTTGAGGCGCTGAGCCCGCTCGAAAATAGCCCGCTAGAAACTGTTCAACCTGGTTCGAGACGCACATTCCTGCATCTCCTGGGTTGAAACACCCAGTTTCCAGCTTGAGCACGTTTTCGGCGGGCTATTTTCATTGGAGAATAAAATTAAAAACCTGGTTGGTATTGCGGCACTCGCTGAATAAAGTCAGTTATTTTTGCGGCTAACGACTGATCGTCCAGACCGTGCTTTTGCCACAATTTTTGCATCGTCCCACTTTCACCGAACGCATCCTGCACACCGAGCCTTAACAACGGCACTGGCAGCCGCTCTGACAACACTTCCGCTACCGCCGAACCAAAACCGCCAGCAATCTGCCCCTCTTCTGCCGTAACCACTCGACCGCAAGTTTCAGTCGCCGCCAGCAGAGTCGCCTCGTCCAGAGGCTTGATGGTCGGAAAATGCACCACCATAGCCTGCACACCACTGCCCGCCAGCCTCTCCGCCGCCAACAGCAGCTGATAAGTCATCGTGCCAGTACCCAACAAAGCCACGTCTTTCCCTTCACGCAGAACATAGGCTTTACCAATTTCAAAATTGTCATACTTGAGGAATAATGGCGTTTTTTCCCGAGGCAATCTCACGTAATTCGGACTCTTATCGCCAGCCATTGTGCCCGCCATTAGCTTGGCTTCATTAGCGTCGCCTGGCGCCAACACAACCATGTTTGGTAAACTGCGCATCAATGCAATATCTTCTAACATCTGATGCGTCGCACCGTCCGCGCCAACATTCAACCCAGCATGTGAGCCGACCAACTTGACTGGCTGATTATTCAAACAAATAGTTGTCCGAATCTGTTCCCAATTCCGCCCTGGGCTAAACGCCGCGTAACTAGCCGCAAATGGAATATTACCCACGGCAGCCAACCCAGATGCCACTGTCACCAAATTTTGTTCTGCCACACCAACTTCAATCGCTCGCGGATGTCCAATTTCCTTAGCAAATTCACCAAAGCCGACACTCTCCATCAAATCCGCGCTCAGCGTCACCACTAGATTATTCTTCTTAGCGACATCCGTTAATCCTTCGCCAAAACCGATACGAATAGCTGCAGTCTCTGATTGCCGCCAATCTTCTCTCAGAAAACTCACTTGACATCTCCTTTTTCACCTAGCTGAATAAGCGCACGCCTGGCCTCCTCGGCATTCGGGGCTTTTCCATGCCAGTGGTAATCATATTCCATAAAATCAACACCAAATCCAGGAATTGTATGTGCAATGATCACATTCGGCTGATAGGAAGTTTTTGCCGCGTCAATCGCTTTTACAACCGCCTCGTAATCATGTCCGTCGACTTCCTGTGTAAACCAGCCAAAACTCCGCCACTTGTCCGCCAAATTTCCTAGCGGCATAACTTTTTCCGTATCGCCACCAATCTGAATATTATTCCTATCAATAATCGCAATTATATTGGACAAATCATATTTCGCGGCAAACATCGCCGCCTCCCAAATATTACCCTCATTAAGCTCGCCATCGCCCAAACTACAATAAACGAACCGCCGGGGATTACCACCTAAATATTTCAATGAATAAGCCATACCGGCTGCTTGACTTAAGCCGCAGCCCAAAGGCCCGCTCGTCGTTTCAATACCAGGAATACTACCGCGTTCTGGGTGACCCTGAAGTTTAGAGCCAAATTTCCTTAAATTAGCTAATTCTTTTTTATCAAAAAACCCTCGCTCCGCCAAAGTGGCATACAGGAGAGGCGCATAATGACCATTACTCATCACAAAAATATCTCGATCTTGCCAATCAGGATTTTCAGGATCTATACGCATGACGTAAAAATAAAGAACCGCCATAACATCCGCAAAACCCAGACATCCAGCCGCATGTCCAGAGCCAGCTGTTACTAATTCATGAATAATCGACTGACGCAAGGTTCGGGATATTTCTCTCAATTCGTTTAGCCGATCGTCAGACATTAAAGCACACTCGTCTTGTTAATTTCCTGCTGTAATTTAGAAAAAATAGCGTGTGGATCTGATGATTTTTGGATAACGCCGCCAGCATTTAAAACATTCACACCGCCCTGCACCAGGCTATATGCATTATCCACTAAAACACCGCCATCCCATCCAATTTCCACGTTAGGATTAATGGCTTTAATGAGTCGAATCTTTTCCAACTGCATCAAACTGGCAGTTCCGCCAAATCTACCCAACTCGCCACTAAAAATCATTACATGGTCGGCGAGCTTTATGAATTCTTCGACAGTCCGCGGCACCGTTGGCTTTAATAACGCTAGGCCAGCCATGATACCAGCCTGGCGAATCTGCATAAGCGCCGTTTTTACATCACCCGTAGCTTCCGCGTGAACTATAATCATATGTGGCCTTAGAGCAATCAACTTTGGTATATACTCTTCCAGATTATTGACCATAGCATGGATATCAATTGTCCAACCCTCGGGCGCCCATAATTCCTGAATACCGACCGTCAACGTCGGCGCAAATTCACCATCAGAAATATCAATGTGTACCCGCTCAACAAAACCAGTTATCCTATCAACTTGCTCTTTATACTGAGCGGCATTTTCTGCCAAAATAGCCGGGGCAATTACAGCGCTCATGACAATTCATCCAACTGCGCATTGCGCCGATTAAAGCGTGGAGCATTAGCGTACGGAGTATTCAACCACGTTTCTACAATACCCTTCCAGGCTGATTCATCGTCTTCCAAAATTCGCGCTGGCAGACACAATACATTTGAGTCATTATCTTGACGAGTCATCTTCGCCTCAAACGCATCCCAAATCACACTGGCACGAATTCCTTTGAACCGGTTAGCCGCCATGCACATTCCTTGACCGCCGCCACAGATTAAGATAGCTCGCGGGTCTTTACTGTCATCGCCAATAATTTTCAATGCTGCCGCCTGCGCGAATTGCGGAAAATCGTCATCAGGATTTAATTCTACGCCACCAACATCTTGCACGTCATAGCCATTTTTAACCAAATACGCAAAAACTTCTTCCTTCAACATAAAGCCGCGGTGGTCAGATCCGAGGTAGATTTTCATGATCTTAGTATAAGCGTTTTCGGTGATTTTTGCAAGGGAAAGTTGGATATTTCCTCAGAGGTAGAGCATGCATGCTTGACAGAAAGTATTGACATTTTGTGGCTAGTATGATATACATATATTAGCTTTTCAAACCGAAAAGCAAACTCGCGGAGAGTTCACTCCACTTGAGGTCGCGGCTTTGAAAGGCTGCACCTCAGAATTTTCTCTGGAAGGAGAAAGTTATGCCCACCACTGCTTCGGCTGTAGCCGTAGCTGTCGCCATAATCGCTGGCCTGCTCGCGGCATCAGGCACAACACTGTACCATAGAAAGGTCACCAAAAAAGAGATGGAAAAAGACCTGATGAACCTGATGAACTCCTTTGGAGTCAATGGGGGCGATGAGTCCGAAGGGCCCGAAGGGTCCGAGGAGGGCTGAAATGCTCGCGCCAGCAGAAGGCGTACGTAAAAAATACTCTGTGAAATCGTCAAGATCTGGCGTCCCCACACCACCACGGTGCGGGGTTATTTCCTTTTTAGAATAGGGTTTTATTCACTCTTTTTCAAGTAGTGTCCAACATCTGCCACCAGTTCAACCAGCCGGTTCGAATAGCCCCATTCATTGTCATACCAAACCATAACCTTGATCAAATTACCACCAACTACCTTCGTCAATGGAAGGTCGACAATCCCAGAATATGAATTGCCGATAAAATCACGGCTCACCAAAGGTTCCTCAGAAACCCCCAAAATACCCTGGTAAAAATTACTTTGTGCAGCTTTTTTGAAGGCTTCATTTATATGCTCAACCGTCACGTCACGTTGGAGAAGTGCCGTCACGTCGCTGAGAGAAACCACTGGAGTTGGGACACGTACGCTAAGTCCGTCAAATTTTCCAGTTAATTGCGGCAAGGTTTTAGTTACAGCAATTGCGGCGCCAGTCGTAGTCGGGACAATGTTTTCGGCGGCATTGCGACCTTCACGCAGATCTTTAGCAGGTGCGTCCTGCAACCTTTGACTGGCAGTATAACTGTGCACTGTTGTCAGCATTGACTTTTCCACGCCAAACTCTGCGTCCAGAACCGCCATCACCGCACCCAAACTGTTGGTAGTACAACTGGCGTTAGAAACAATCGGCGTTGCGTCCTTGATTTTACTATCATTAGCACCTAGCACAATCGTATCGACGCCGTCAGATTTAGTCGGCCCGCTGATAACCACGCGCTTGGCGCCCGCTGTCAGATGCTTACCTGCGCCGTCTTTATCAGTAAAGAATCCGGTAGATTCAATCACCACGTCAATATTCATATCGCCCCACGGCAAATTCGCTGGGTCTTTCTCTGCTAGGACTTTAACCGCCTGGCCTTCAACTATTAACTCATTTTCCGTAAAATCAACCTGCCGACTGTACTCACCATAATTGCTGTCATGCTTGAGCAAATACGCCAGCGTCTTCGTATCCGTCAAATCGTTAATCGCCACAATCTCTAGGTCGCTTCGCTCACGCGCAATCTTAAACGCATTGCGCCCAATCCGCCCAAAGCCGTTAATTGCTATTCTTGTTACTGACATATGCCCTCCCCGTTAGGTATTTCGCTTTAGCTTTTCTTAATTATACTACAAAGTTGTATAATAAATACATGACGCGTGAAGAACTGCTATCAGTAGCCGAGCAAAAGTACGACGAAGTGCCAGTATTGGTTTTAGCAAGCGCAATCGATTACGCCACGGAAAAGCACGCTGGACAAAAACGCAAAAGCGGTGAGCCGTATATCAATCACCCGTTGGCGGTGGCCGAGATTTTGATTGAGTGGGGTATGGACATCGACACGGTGGTGGCGGGCGTGCTGCATGACACGGTCGAGGACACCGACGCAACGCTGGATGAGTTGGAGAGTTTATTTGGACGAGACGTGGCGTTTTTGGTGGATGGCGTGACTAAGGTTTCACAGGCCCGCGCTGGCATGCGTAGCCTGGACAGCTATTTGCCGCACACCAAGGACAATTTGACTAAATTGATGATCGCAGTCGGTGAAGATGTGCGAGTGATTATCATTAAACTAGCGGATCGCTTGCACAATATGCGGACGCTACAGTTTATGTCACCAGAGAAGCAGAAGAAAATTGCCCGCGAGACGATCGAGGTGTTTGCACCGCTGGCAGACCGATTGAACATGGGTCGCGTGCGTGTACAGCTGGAAGAATTGAGTTTCAAATATTTGATGCCGAAAGATTTTCACCGCACTAAAAGTTTGATGGATAGCCGATTGAAAAAATCGCAGCGAAAACTGGACCGTGTTCGCCGTGAAGTCGAGGCACGACTGAAGGAAGAAAAACTGGTTTTCCAGATGGACGGCCGCGTCAAAAGTGTGTACAGCCTGTTCAAAAAACTTGATAAGGTCGGTGATATTGATAAGATTTATGATTTAATTGCGCTGCGGGTTATTGTCGATGATTTATCGACAGGCTATTTGGTCTTAGGGATTTTGCACGACATGTATCAGCCGATGTATGAGCGGATCAAAGATTACGTTGCTAACCCAAAGCCGAATGGCTACCAAAGTTTACACACCACGGTACAAACGCCGAGTGGGCAAATTGTTGAATTTCAAATTCGCACCAAAGAAATGCACGAATACGCTGAGCGTGGTTTGGCGGCCAGCTTCCATTACAATGAGCAGAAATTGACCGACGCTTACAAAAAAGGTCGCATAGGTTCTATGCCAGCAGATTTGTCGTGGATTCGTGAGCTTCAGGAAGCGGCAGCGTTGGCGGGCGAAGGCAAACGATTCGACTCTGATAAATTCCGCATGAAATTGTTCTCAGACCGCATCTTCGTTTATTCTCCAAAGGGTGATATCTATGATTTGCCGCGCGGTGCTTTCCCGCTAGATTATGCTTACCGCATTCACTCTGACATCGCAGCACACGCCAGTGGCTTCAAGGTCAATGGCGTAATGAAACCGTTCAATTACGAGCTACAGCACGGCGATGTCGTCGAAGTCTTAACCAGCAAATCCGCCAAGCCAAAACTGGCCTGGCGCGACATGGTCATCACGCCGCACGCCAAAAACAAACTACGTATGCAATTGTCAAAAAGCGGCGGCGTACTCGGACGTTTGACTGGATTAACCGACGGCGTTTCGTCGTTATTCCGAAACAGATAAGTAACGAGTTTTACGCTTGCTCGTTCCAGCGAGTGATTGAATCGCGAATGATTTGCTTGGCTCGTTCAACATCGCCAAAACCTTTGACGACGGTCGAGCCTAGCTTCTTCAAATCTTTGTAGTGATTGAAATGATGCTCAATCTGCTTGAGCAGTTGTGACGGTAAGTCTTCCAACGAATTGATAGCATCGCCAGTATTGCGGTCATCAGCTGGCACCACGATCACTTTGTCGTCAACCTCATCGTCATCAACAAATTCCAGCACACCGATAACCTTTGCCTCCATGAAAATGCCTGTTGTCAGCGGCTGGTCGGTGATGATCAAGGCGTCCAATTCGTCGCCGTCCTCATCCAAGGTCTGCGGGATGAAACCATAGTTAGTTGGCTTGGCAAAAATTGCTGGCTCAACGCGGTCCAGCTGCATGACTGCCAGCTGACGATTCCACTCGATTTTGTGGTTTGAACCTTGCGGGATTTCAACGACAACATTGACGATGCCGTTTTCCACGTCACCAGGTGTCAAAATTTGGTTAAAGTCTGCCATGTTTTACTCCTCTCTGGCTTTTTCTTGTAAATATTCACGAATCTGCAGCGCTGCGACTGCACCCTCGCCAACCGCCGAAGCGATTTGCATGGTCGCACCGGAACGGACGTCGCCCGAAGCAAAGACACCAGGGACATTGGTACGCAAGTGTTCGTCAGTGACGATGTGTCCGCCGAGGTCTAGCTCCACGTCTGAATCAGCCAAGAACTGCGTGTTCGGGATGAGGCCGATGAAGACGAACAGACCGTCCGCAGTAAATTCTTTTTGCTCGCCGTTTTGGGTCGATTTGACACCGTAGAATTTGTCGTCTTTGACGATAATTTCATCAGTTGTCGCCCCGATATGGACGGTAATTTTGCCCTCATCGACATACTTTTGCAGCTCTTTTTGTAGGACATCGCTGGCACGCAATTTACTGCGTACCAACAGGTCGATGTGGCTGGCATAGCGGGTCAAAAATATCGCTTCTTGCACCGCCGAGTTGCCGCCGCCAACGACGATCAAGCTCTTGTCGCGATAAAACGCACCGTCGCACGTTGCACAGTAATGCACGCCGCGGCCATACAACTCATCTTCACCTGGCACGCCCAACTTGCGGTGATTTGAGCCAGTCGCCAGCAGTACCGCTTTGGCGCGCACTGGCTGACCATCGATCGTCAATTCCAATTCTCCGTCAACTTGCTTCAGTTCTGTAACGTCGCCATACTCAATCTCCGCACCGAACCGCTCAGCTTGCTGCTGCAGCTCGGACGCCAATTTCATGCCGGTCACACCCTCAGCAAACCCTGGGTAATTGTCGATTTGGTCAGTGATAGCTGCCATACCACCAACCACGCCACGTTCATACAGTGTCGTCGGCACATCTTCACGTGACAGATAAATGGCTGCGGTCAGTGCGCTTGGACCAGCGCCAACGATAATAACTTCTTTAGACATGTAGCCCCCTTGATCTATAATACTGCTTGATAATTTCTGGCATTTCTGGCTGCGGAATTTCCGCTGGCTTTTCAATAGCCATTACCACAAATTTCAGCGGCGAATTAGCAGGAATCTTATCGCCCTGAGCCTGATTTCCGTATGCCTTATCTGCTGGAATTGTCAATTCGCGTACGCCACCAATCTTCATGCCAATCAGCCCCTCTTTCCAGCCTTGAATCACGGCAGTTTTCGCTGGACCATTCATGTTAAGCGGCGCTTTCAATTTTCCATCGGCAATTGATTGATCAAAAATCTCTCCCTTAGGGTTCCAGCCAATATAATAAACCGCCAATTTAGTATCATCTTTGACTTCTACTCCGTCGCCCTCCAACAAATCTTCTTTGCCAAGTTCTTTAACGCCGCCAGCCTCAAACGCACCGACTCGCGAACTGAACTCAGAAAATTTACTGTAGTATTTTTGACTCAGTTCGCCCGCCTGAGCTTCTACTTTTTTCTTATGCTCATCGTTGGCTTTAGTGTACTCATCCTGCGCCTTCTTCAGTGCTGCCTGGTCTTTGGCGTCATTGCCTGGCTGCACCATCATAGCGATAAATCCGCCAACAGTTCCTAAAAACATCATGCCGGCAATCACCCAAATGCCTATCCTTTGGCTTTTACTTGTTGCCATAATCCTCCTTTATTTACCTATCCAATTATAACAATTTTTACCAAGCACAACAATCGCCCGCCTAAACCTGCGCGGCATCAAACTCTTCCGCTGCCATGGCTGCTATTTCTTCAATTATCGGCGCAGTATCCTTATCCGCCAAAGTTCGCTCGGCGCTAGTAAATTTGACACTCAAGGTTACGGTTTTTGTTGAATCATCGTCCTTCGGCTGATAAATCGCGATTGGCGTGATACTAATCTGCAATTCGCGGTATTTTTTCGCAACTTCCTCAGCGCACGCATACACCGACGCATAATCAACCGCCGAATTCATCTTCAGCGATATATCCCGTGTCGTCGACGGATAGCGGCTCAGCGGCTGGTAATGACTACCTCGCTTGGCGTAAACAGCCTCCAAACCAGCTGTGTCCAGGCTAGCCGCCGCTACGTACGCTGGCAATTTGAAGTTCTTGATGACCGACTGCTTCAGTTCGCCAACCATACCGATGAACTGCCCATCGGTTGTCTCGACCAGTGCACTGCGTGGTTGGTCAAACGGTGCCGTGACTGAGAAATTAAGCTCTTGTTCAATCGGCTTAAATACTAACTCAGTACCAAGATCATGCGCCAACTGTTCAACCAAGCGACGAATTTTGTAAAATGGCGCACCCGTGCCTGGCTTTTTGGCAGCATAGACGATATCAGTGAACTGGCTGGCTTCTGGCAAATCATCTTCGCCCAAGCCATGCATTTTGATATGTCCCTTGCCCATTTCAAACAAGGCAAATTCATCATGACCGGCCTTGATATTGGCGTGAACCTTGTCGAGCAAACTCGGTAGCACCGTCAAGCGGTAATATTGCAAGTCAGGGCTGAGGGCGTTTGATAATTTGTATGCCTGAGCAACGTCCTGCTCGGCGTTTTTCAGGACGCGTTCGTGGACGAAGCTATAGGTCAAGACTTCGTTGGCGCCAGCGCGCGACAAACTCTGGCGAATAGCCTGCTTAAGCTGGCGGCGCGGATTCCTCGGCGCTGGCTTGATGCTGCGCATTGGTAATTGACGCGGCAATTTGTCAAAGCCATATAGCCGGCCGACCTCTTCGACAATGTCCTCCGGCAGTTCAAGGTCGGTGCGCCAAAACGGCGATTGGATACAAATATAATCCAATTCTTCTTCCGGACCATGGCTCTTTATTTCCACGTTATTCAACAAGTTGCAAATATCATCGTCAGACAAGTCCAAGCCCAATCTCTCATTGATAAACTTACTATCAATATCAATATTTGCTGGTGTATATTTTCCATCAAAATAATCATCAAGCCAGTCATCAAACTGCTTCAAATCAAACACTTCGCTAGCCTGCACACCGCCAACCATACTCATCAGCTGCTTCAATACGGCAGCATTTTGGAGCGGCGACTGACCCTTATTAAACCGCGTCAGCGCGTCGGTAAAAATACCGTGGCGCATGGCCGTGCGGCGTAGTGCATACATGTCAAAGTTAGCGCATTCTAGGACAATATTTTTGGTGTCATTTGAAACCTCGGTGTCGGTACCGCCCATAATTCCCGCCAAACCAATCACACCCTCGCCATCAGCTATGACGATGTCGTCATTTATCAGCTCATACTCTTTGCCATTGAGCAAACTGACTTTCTCGCCGTCACGAGCCATCCGCGCTTCAAGTTTATGCCCACGCAATTTATCATAATCATAGGCATGCGTTGGCTGTGCCGTCATCAGCATCATGTAATTCGTGGCATCGACAATGTTGTTGATCGGCTTGCCGCCCATCGCCACCAACTGGCATTGCAGCCACAGCGGGCTTGGTTGCACGGTAACATCGCGAAACGCTACTGTCATGAACCGCGGCACTAATTCTGGCGCATCGTTCGTTACTGTCAATTCTAGACCTTCGGCATCAGCAAACTTCTGCTCTGATTTATACCAATCAGGACTAGTAAACTGCTGGTGAAAAATCCCAGCAATCTCGCGCGCCACGCCGAGCTGCCCAAAGCAATCCGGCCGGTGAGTAAACATCTTATTCTCAATATCCAGCACACAGTCGTCCAAACCAAACATTTCCGCGAAACCAGCACCCGCCGTGAGCTCAACGCCCGCCGGCACGTCGCGTTCATGAATCTCAACAATTCCCTCGTGATCCGTGCCGATACCCAGCTCGTCAGCCGCCGCCAACATACCCTGGCTGAGCACGCCACGTAATGGTCGCGCGTCCAGCACAAATGGCTCGTCGTCATCAAAGCTTGCTGGCACCGTGCTTT
>CAMUPZ010000019.1 GCA_947095985.1 uncultured Candidatus Saccharibacteria bacterium | reverse complement strand
TGATTGTTGGCTCGCAAAAGGGGTTGCAGTCAGCATCATTTACGTTGGAAATTGCCGGGCGTAAGGGTGAATTTCTGTATGGGGCGTTTATTAGTTCATTGATCACATTGCTGGCGGTGGCATTTGTGGTCTATGCAATTGTGCAATTTTTCAAACTCGATAAATTAGACAAGAAAAAAGATTAATTGGGTTTTGAAGAACATATCCGCCGGATAAATAACGGCGGATTTTTATATAAAACGATTTATGCCAGGACGAGGTGTGTAATACTCAATAAGCTAGGAAATCAGCGTACCGACTGGCTGGCCGCCACTAGCCCGGGCAATATTGCCGTCGGTGAGGAGGTCGCAGATGATAACTGGAATGTGTTCGTCCATAGCCAGGCCGATGGCAGCTTTGTCCATGACGGTGATATCAGGGTTGGTTAGAGCGTCGTGATAGCTGAGCTTATCAAATTTGGTGGCGTCAGGGAATTTGGTAGGATCTTTATCGTACACGCCATCAACTTTCGTTGTTTTAATCACAACATCACATTGCATTTCCAAAGCTAAATTCAAGGCAGCGGTGTCGGTAGTCAGGAATGGCCGGCCAGTGCCACAGGCTACAATAACGACCCGGCCTTTTTGAATGTGACTGATTGCCCGGCGGAAAGTATATTGATCGATAAATTGATTGATTTCAACCGTAGATAATGCACGAGTTGGCAAATTAGAATCGTTGAAGACATCAGCCAGGGCGATGGCGTTCATCAGGGTAGAGAGCATGCCGATATTATGGGCCGAGACAGGCTGAATGCCGTGGCCAATGATTTGGTTGCCGCGGACATAGTTGCCGCCGCCAACCATAATAACGATTTCAGCGCCAGTTTCTAGGGCTGGTTTGATTTGTTCAGCGATCCAGCGGGCGCGAGCGGGGTCAAAACCGCTGGCGAACTCGCCCTGAAGCTGCTCGCCAGAGAGTTTGAGGAGAATACGTTTGGTCATGACACCAGTGTATCATAGCGCGCTTGAAAAGTAACATAAATGCAAAAGGGAGGCGGCAGTGTAATACAAATTGCGATTTGCTATACAAATATTCGTTTTTTAAGTTAGACAAACTAGACAAGAAAAAGCTAAGACGCTTACGTTTGCTATTTTACTTTCTCCTATCTACAATATGAGCATAAAGGAGAGAGTAGTGTGAAAGATGGAGTCCGGAGGGCGGGTTATTTACATAGGTCAAAAGAACCGAGTAGTAGCCATCTATTGAGTCGAAATATTCAAAGACCCAGTCAGCCGTCGTATAGTTATGGCGAACCGCCCGAGCAGAGAAGGCAGCGTTTAAAAGAATTGCGGGAACGGTACATTAAACTACCAGAAACTCCTTTTGCCAACTATGATCTTGGTGACAAAAAATTGCCTGCGTATAAGCACAAAGCAGAGATAGTAGATACATTATCAGAAAATAAAATATCTTGGTTGTGCGGACCGACGGGTAGTGGCAAAACGACACAAACCGCTCAGTACGCACTCGAGCGGTTTGATCGTGTTGTGGTGTTGATACCGCGGCGGGTTATCGTCGATAATGTTGCTGAATATGTCGAGAAGAGTTTGCGTGAACAGCTTGGCGAACAATATCCTGATCACTTGGTGGGCAAGATTCACGGACGTGCCACTGAAGCGACATCAGGTACTAGACTTTGTTTCATGACGCCAGCAACGTTTACGAAAAAGCTGGAACAATTTTCTAGCGACTGGCAGGACGAGAAGGCACTTATCCTGGTTGATGAAATACATGAAGCCAATTTGGAGATGGAATTTGCCACCGCACTGGCTGCGAAGTCGATAGAGAATACCGACAAATGGCATATGGCTTTTTCTAGTGCCACGCCTGATACGGAAGTTTCTCAGGCTATATATGAAGATATCAACGGATCAGAACTACCAGTCGTAACTATTGAGGGCCGGCCGCATGATATTGACATTACAGAAGATAAGATGAATACGGTATCTGAAGCATATCTCGAATATGGTGAGAATTCGAGAAAGTCACTAATCTTTGTTGAAGGGGTGAGAAGTATTGATGAGACCATTGCGTCAATCAAACGCCACGCCCGCCATCAACCCGGGAGGATACGATTTTTCAAATTACATTCTGGCATATCAGAAGCTACGCGCCGAGAGATTTTTACTGCCAAACCAGTAGAAGACGAGTCGTTTGTCATCGTTTCGACCTCGGCTGGACAGTCTGGTATTACCATCCCCGAGGTTGATTTGGTGCTGTCAAATGGACTGACGAAGAGTAAAGAAATTGGTGAAGAGGGCACGGAGGGGTTGCCACCTCGATTGTGTACTCAAGCAGAGCTGATGCAGCAGGCGGGGCGGGGCGGTCGTGATATTGATGGCGCTAAGTTTGTATTGGCTCGTCCGATATCTTACGATAAGATTTATTTGCCAGATGAGCTGAAAGGATTTTATGATATTGCGTCCCGTGAACAGCATATTCCACCGGAGATATATCACACGAATATTGTGCGCAACGTTTTGTCGGCTATCCATCTGAATGGTGATTTTGAGGATCTGAACCGATACCTGATGCATCCTGTTGCTAGTAAAAAGTTATTCAAGAGTCGTACGATTTGCTGGAAACCCTGGAGGCGATTGACGGAGAGGGGCGGATTACAAAAATCGGTGAGTTTATGGATAATTTGCCATTGTCACCAGAGTTGTCTCGGTCATTAGCAGAAATGATTAAGAATGGGGGAAGCTTACGTGAAGTGTTGGCATTATCGGCCATGGCAGCCTCCGTCTCGGGTGGTGGCTTTGCCGCCTGGCATCAACCAAAGGAATTGTTCCAGGAATTTGTCAGCCCTGATACAACAGATGACTTTTTTGCCGAATACGATGCTTTTTTGAAAACCAGAGAGATTTATGACGGCTGTCGTACTGACAATGACGTCTACCTGACTAATGGTATTGATCCCAATAAGGCGGATAATATCCACTATCAATTTAGTAAAATATGTCGGCGCCTGTCGGTTAATCCAAACGATATCGACATGGGTGAACTAAACAGCGAGGAAAAACACAATATATCAGTAGCTTTAGTGCGTGGTTTTCAAGAATTATTGTACGTCAAAGCCGGTAGTCGGCGTATTGGACGAACAGCGGTTAATCAATACAAGAATGTTCATACTGGCGAGCGTGGTATTTCTGAGTATGAAATTAGTTCACATAGCTTAGTGCGACGTATGGGCTCGGAGGCGTTGAAGTTAGTGCTGGCTTTGCCGTGGTGGTATGATGTGCGTGATGGTCGTCGATACACGCTCAATACGGTTTTATCAGTAACCAAGGATCAAATCGCTGAAGCCTTGAATGGCAGCGCTATTCCCGAACTTCTTGGTGACCAGGTGGCACCGAATGGTAATTTGGTTAGCGTGACGCAGCCGAAAGTTGGCTCACTGGTGATCGGTCCAGAGCAGCAGCAAAAAATCCCCGCCACAACAAAGGAACAAATTGCGCTATTAGTGGGTAAAATGAAAGAAAGCCCGAGCGAGCAAGTAAAAGTATTGTTTAATTTACAACATAAACGAGTTATTACTAAGGGTCAATTACGTCAGGTACTGGAAGGATCTGCGGTGAATAGTCACAATGTCCATGAGGCGGAGGCTAAGGTTTGGGCTGTGGTGCAAGAGGTATTAACGAGCAAACAGCAAGAAGCTTTTTATGGTCAGATAAACAGATAACGAGTGTATAATTAGGTAGTATGAGTAAGGCGAAAAAATATTATGGATCGACCTGGAGGTGACTGGACTAGATCCAGTGCGTGATGAGGGGACTTCTTTGATTGACTTTTTAAATCGTTTATGCTATAATAGCGAGCATGGAAAAATTAAGCCCGACTCCGAGTGATATAGAGGCGAAGATGCATCAGCCTCGCGCTTTGCAAGTACTTGATAGCGGCGAGCGCCGCGTAGAATTTGGAGGAATTAGCTGCCAGCTGAAATATTATGATTGCGAGCAGCCTGGCAACCCGGAAGCTCGCTGCAATGAAATATATGAATATGAATTACCTGCCGATGTTATTGAGCGGGCTAATTTGGGTTTTGATTTAGATGAACTACCGTCATTTATTGGCGTAAAGGGCGGGGCGGCTCGTCAGGTTTTGGAGTCTCTAGTTCATAGCGACCGTCAGTTACCGCCTCCTCGCGATGTCGATTTGGTAATTTTAGAAGAAACTATTGCTAGTGGCGATTATGATCCGGATGAGATTCGGGCGGTAGCGAGCGATTTTTCAATGCGTTTTTCGCCACGTGATGCAATGAATGGCTATGGCGCGGAGTCTGTACAATCTACTGCCGAGTTTATGAGGCAGCATGATTTTACAATCAATCAAGTGCTCATATACAAGAACAACGGTGCTTGGAGGCTATTGGCTAGCACTCAAGCAGTGTTGGATACTGCTGAGCATATTATTAGACCGACAGTTTTTGAACACGACATTGATTATGACTATCGAATTGGCAATAAATTAGCCCTCAAGGCAGTGAGGCTTCTGTCTGATATGCAAGTTCAGGGAATTGACTACGCAACCATCAAGAGTGTTCAATTGCCAGATGATATTTATGGTGATCCAAGGGATAATTATTTCATGCAAGCGCTACAGCTAGATAAGGCGTTAGAAGTCAGCGACGAATTGGCCGAACGCTATGTGGAAAATCTAAAGTTTTATGGAATGATACCGTATGGTTGTGAAGATATGAGTGCTATTGAGATGTATTATTATCTAGTGAATGAGACGGATTTTGTCCCGTCTGATGGCGTGCTTGAATCCCTTCGGATTGAAAGAGAAAATCGCCTGAAGCTTGGTGGTGCGTCAAAGTTTGATGACGTTGTTGAAAGGCTATTAAGACAGGTGCCAGAGCGGTTTTCTCGAGATTACTACGATGCCAAAAAGTAGTATAATAAAGATATGAAAGCAACTTTTAAGCCAAAGAAGATTTTGTGGATGGACTTGGAGATGACCGGGTTGGATCCGGTGCGTGATGAGATTTTGGAAGTGGCGGCGATCGCTACGAATTGGGATTTTACGGAGATGGCGACGTATGAGGGAGTTGTACAACACGACCCAGAGAATCTGAGGAAATTGCTGGATCGAAATGCCAGCTTTTGGAACGAGCATCCAGAGGCACGGCGTGGGCTGGAGGAACAAAATGCCTCGGGCAAGCCGCTGGCTGAGGTGGAGCGTGAGCTGCTTAGGTTTTGTGATGAATATTTTGCGGACGAGCCACGGATTTTACTTGGTGGCAATTCAATTCACCAGGATCGGCGGTTTATCGACGAGTGGTGGCCTACGTTGTCAAAAAGACTACACTATCGGATGTTGGATGTTAGTGCTTGGAAGGTGGTGTTTGAGGGCAAATACGGCAAGAAATTTGCCAAGCCAGAGGATCATCGGGCACTGGAGGATATTCGCGGCAGTATTATGGAACTTAAGTATTATCTAAAGAAGGTGAAACCATGACCCATAAACAATTTGAAGAGTTTATTCTTAGTTTGCCCGGCGTATGGTTAGATTATCCGTTTGGTGAGGATATCGCGGTGTATAAATTTGGTAAGAGTAATGATGGCGCAGGGAAGATGGTAGCACTGGTTAAGGAGGGTTCAAAGCCGCTCAGGGTGAGTTTGAAGTGTGATCCACTGCTAGCACAGAATTTGCGGGAAAAATATGAAACAGTGCTGCCGGGCTATCATTTGAATAAGAAACATTGGAATACCATCATCTGCTCAGGGCAATTGAGCGATGAAGAGGTTTTTGATTTGGCGCGATTAAGCTACCAATTAGTTGCAGAAGCTTAGCTTGATTTAATTATCTGGTTAATTTGCTTTTGGATATTTTCCAAATCCGTAGCGGTTTTTTCCAGCCATTGACGCATAGTTTTTGATTTGGTCGATTTATATACTTTCGACATCATGGCAATTGTGTCTGTTATTTGGACATTCATTTCGTGTGCATAAGTAACGTCCAGCTGTGTATTCAGGTTAGCTTCATCTAGTTTTTCCTCCAGTTTATCCGAAGGATCTAGAGCGAGAATATCTTTCTTCTTCTCTTTGTAACTAATGCCTGCTGCTTGAAGTGGATCGCTCATTGATGCTTCAGCAGTGGTCAGGACGGAAATTAAAGAACTATTAGTGGTTTGGAGTTCGGTTGATCGGAATTTGTTATTGTATTTTTGAGAAATAGTCAGTAGTTTATTAACCCGTGCGGCAACTTGAGCTGGAGTTGTTTTTGGCATGGAATTTTGCGAAAAAACAAAAATTGCAATGAGGGTTAATATTCCGATTAGACTGAGAACAGCCATGATTATTTTGGTTTTTTTATCAAAACCTTCTGCTGGTGGAGGTGTGGCAATTTGATTTAGATAATCGATACCTTGTGATTGGTTGTCCAAATTGTCAGGATACATGTTTCTATTTAAGCACAAACAATAACAGAGGTAAAGGGTGATATAATAAAAACATGAATGATGCCAAAGAAGAAGTGCGAGCGCGGCTGAATATCGAGGATGTAATTGGTGAGTATGTTCATCTGAAACGGGCAGGCCGCAATCTAAAGGGTCTTAGTCCGTTTACAGACGAGCGGACTCCTAGCTTTATGGTAAGTCCAGAGAAACAGATTTGGCATGATTTTTCTTCTGGCAAGGGTGGTGACATTTTCACCTTTGTGATGATGGTTGAGGGGATGGATTTTCGGCAAGCTCTGGAGCATTTGGCGCGTAAAGCAGGTGTGGATTTGACATTATTTTCTAATGGCGATGGGCGAACTTCCAAGCGACGAGCCAGGGCTAGAGAAGCGCTTAAATTGGCAGCTAATTTTTATCAGCAGAATTTGGTAAAAAATTCGGTGGCGCTGGACTATGTAGTAAAAAAACGACGATTAAATCGACAGACAATTGGTGATTTTCTGATTGGCTATGCGCCGGATAGTGGCGATGCGCTAACAAAAGCGCTAGAGAAAAGGGGGTTTTCAAAACGCGAATTATCTGATGCTGGGTTGACAAATCGTTTTGGCGGAGATTTATTCCGCGGACGGATGATGGTGGCGCTGGGTGATGGTAGTGGCGAAGTGGTTGGTTTTACTGGTCGGATTATTCGGGAAGATCCGCGCGCGCCAAAGTACCTAAATACGCCGCAGACTTTATTGTTTGATAAGTCGCGTTATATTTTTGGATTGTCTCAGGCTAAAGAGGCGATTCGTAAGAATGATGCGGCGGTTATTGTCGAGGGAAATCTGGATGTGATTAGTAGTCATCAGGCAGGAGTAAAAAACGTAGTGGCAACTTCCGGTACGGCGATGACGACTCAGCATTTGAAATCGTTAAGTCGGCTGGCGGGGCGGATTCGCTTGGCGTTTGATGGCGATCGGGCAGGGATGAATGCAACGGAGCGGGCGATTAATCTGGCGCAGGAAGTTGGCGTGGAGTTGGAGGTGGTGAGTTTACCTGATGACGTTAAAGATCCAGACGAGTTAATCCAAAAAGATCCAAACTTGTGGCAGATGGCAATTGATAAATCCCAGCCGGCGGTGGACTGGGTAATTGCCAGATATGCGGAAATGGAAAATTTGAAATCAGCAGAAGGTAAGCGCCGCTTCTCAACGATTGCTTTGAGAATTATCAGAAGTCTGAAAGACCCGGTAGAACAGGAGCATTATTTGTCGGTGATTTCTGAGAAAACTGGCGTGTCGATTACTGCACTTAAGGCAAAATTGTCGAATGAAAAAGTTGCCGAGCACCAATTGAAAAAGACTAAAGTTGATAAAGAAAAACCACAGCCAGTTCAAGATGAGACTGAGGATATGTTGGCAGGGCTGGCGGCGAACGAAAAGTCTGTGCGACGTTGGCTGGCGGCGATTTCTGGTGAGATGTTGGACGGCGATAGCGCGCGGCAATTGATTGGATATCTACGAAAAAACCCAGACGTAGAGTTAGGCGAAGTGCCGCTGGACTTGCAAAAAATCGAACAGTATGTGAAAATAGTACAGTTGAAAAGTGAAAGTCGTTACGCCAATTGGGAGCAAAAAAGCTTGGATGAAGAAATGGCTCGGCTAGTCAGACAGATAACAATAAAACATCGCGAAAACAAAAAGAATCAACTATTAACACAGCTTAGAGAGGCCGAGGCGTCGGGTGATGAGGTTTTGTCTCAGGATTTACGCCAGAGCTTAAATAATCTGATTAAGGAGAAAATGTGAGCGACGAAAATACGACAAAGCCGACAAATTTAAATGATGATGATTTTGATCCAACGCTTATAGACGAAGAAGAATCAGAAGATTTGGATTCGTTGACGACTGGTCAATATTTGGATGATGTGTCGGACGACTCGGTGCGGTTGTATTTAAGGGAAATTGGTAAAATTCCACTACTGAGCGCTGAAGAGGAAATGGATTTGGCGCGCCGGATTATTGAAGGGGATAAGAAGGCTAAAGATAAGATGGCTGAGGCAAATATGCGCCTAGTGGTGTCAATTGCCAAGCGATATTCGGGCCGTGGTTTGGACTTTTTAGATTTGATTCAAGAGGGAAATACTGGACTCTTGCGCGCGGTGGAGAAGTTTGATCCAGATAAGGGATTTAAGTTCTCAACTTATGCGACCTGGTGGATTCGTCAGGCGATTACCCGGGCGATTGCTGATCAGGCGCGGACCATTCGTATTCCAGTTCACATGGTGGAAACTATCAATAAATTGCTGCGCACGCAGCGACGGATGACACAGGAATTGAATCGTGAGCCGACCATTGACGAGCTGGCCAAAGAGCTGGACATGGAGCCAGAGAAAATCGAATACGTCATTAAGATTAAGCAGGATATTTCTTCTTTGGATGCTGGTGTTGGTCGTGACGGTGAAGATGATGACTCAGTGCTGCAAGATTTTATCGTTGATGAAGATACGGTTTCGCCAGAAGATTCAGCATCAAATCAATTATTGAAAGAGCAAGTTCAGGATATATTATCAAGCCTGAGCGACCGAGAGCAGAAAATTGTTCGAATGCGCTTTGGTCTGGACAATGGTAAAAACCACACTTTGGAAGAAGTTGGTCAGGAATTTGCCGTAACACGTGAACGTATCCGCCAAATTGAAGCTAAGGCACTAGCAAAACTTCGCAAGCACAAAGATGCGAAAAAACTTTACGAGTACTTGGATTAATTAGCACTGCTCGGGTGATTTACAGAAATGGGCGTCGTGGGTAACGGCGTCTATTTTTTGGTGTAATTGATCGAGACTGCCGTCATTTATAACAAAGTAATCAGCGATGGCAATTGGTCCGCCTTTTTCCAAATTTTCAATTTCCGACCAATCGCGCTGGTCAACTTCATGTGGCTGCATCGGGCGTTCGGGACGTTTTATCATGCGTTGATAGCGGAGGTGTTTTGGTGTAACAATAGCGATAACAACCACCTGGCCAGGAAATTCATGTTTGAGAATTTTATATTCACTCCACGTATATAACCCGTCCAAGACGATTTTATTTTGTCCAGCGTTAATTAAATCACGAACATTTTTTATAACGCGCTTAATGACAAAGTCTTTACCTTCACGTTGGCGGATTTCTTCGCGGAATTTTTGTTGATTGTCCCAAGTTTTTTCAATTCCGGCCTCGTCCATGGCCTTATAAATAACGCCGCCAAAATAAACTTTTGGAAACCCTTTTTCTGTCAAATACTCGACAGCCGAACTCTTACCGCTACCAGCTAGTCCAACCAGGGCGATAATTCTTGCATGTGGTTGTGTCATAGACCAATTCTAGCAATTTGTTGACATTCTTCCAAATAGAGCGTATGTTTAGGGTAAGTATTATGGAAACACTTCATAAAACTACTGAAGAGTTGCCTAAGGATCCATTTTCTGATCTTGATATTTGGGGTCGTTTAATAGAATATCGTAAAGAAGTTCAATGGGGCAATATATTAGAACAAGTTGAAGAGCTGGAATCGAAATTTGATCGTAGTAAGGCATGGGAAAAATTTGTTAGCAAACCGGTTATTGATCAGTATGGTCAGGTGTGGATGATTTGGAAGTCTGGGGATTGTTATCAGATATATAAGATGCCAGACGATAAAGACGATTTTGATTATGTTTTCATAGATGATTTTGAGGTTACTCCCACCTTAGGTGAGCCGATCTATAAATTTTCTGTCGGATTTGATAATTTTGGCGAGACGGAAATCATCAATGTATTCACCAGTAATGGCAAGATTGAAGATTGTCATTTTTATAGCTGGGAGAGACAGCTTTGGGAAAGATGTGAAAAATGGGCAGAGCGATATAGAAAATCTACCTACGATTCTATGGGTGATCTTGAATTGTTTTATAGAAAATATGATAAAATGCAGGGAGGTTCGTTTAATGCTGAAGAAAAGCTTAAGAAAATTTACTATAGGCGTAAGAGAATACAACGAAAACTTGGTGCTGCATCAATCGAAAATCTGACAATAGCGGCTTAAATGCTACAATAGAACTATGAAGCGTCTAGTGGTTATTGATGGTAAGTCGGT
Organism: uncultured Candidatus Saccharibacteria bacterium; assembly: GCA_947095985.1. GTDB lineage: Bacteria > Patescibacteriota > Saccharimonadia > Saccharimonadales > Saccharimonadaceae > Nanosynbacter. The sequence continues at coordinate 1,967 of CAMUPZ010000019.1, read as the reverse complement.
GTTTTACCGAGGTTATTATGCCATGCCGGGGCTGAGTACGACGGACGGTACGCCGACGGGCGGGGTGTATGGGTTTGTGAGTTTGGCGATTGAGCTTATCAAGAAATTGGAGCCGGATTATGTGGCGGTGGCCTGGGACAAGCGCGGTACCAACATCCGTAAGCGCCGGGAACTATATCCAGAGTACAAGGCGGGTCGTAAGCCAGCGCCTGACGATTTTTATCAGCAAATTCCGATTTTGATGGAACTATTGGACGCCTTTGGCTGGCCGCTGTATGAGCTCGATGATTATGAAGCGGACGATATCATGGGTGCGTTTGCCAGGCAAGCAGAAGCGCGCGGCGTGCAGACCTGTCTGCTAACATCGGATTTGGATGCGCTACAATTGGTGTCGCCGCTGACCAAAGTCTACGCCATGAAAAATGGCCTGAGGAATATCGAGGAATTTACGGCGGAATATTTTGAACAAAAATATGGCATTCGGACGGATCAGTTTTTGGATTTGAAGGCGCTGAAGGGTGATTCCAGTGATAATTTGCCGGGCGTACCGGGTGTTGGTGAAAAGACAGCGGTGAAATTATTGCAAGCATATGGCACGTTGGACGGCGTGTATGCGCATTTGGATGAGCAAAAAGGTGCTCTAAGGACAAAGTTGGAAGCGGGCCACGAGTCGGCGTATTTGACCAAGCAAGTGGCAGAAATCTGGACGGACGCGCCAGTGGAATTGGACTGGGAAGTGGCTGATGTTGATGACTGCGATTTTGCTCGGGTGGCGGAAATTTTGCGGAAATTGGAGTTTCATTCGCTGATTGGGCGGTTGCCAAAGACGATGCAGGCGGCGGATGAGGTAGTGGAGACGGCGGAATTGGAATTGCCGCGCGTCGAAAATCTGCCAGCTGAGCCGTTGTTTGAAACAGAGAATATTATTTATATTGATCCATCGGAGCCGGACGCGGTCTATATTAATTCCAAACCTGGCGTGGCGTGGCGTGCTAAAATGAGTGAGATTGGTCAACGTATTTGGCAGCTGTTGGCACAGGGCGTGGTGATTGCGGCGGATGTCAAGGAGTTGTATCATGCGCTGGATGCTCACGGCGTGACGGTGCGGTTTCATGAGGTCTGGGATGTTGGACAGGCGGCGTTTTTGATCGATCCGCTGAGGCGCGACCGCAGTTTGCCGGCACTGGCGGGCGATTTTTCTGAGGATAATTCCGTGTCGCGACAGCTGGCGCGGCTCCGCCAGATTTACCGCCAACAGCAGGATTATATGGCGGCGCATCAGCAGATTGCCCGGGTACTTCGCGACTTTGATTTTCCAGTGATTTGGCCGCTGTTTCAGATGGAGCGGCGCGGCATGAAACTGGACACGGCGCTCCTTGAGCAGATGGGCCAGGAGCTGGGGGCGGAGGTGAGTCGGCTTGAACAACAAATGTATGCGATGGCCGGGCGTGAGTTCAACGCTGCTAGTCCGGCGCAGCTGTCTGAGGTGTTATTTACCAAGTTGCAGCTGCCAACGACTGGTATCAAAAAAGGTAAAACCGGCTATTCAACGGGGCAAAAAGAGCTGGATAAGTTGCGCGGACAGCACCCAATCATTGAGCTGATTGAGCGGTACCGGGAGCTGACTAAATTGATCAGCACCTACATTGAAGCGCTGCCGAAGTTGGTGGCTGAGGACGGTCGGATTCACACCACATTTAATCAAGACGTAACCAGTACTGGGCGGTTGAGTAGTACAAACCCCAACCTACAGAATATTCCGGTGCGCACAGAACTGGGCCGGAAAATTCGCCAGGCGTTTGTGCCGAGGGAGGGCAAGGTATTTGTTGGTGCCGATTATTCACAATTTGAGCTGCGGCTGGCGGCGGTGTTGGCGGGTGACAAACAATTAATTGACGATTTTAATAGCGATGTTGATATTCATACCAAGACGGCGGCCGAGACCTATGGCGTGCCGATGGAGCAGG
>CAMUPZ010000018.1 GCA_947095985.1 uncultured Candidatus Saccharibacteria bacterium | reverse complement strand
AGCGGAGGAATTGTTTGGTTTTTCGAGTCTGGCGGCGAAGAAGTTGTTTGAAATGCTGATCACCGTTCAGGGTGTCGGCCCGAAGGCAGCGTTAGCAATTCTCAGCCTGGGCGACGCAGAGTATGTTCGCAACGCTATCGCCAATGCCGACAGTGCGTTTGTGCAACAAGCCGCTGGCGTCGGCAAAAAAACTGCTGAGCGTGTAGTGGTTGATTTGAGTGATAAAGTTGGTCTGCCGACGCAGTATGGTCGAGCGGACGCATCAGTCCAAGTTGAATTAAACACCTCCGACGAAGCGTTGGAAGCGCTGATGGCGCTGGGCTACACCTTGGCTGATGCCACTAAGGCGCTGGAAAATGTTGACGTCAATCTGCCAACGGCGCAGCGGGTGATTGAGGCATTGAAGCGATAGTAAATATAGAAAAGGACGCTAAAGGCATAGCGTCCTCACAATATTAATTAGATTTTTTATGGTTCAATAATAATTTTTTTATTTGACCAGAATGATGGCTGGTAATGAATTTTAATTTTTGAGTCTTTTGCAACCTCAAAAACAACAGAACCTTCTTTTTTGCCGTTGACTGCTAGGTCGCCAGACCCTAGGTTATCGCTTGTCGTGAAGGCTGTGCCGCTTGGCCCCTCAATGGCACCATTTGCGTCCTCGATTTTCCAATCGAATGTGTTGAAAGATAATTCGCTATTTGATTTGTTAACGATTGAAACATTTGCTTTAACATATTCTTTGCCGGCACTGGCTTTAATGAACTGGTTACCAGAATCCCAATTGCGTTCAATCGACTTGATTGTTACTTCTTTGCCGTCAAAAGCGATAGTTTCACCAACTTTGAAAGTGGTCTTTTCGGCTGGCTTATTTTCCGAAGTAGCGTTATTATTGTTTGAATTGACAACAGTGGCTTTGTTCTGCTGTGATGCGCTGTATGCTCCAATCGCAATAATAACAATAATTACCCAAAACCAAGCCTTTTTAAAAACTGGCTTTTTCTCGCTTGTATTCATCGTCCCCTCCTATGAGATGTGCCGTCCAACAAAAAGGACAGCCGTTAAATTTGGCTGTCTACACCTAGAACGCAAGTTTACGCTCGATAACGGCTGCCCATTATGTACGTAAACAATGCGTTCAAAACGCCTGGTTCTAGATGTAGACACCCCTATTGTACTACAAATGATATAATTAGTGTATGGCAATTGAGAGAATAGTCGATACCAGTTCGCATAGTGATGACACCGAGGAGCAGCGGATTGAAGTTAGTTTACGTCCGCAGAGTTTTAGCGAGTATGTTGGTCAGGAGCGACTGAAGCGTAATCTGCGCTTGGCAATTGAGGCAGCCAAGAAGCGCGGTGAGCCGCTGGATCATGTGCTGCTCTACGGCCCGCCAGGTCTGGGCAAGACGACCATGGCGACGGTGATCGCTAACGAGATGGGCACGAATTTACGCATCACCAGCGGTCCGGCCATTGAAAAAGCTGGCGATTTGGCGTCAATTTTGACCAATTTGGCGGACGGCGATATTTTATTCATCGATGAAATTCATCGGCTCGGTCGGGCGGTGGAAGAGATTTTATATTCGGCCATGGAAGATTTCAAGCTGGATATCGTCATTGGTAAGGGGCCTGCGGCTCGGTCGATTCGGTTGGATTTGCCGCGGTTTACGGTCATCGGTGCGACGACGCGGACGGGCAGCTTGGCGGCACCGCTACGTGACCGATTTGGGCATATTTATCGGCTTGAATTTTATGAGCCAGAGGACATCGCGAAAATTGTGACGCGGAGTGCGGCTATCCTGGAGTCGTCAATTCGGCACGAAGCGGCGGATTTATTATCGACGCGGGCTCGCCTAACGCCGCGCATCGCTAACCGCCTACTCAAGCGCGTACGCGACTACGCCGACGTGAATGGTGATGGGATAATTGATGTAAAAACAACAACTAGTGCTTTGGAAATGCTAGAAGTGGATGAGTTGGGATTAGACCCGGCTGACCGTAATTTACTGCAATCAATTCTGGAAAATTATGGCGATAATCCAGTGGGGCTAACCACCATTGCTGCCCTGACTGGCGACGAAGCGACGACAATTGAGGATTTTTATGAGCCGTATTTACTACAAATTGGCTTCATTGAACGCACGCCGCGCGGCCGTCGAGTGACAATTAAGGCAAAGCGACATTTGGGAAAATAGTTATCGTATTCTTAGACTTTTTGTGTTTTAATAAAACTAAGCAAACTTAACTAGGAGCCGCCATGGGCAAAAAACAAGCAACGACATCACCAGTTAAGAACTCTAAAGCTAGGCACTGGCTACGGCGATTTATAATTTTGGTGGGAATTTTGGCTGGTTTGTGGCTGGTCAATTTTTTAACTTGGCTGCCAGCGTATATAGAAGTGTGGAATATGGCACGAGATCCAATGGCTGAAAAGGGTGTTTTGGACTTAAAGCTGAAATCGTCACGCGAAAGACATCGCATACCTACAGAACGCGGATTTTTAAAAAAGAGCACATATCCATCAGTTGATAGATATTATGAGATGCCTCAGAATGAGTCGGCGAATGATTTGTTAAATAGACTGCAACGATACTCTGAAGATTCTGGCTGGAAGCTAGATAAAGAGAGGTCTGGGGCGGAATATTTTGTAGGATATAAGGATATAGAGGGCAGGAAATACTCTCTCTGGGTTAGTATTATACTAAATGATAAATATAACAATGGTGTTCATATAATTGTTGAAGGTTTGGGTGACTAATATGAAAATTAGAGTTATTATATTATCTTTCTTTGTGGCTATTATTTTTGGACTTTTTATACAACAGTCGGCTCAAGGTGAAGTTGTCCCTTATAATTACGCAGGAAAGAAACTTACGATTACATTACTTGGCGATTCTTATTCGGCTGGCAATGGTGCCGATGGATATGAATATGGTCCTAATATATGTCATCGCAACAGTAATAACTGGGCGGAAATGTATAAAAGATGGCTAAGTAATAACGGACTGTCAGTAACGCTTATAAATCGCGCTTGTTCTGGAGCTAAAATTAATGACTTCTTGAAGGATAAGAATGCGGGTAGTGTCGTAAAAACGATTAGTGATGATCCGAGCAAACTAGCGACGAATGAACAGATTATTAAATACGCGGAAGACAAGGATATTTGCAATATTAAACCGAATAATGACTTAAAAGTTGCTTATAGGATCATAAGTAGTACGATTGGCTCTAAGCGCGGAAAAAATCAGAAAAGAGTCAATATAAGATGTAATTATACGATTCGACGACAACTTGATAATGTGGATCGCAGCACGGATATGGTAATGATGACGATTGGTGGAAATGATTTGGATTTTGACGGCATTGTTAAGTCTTGTTTTGCCGCTGTAATAAGATCTGCTTCAGATTGCAAAACAAAGATAAATGACGCAAGAAATAATATGGGAGATTTAGAGCTAAATCTTAGAGGTATTTTATCATCGCTTAATTCTCGTTTACGTCCAGACGCGAAAATAGTCCTTTTAGGATACCCGCTACTAGCACTTGATAATAGCGAGAAGTTATCCGATTTTTCGGTTGCTAGCGAAGTGCGCAAGTTAGGGCTGGAAGGTAATTTACGCCAGAAAAAGGTGGTTGAGGAATATAATAAAAGCCTCGGTAAAGAGAAAGTGATTTTTATTGATAGTTTGCCGAAGCGGTTTTCTGGACATGAACCAGACGCCTCAATATTTAAGAAGAATCACGATCGTTGGATTCATGAATTCCTTGAGCCAAATGCATTCAATATGAGTTCGTGGTATCACCCAAACTTCTTTGGGCATAGTAATTATATGTCAGCACTTCGTGAAAAAGTACCACTACCCAATTTAGTGAAGCCAATAACGAAAACGAACGGCGATATTGATGTAGTATTTGTTATTGATACGACTGGTTCGATGCATAGTTCAATTAGTGCTGTTAGAAATAACATTCGAAATATAGTTGAGTCGATTAGTTCGAAAACCAAGAGTGCTAGATTTGCACTAGTCACTTATCAAGATCATCCGTGTTGTGGCGGAAGCTCGGGTGACTATCCGTCCAAAATTGAGACAGATTTTACGAGTAACGTCGAGGCGCTTAACAAGGCTGTCAATTTTATTCAACTCGGTAATGGTGGTGATTGGAAAGAATCTGTTTATTATGGTATTAAGACAGGGCTGAATCTACAGTGGCGAGCGGGAGTAAAGAAGATTATGATCGTGATTGGTGACGCTCCGGCTAAAGATCCAGAACCAGTCACTGAGCTAACCGAACAATCTATCGTTGATGCTGCTTATGCTGTTGATCCAGCTCAAATATATATTATTGATACTTCTGGATATGGTGCGATGGCATCTGTGATGTCTTTGGCTGAAAGAACGGGCGGCGCATATTTACAAGCTGATGATAGCAATAAGATCGTTGATCAAGTTAATGCGTCAGTTGAAAATGCGACAAACAAACCGAACGCCTGGATAAATCGTCAATATGTGGCGAAAATTGGCGACACATTAGAATTGGATGGCGCTGGTTCTTATTCGGCAAATGGTAAAATCGTGAAATATGAATGGGATGTCGATCAAGACGGCGTGTATGATGTGACGATTGATAGACCTTTTATCAATTATACGTTTACTAAGGAATTTTCTGGGTTGTTAACACTTAGGGTGACTGACAATTCTGGACTGACGAACGTGGCAACAACAACTTTGACGGTTAGCGATGACGGCGATGAGCATGAACGGGAATTTGATAATTGTCCAGATGTGGCGAATCCAGATCAAGCTGATTATGACAAGGATGGAATTGGTGATGCTTGTGATTCTGATCCGGGATATTTGGAGGAATATGGCTATTATCAGATGTTAGAGTATGAAAAGAATCAAGCAAATAAATATGATAGTAAAAAAGAAAATACAAATCGTAAATCTGTTGATGTGTCTTCGAGTAATAAAGTAAACAGTGGTGACAAAAAGAAAATAGCTACCATGGATTCTGGCGGTAAAGACGTAAAACTTCAGGAGAATAGTGGTGTGAACGAGGTGAAGTCGGAGGAGGCTCGGAAGAAGTCTAAGGATAATAATGAAGGCAAGAGTGGATCGTCGTGGTTTAGTATTGCCGCAGCTGTTGGAATGGTTGTAATCAGTGTGACGACAATAGTTATAAAAGTTTATCGCCAAAAAACAAGACTATCTTAAGTTCTGTCGTGTTATAATATAGGCATGAATCCACAAACATCCTCATCAGAAGATTTAACGCAGCCTGTTGCGTATGATGCTGATGGTCGACCACTGTATCATCACCCGCCTCAGACTGGCAGACCAGCTCCGGTGGTGGCGCAAACAAACTCTCATGTAACGACGCGTCCAGAAATTATTGATGGGGAGAATTTTGATCCGCGATTGCGCAGTCAATACGCCAATGAACCGCAAGTTGTACATGTAGCGCGCGAGATTGACCCAAAGCCTTTTACTATTAGCGATGAGCTGAAAAGGAAGCATGAAAAGTCAGTCCAGCAATACCCGAACCTAAATTTGAGTGAAGGTGAGTATGTGATTTTGGATATTAAGCGTCATCCAATTGGCATGTTGATTCCAGCGATAGTTTCAATTTTTTTGGTAGTGATAATTATGATATTCGTGATGTTTTATCCGTCAATTGCTCGCGATTCAATCCTGCCAATTATGCCTTCTGTTACTGACATTTTTGGCGTGGCGATGTTGCTTATTGGTCTTGTAGTGCTTGGTGGCGCGGTAGCTCTATGGATATATCTACAGAATCAATTCTTCATGACTAACGAAAGTGTCATTCAGGAAATCCAAGAAAGCCTGTTTTCACGACGTGAGCAGACGGTGAGTCTGGGTAGTATTGAGGATGCTAGTTTCCGACAGTCGGGGATTATTCAGACTATATTTAATTACGGCACTATTCGTCTTAGCACCGAGGGTGAAGAAACGACTTATAGATTTCATTTTGTAGCAAATCCACGTGAGCAGATTGCGATTATCAATAATGCTATTGAGGACTTCAAAAACGGTCGTCCTGTTGACGATTAATTATTTGTGGCGACTTTCTTTTATGTAGTCGTCTTCGCCAATAAGGGTTGCGACCAGTTTATAGGATTTGCATTTTCCTCCATTGCAGTTTGAGGATTCGTAGCGATAGCTACTGTCTTTTTCGCCAATTTTCTTACCATTTGGGTCTTTTAGTAACTCAGGGTCCATAGTCGACAATGTCGAGTCTTCTAATTTCTCTGGGTAATAGCCGTTTTTAGTGTAAAAACCTTCCTCTAAACTGTAATACATGGCGTTTAGGGCGGTGCGCTTTTTTGTATTGTTTGACTCATTAGTCAATTTGGTATATTGCGAAAAACCTAAGATTGCAATAATGATCAAAAAAGTTGCTACAACTAAAAGTTCAATAATCGTGAAACCGTTTCGCTTATTCATGAATGTAATTATAGCAAATATTGTGACAAATCGGTATAATAAAGGTAGTAACTAAGGAGGGAATGCTATGGCAAAATCAGACAGTAAAACGGTAAATTCAGAGAAGCCAAGTCAAGCATCAGGTAAAAAAGTTGATGATGGAAAATTAAAAGCGTTAGGTCTGGCAATGGATCAGATCACTAAACAGTTTGGCGACGGATCAATTATGAAACTTGGCGAGGCTCATAAGGTTGATGTCGAGGTAATTCCTTCAGGCGCTCTAAGTTTGGATTTGGCTTTGGGTGGTGGTTATCCAAAAGGACGAATTATCGAGATTTATGGTCCGGAAAGTTCGGGTAAGACGACATTGACTCTACACGCTATTGCTGAGATCCAAAAGCAGGGCGGTACGGCAGCGTTTATTGATGCTGAGCATGCGCTTGACCCGAGCTATGCCAAGCGTTTGGGTGTGGATACGGAAAATCTGCTGGTATCACAGCCAGACAATGGTGAGCAGGCATTGGAAATTGCAGAAACGCTAGTTCGGTCAAATGCGGTTGATTTGGTTGTGGTCGACTCGGTGGCAGCCTTGACGCCGCAGGCAGAAATTGATGGCGATATGGGCGATTCTCACATGGGGCTGCAGGCGCGATTGATGAGCCAGGCGCTGCGTAAATTGACGGGAATTATTAACAAATCGAAAGCGACAGTGATTTTCATCAACCAGATTCGCATGAAGATTGGCGTGATGTTTGGTAATCCTGAAACGACCACGGGCGGCAACGCCTTGAAATTCTACGCTTCGCAGCGAATTGATATTCGCCGTATCGGACAAATTAAAGTTGGTGATGATATTATCGGTAACCGTACTAAAATTAAAGTAGTGAAGAATAAGATTGCGCCGCCATTCCGTATCGCTGAGTTTGACATTATGTATAATGAGGGTATTTCTAAGACTGGCGACATTCTGGACTTGGCGGCTACGCACGGCATTGTTGAAAAATCTGGCGCCTTTTACAAATATAACGGCGAGACCATCGGCCAGGGTCGCGATAAAACTAAATTATACTTGAAAGAAAATCCTGAAGTCCTGGCAGAAATTGACCAGAAGGTACGTGATAAGGTAAAAGAAGTAGAAAACTAATGCGCGCAGCAGATACTGCATATCCAGTCGAAAAACATATGGCGTCAGTTAATCTTATTTTTGATGACGAGCAGACTACTTACCTTCGAGAACTGTCGGAAAAAATGAATCTTGATTTCGGTGAGTTTATTCCACACGCAACGCTAATCAATGTAACTGAGCAGGATATACCGCGTCTCAAGTTAGCTGCCGCCGCGCTGCCGTCTCTAGACAAACTAGTACTTGACGGTGTCAACTTCTTGCCAGATGAAGCTGGTAACTGTGTTTGGGTTGAGTTGCGCGTACAGAAAACCTCCTGGATGGCTGAAGTACGTCGGAAGTTGCTTGAAATACTGGACGACATTCATCCAGGGCTGGATATCGATGGATTTCGTCCACACATTACGCTTGGGTGTGTCGAGGCTGGTACGCTTGGCGATGTCGATATGAGCGCTATTCCGCGCCAACTGCCGGTTATTACTAAGCCGCGTGCCGCTGCTTGTTATAACGGCGTACATGGCAAAGTGGTTGAGGTAGTCGAATAGTCCACCAGTAGCTACGTATAGTTTTAGTGCTATAATAGTTTTATGAAAATCACCGATATTTCTCTTCAGGCTCGTGATAAAAATCGGGTAAATGTTAGTGTTGACGGGAAATATCGTTTTAGCTTGGACGTATTTCAGGTCGGCGAACTAGGTATTAAGATTGGTCGCGAATATACGGAAGAGGAAATTTCGAAACTAGAAGACGATAGCCAGTTTGGCAAGTTATATGCCAGGTCTATAGAATACTGTTTAATGCGTCCGCGAGCCATCAAAGAAGTGCGCGATTACCTGCGTCGGAAAACGCTAGCCACTCGTCGACGTTCAGTGAAAACTGGCGAAATTATTGAACGTTCTGGAGTAAAACCGGAGATTGCTGAGCGCGTCTTGGATCGTCTTATTGAGAAAAAATATTTGGATGATGAAAAATTTGCTCGATTTTGGTTTGAGCAGCGATTTATAAAAAAAGGCGCCAGTATTCGTCGTTTACGATTAGAATTGGCGCACAAGGGTATTGGTAGTAAGATTATCGATTCGCTAATTAAGGAGAATATCCGTTCTGATAGCGAAGAGCTGCAGAAGATTATATCTAAGAAACGCCACCGTTATAACGATGAGCAAAAATTTATGCAGTATTTAGCACGGCAGGGCTTTTCCTACGATGACATTAAAGAGGCTCTGGGTAAGTTTGCGAACTAGTCGTTAATTAATTTCTGTAGCTTCAGGCTGTGTGCGGGCTTGCTTGCGAAAAGGATTGTCATAAGAGTTTATGTTTGGAGCAGGCGTCTTTTCAGCTATGTGTGATATTGTTGCTGATTTTACAATAATCCTGTCGTCAGTTACTTTAACGATCTGCGAGCGGTGAATAAGCAATTCCGTATCGCCAAAACTTTTTAGTAGTGGTCGACGGACCCGCAATTGTTGGATAATAAAATTGCCAGCGGCTAAGGTATAGCCAATGACTTTTCCGATTTTACGGTTTTTCTCGTCGGTAACTAATTTGTCTTTTAGTCTAAAATCTATATCGTAAATTTCTTTTATGGCAATAACATCATCAACACCAATAATTTCATCGGCTGAGTCAATAATCATACCTAGTGGTCCAATTTCTCTGATATCATTAACGCGAAGTAGGCTGGGATATTGATCTAAAAGGCGACCCTCAAGCTCATAGGCAATTACAGACAAATTCTTTGGATTGATAATTTCTCGTGAAGTTCGCGCTAATTCTGAGCCAGTCTGTAGGCTCATGACAGGAGTGTTGAGAAAGCGGTCCGCAGAAATAAGCATAATCTTAGTATATATGGTTATATTTTATTCAGCAAATGGATTAGATCGTCCGGCGGGCAAGGTCAGTGGATCATTACCGGAAGTTGAAGTGCGAAAATCCTTAATTATCTTCATAGTTTTTTTATCAAATGTCGCTGATGAAGCTGGGGCTGGCTCACTAGATATTGAAAGGAGACCGCTTAAGGTAAATATAGCAATTGACAGTCCTCCGATGACGGCTATGCTGTAGATCATAACATGAAATCGCCACAGAAACTTTGATAGAGGCTTTATAATTGGTTCAAGCTGTTCTGATATCGATGGTTTCATCTTGTATACACCTTTACTTCAAATTCTTGGACTGATACCTCGCGACTGTCTGGCGCTCTGGAAATCGCAACGCCTGATAGCTGCATACGAGTAACGTTTTTCTCAATCAAATTAAGGAAATGTAGAAAACGCACGTAGTCAATTTTTTCACCTAGCTGAATAGATACAAAGGTGCTTTTAATGCCAGCTGGTCCAGTATTTGTTTTCTTTTTTGCGGCTGGTGATTGGGCTGAATTTTTTGAATCGCTCTGGAAAGTAAACGAGCGAATTGGAACACCTGCGCGGTCGGCATAGGTTGATAAATCTTGTACAATTTGATTTTGATATTGATACATCTTTGACTCGGAAACTATATTTTTAGCTTTTTTAGCAATGTCAGAGTTTTTGTCGAGCTGATCTTTTAGGACGAGTAGATTCTGTATTTTTGAGTCAATAGCTACTGCTTCGTTTTGCATTTTTCCGACATCTTCTGATGCTTTACTGAGGAATGAGTAGGCAAAAGTTACAGCGCCAATCATTGCAGCCAGAATAACAATGAGCAGTAATGTCATAATAATGCGCATGATGCTGGCATTTAATACTTTTTTCATTGCTTTAACACCTCCGGCTTCGGCGTAACACTAATAGTTATTACGACGGGGTAGTCTGAGGATTTTTCTGCTTTTCCGTCGCTATATACTATGCTTTCCAGGTGGACATCTTTAAAAATTTCTGATTTCTCTAGGCTTGTTTTTAGCCGTATAGAGTCGTCTTTAGTTTTTCCAAGTGCGATTAATGATATTGGTTTGTCTAGGGCGGAAGTGTCCAGGGTTAGTGATTCTAAAACTATACCAGACGGAATGTGTTGGGCAATTTTAGGAATAATTGATGAGTAGTGAGCTTCGCTGCCAATAATAGCTTTGGCGTCAGCTAGGTCTTTTATAAATCCATCAACGTCTTTTTGAGTTGATTGGTGTTGAGCTAGTTTGGCGTTTCCTTCGTTAATATTGTTTTGGGCTGCTGTTTTACTGTTTTCTAGGAATAGATAAAATCCGCCAATTGTTAAGAATAACAAGCCGGCAAATACCAATGATATTATGCAATATCGCCTTAGTATTATATTGACCCGTCCGGCTCTGATCTGCTTTTTTTCTTGAGGAGGCAGAAGATTAATCATAAATATCCTCCTGTCGAATAAGCGCTAGTCCTGCGACGGGCGAAAGCTGGGATCTCAACTGTTTGGCTGGCTGTTCGAGATTACCGAAATTTAATAACTGCCACGGACTAGCTACGCGGGCTGGCATTAATAGCTCATTGGTGAAAAATTCTCCAATTCCTGGCACGTTTCCGCCACCACCAACGATAAGTATCTGTTCAATTTTTCTCTCATCCGGGAAACGGTCGGTGTAGTATCGCATAACGCGTTTAATCTCGTTGGTCATTTTGTGTAGACTTGGCTGCAGAGCTCCGGTAATGCGAGCTTGCCTTGGTCCAGGATTGAGCCCGTTTAGGACTTTAAATTGATGCGCCGTCTCGATTGGAACGTTCATTTTCTTAGATAGGTTCAGGGTTAGCGTGTAGCCACCCACGTTAGACCCTCCAGTTACGCGGATATCAGAGTCTAAAATAGCTATGTCAGTAGCTGATGTGCCGATATCAACAATAACTGTTGGCAGCATGCCTTCTTCGGTTTTCTTTAAGAGTCTTGATATTGCATTAACATTTGGCTCAATAGCTGCAACCTCTAATCCACATCGCTGCGCGGCATCTAGCATGCTATCAATCATCTTTTTTGGAGCGGCACACATTAGCACGCTAAGCTCATCTTTTGAACGATTGATAATTCTGTAATCTACATAAAGTGAGTCAAGTGGAGCTGGAATATACTGTTCAACCTCCAGATTTACCGCACTAAGGATGTTAGCTTCTTCTTTTATGGGCAGGGTGAATGTCCGCGAAAATGTTCGGCTGGTAGGAATGCCAATAGCTACGCGATTACTATCAATCTGTCCAACGATATTATTCTTTAATAGATCTTTTATATTTTGAGCTAGGTATTCAACGTTATCATTAGAATTGCCATCATTTTGTTGGGAGTCAAGGTTAATTGAGCCATAACCATGAACCAGCATGCGGGTTCTGTCAATTGACATAATTTTAATGCTCGTTCTACTGATGTCTAAGCCGATTATTGGTTTTTTTCTATAAAATATACTCGACACTTTCTTCTTCCCACCTATATACCGGTATTATATCATAAGCTTTTTTGAAAGACTATCCCTTAACTTGTCCCGCCATACTGGTAATTGGCCCCATCACGCTGACTGCCACCAAAGCAATCACGCCGCCCATTGCTACAATCATTACTGGCTCGATAATGGAACTGACTCCGTCAATCGCAGTGTCAACTTCTTCTTCGTAAAAGTCGGCAACCTTAATAAGCACTTTGTCTGTTTGTCCAGTCTCTTCACCGACAGATAGCATCTGAGCAACAATTGGTGGATACAAATCATCCCTCTCGGCGATAATCCTCGACAAGACTTCACCATTTTGGACGCGCTTGGTGGCTTCCCTCAAGGATTCTTCGTAGACAACGTTGCCAACTGCGCGGGAGGTGACGTCCAGAGCCTCTAACACGGCTACGCCGGCGCCGATGAGAGCGGAGAAGGTTCTTGTGAATCTTGCAATTGCTACTTTTCTAACAATTGCCCCAACCGCAGGAACCTTAATGATGATGTGGTGGAATTTAACGCGTCCCTTTGGGGTTTTAATGTAGCGAATTAGTGCCCAAATTCCGCCGATGAATGCCGGGACAATCAAATACCAGAATGACACCATAAAGTCGCTAATGCCGAGCATGATTTCAGTGAGCAGCGGCAGCTTAGCATCTGGCCCACCCATGTCTTTAATAGTCTTACCGATGACTGGAATGATAAAGGTCATCAAAATAAAGAATGCAATGATGGTTATTGCCAAAAGAACGATTGGGTATGTCATAGCCCCTTTAATCTTTTTCTTCATGGATGAGTTTTTTTCTTGTTGTAGGGCTAGTCGTTTCAGAATGTCGTCCAGAATACCTCCGGTTTCACCAGCGGCGACCATATTGACGTAGATGTCATTGAAGGTTTCTGGATGTTTTCCTAGAGCATCGGCAAATGACATACCGCCTTCGATATCTTTAATGACAGCATTAATTGTTTCTCGGAAGCCGGCGCTCTCAGCGTGCTTGGCCATTGAATTTAGCGAACGAAGAATCGGTACACCAGCTGAAACCATGGCACTTAATTGACGTGTAAACATCACCAACTCGTCGGTTTTGGCGCCTTTC
>CAMUPZ010000017.1 GCA_947095985.1 uncultured Candidatus Saccharibacteria bacterium | reverse complement strand
CCCCTTCACTCTTGGCAATGCCAGTAAACTGGTCGATTTGCTTACGGCTGAGACTAGTGCCATTTTTGACGCAGATCGCCTTGATACACTCAGCGTTTTTAAACACGCCAAATTCAGTTTCGGTAAATACGTCGGTCAGCTCAATCAGCTCCATGCCAAAACGTAGGTCTGGTTTGTCCGAGCCGTACGTCTCCATGGCGTCGCGGTAGGAAATGCGCGGAATTGAACTGCCATCACCGACCGCGAGATCGCTCAAATCCAGCAACTTCTTGCCCGCAAAATCGGTCGCTAGCTGCCGCATCAACGGTTCGACCTCACGACGAACTTCCTCGCCGTCTTCAACGAAGCTCATTTCCAAATCCAGCTGATAAAACTCGCCGTACAGTCGGTCAGCTCGCGGATCTTCATCGCGGAAACACGCCGCCAACTGGTAATACCGCGGCACACCGCCAACCATCAGCAATTGCTTGAACTGCTGCGGTGCTTGCGGCAACGCGTAAAACTTATTTTCCTGCAAACGACTTGGGATCAGAAAATCGCGTGCGCCCTCGGGGCTGGAATTCGCCAAAATCGGCGTCTGAATCTCAATGAAATCACGGTCGTCCATGTACTGATGCATCCGTCGGTACATTTCAGCACGTTTTTTCAGCATCTGTTGCATCTTCGGACGACGCAGGTCGAGGTAACGATACTTAAAACGCAAGTCCTCACCCGCTTGGTTTTCCTCGGCAAACGGCTGGATTGGCAGAGTTTCAGCACGGTTCAAGATTTCCAGGTTTTCCACTACAATTTCTACATTACCGCTGGCGATATTTGGATTCTTCAAACCTTCACCACGCTCAGTCACCATACCGCTGGCACGAATCACAAACTCATCGCGCAAGCTTTCCGCCAAACGAAACGCTTCCACCTGCTCAGGATTAATCACCAGCTGTACCAGGCCAGTATGGTCGCGTAGGTCAATAAAAATCAGTCCACCGTGATCACGCCGGGAATGCACCCAGCCAGCCACTGTCATCATTTCCCCAACTTTCGTTGGTGTATCAATTGCAAAAGTCCTCTGTTTCATATCTGTTATTATAGCACAGCAGTGACAGTTTTATGCTATAATCACCACATGGATAGCTATACGGTGGGCACTGTAGTCATCTTTTGTTCAATTACGTGGATTATCGCCAGTCCCCTTGTGATTTTTCATTATAGAAAATTATATCTCACAGCCTCTCGTGAGCTAGAAGAATTAAGTCAGAAAAAGACAACCGCAGCAGACGCACAGTCAATCAAGAAACCTATCTCGGAAAATGTACAGCTAGACAAGAAGCCCGCTGCAGATGACATATCTAATTCAGCCACACCGCTCAGCGACCACGAACTGCTCACTAAAATTCGTTCTATGTCGCCATATGATTTCGAAAAATACATCGCCCAATTATTTGAGCACTTTGGCTATTCGGCTGCAACCACTCCGTATAAACGTGACGGTGGCATAGACATTGTATTATACAAAAACGGTGTCCAGAGCTATGTCCAATGTAAAAAATATATAGAAAAAATTGTTAAAGTATCCGAAATGCGTGACTTTTACGGTGCAGTTGTTGACCATTTACATGGAGGTGAAGCATTCTTTGTCACTACAAACATCTTCTCATCGGATGCGCGGAGATTTGTGAAATATTCTACCAACGGCAACAAGATACGACTTATTGATGGCACGGGACTACTCACCATCATTCGCGCCCTTGAAGATAAAGGTGTCGTAGTACCAATTCCTGACGTATCAGACATATCTCAAAAAATTAAACCATGTCCACGCTGTCGTGGCGGTCATCTGGTGATAAGACACAGCAAAAAAGATCGTTCGCCATTTTACGGATGCTCCAATTACCCTGAATGCCATTACATGCAAAAAATAGACTCTTAGCTCTTTAAGTCGTCAGTATTGCGATTTTTATGCTCAATAACCTTACAGAGTTCTTCTTCGGAGTCAAATTCATTATCTATCTTACGACCCAGCAATTCCTCCATAACATCACCCAAACTCAGTAAACCCACCGTTTCTCGGAGCTCATTAATAACAATAAAAAGATGATGCTGAGTTTTTAAGAATGCGGCCAAAGCGTACTGTAGAGTCTGAGCTTTATCTATATAGTAAACATCTCTACTCATAACTTTTTCTGCACGATGAGATTTTGACGTGCGGTCAATTGTTAACAAATCTTGAATCCTTAACATGCCAACTATATGATCAATATCACCTTGGATAACCGGAAACCGGCTATGGCCTTTTTTATGAAGATCGTCTAAGACTAATGGACCAAGGAGCTCATCCACCGACACCAACTCGATCATACTTCGTGGCGTCATCACACTCTCAACTCTCATATCGTTAAATTTTAGCCCACTATTAATCAACTTCTTTTCGTCAGCAGAGAAAACTCTACTTGAATGAGCAACTATCTCCAATAGCTCATCCTTCGACTCAACTACACGACTATCATTTACAGTTGGCAAAATCGAACGAATTAGCGAGAACAATAATTGATGACGTTCAATGATCGCTAAAATTTGTGATTCATATTTTTCATATAACTGCTGTGAATATTTTTGCCACAAACGGATCCGTGCCACTGCACCGATTTCAAGAGCAATTATCATTGATGACATGAGTCCAATTGTCCAGTGAAATAAATTGACACTAATAACTGTTAAAATAACCAGCAGTAAAGATGCCAATACTCGTTGCAAAGAAATTATATCACGTAAGAATTTTTGCTGGCGCAAATAAATATCGGCCTTTTTATCACCCTTTTTACTTCGACGTTGCAGTTCAAATTGACTGTGCGACGGTATATTTGGTTGGACCCCCATCACAATCAACAACGCCGCTAAAACAGCTAAATATCCAATAATTAGCATTATCATCATAGTTTTATTGTACCGTATTTCGTGCTATACTTGCTAGAGTAAACGGAGGTAAAATGAACAAGAAAAGCTGGATAATTTTCTCAATTATTGTAATAGCAATTGTTGGCGGAATGATTTATATTTCAACGCAAAATCGACTCAATGTGAGCGATATCACAAACGATCAGTTGAACACAGCAATAGCCGCAGAGTCTCGAAACGGCAACATTGCTGACCATGAAATTGGCAGTAAGAGCGCTAAGGTGACTATTGTTGAGTACGCGGACTATCAATGTCCTGGCTGTAGCGCTGCTGCACCAAAAACTGAAGAAATTGCAAAAAAATACAAGGATAATGTGCGACTTATCTTCCGCAACTTCCCAATTGCTGGTTCACACCCAAATGCACGAGCTGCCGCAGCCGTTGCTGAAGCCGCTGGCCTGCAGGGGAAATTCTGGGAAATGAATAATCTCTTATACTCTAGCCAGGACGCGTGGAAGAATGCCAGCGCCACAGAGCGCGATACGATATTTAGGTCATATGCAGAAAAATTAAACCTCAACATTGATCAGTATAAAATCGATGTTGCCAGTAGCAAGGTTAAGAATAAGATTGACTTTGACATGGCATTAGGGCGCAAACACGGTGTTGCCGCCACTCCAACCTTCTATATCAATGGGAAAAATACTGAAATGGATAGCTCAGGCTCAATTGAATCGTCAGTAAAAGAAGCGCTTAAAAAGGCTGGCGTAGAAATAAAAGATTAATACTATTTGACGAAAAACCAAAATCCCGCTCCGGTGCCTTGGAGCGGGATTTATTTATAGTCGTCCCTATTCTATTATGAGAGCGACTGCACTTTTTATTGTGCTATGTATGTTTGCCATTCGGCAGGCACCACATCCACCGCGATCTTTTTGCGCCGGGATGACACAAACTTGATTGCTATTGGCATGTGTTTTGCACTCCTTATTATTATGTGCAGCCCCACGCGCTTCGACCTTTATCACTTATATATCAGCAATTTAATGCTTCGGCGCGAGACACATCAACAATGGTACCAAACGTCTATTGGCACGTCAAGCAAAAACATTTTAAAATGCCTACTTATTTATATATTAGAATAAGCGAATTCGCTTGGCAATAACCATAACAAGTAAAATCAACAACACTGTAAAACTGGTAATTACTGGATATGCCCAAGGCTCCCCCTGAAACGGCAAGGCAATATTCATTCCATACATGCCGTAAAAGACATTCGGAATTGCTAGCAGTATGGTAATGGCTGTTAAAACTTTCATTCGCTGATTCAAAGTATTATTAGCCACGGTTGAATAGGCATTTTGAATACTGGATATGGTGTGCGCGCTGGAGCTAATTGCTACTAAAATCTGCTTGATATGTAAATCAATATCCGCCAGCGCTTCTAAATCTCGTGTTTTAAACAAATGACGGCGATTCTCCATCAGTTGTGCAATAACATGAGATATTCCCTCCAGACTACTTTGATACTCATTAAGTGTATCTTCAATTGCTACAAATTTAATAAAATCAGCATTTTCCACCTCGCGACGACTTAGACGCCGCCGAGCATCAGTAATCTTCTCTGTTAACAAATGTACACGTTGTTCATATTGGGCAATAATATAGGCTAGGTTTGCAGCAAAAATTCCCGCTGGCCGCTCAGTGGTGCTAAATAAATAATCACTAATTTCTAGAGGCGAGAATTTAGCATACGGCGATATTGTAATATAATGACCGCCCGAAATCGCAATTAAAAATGGCACCGTTTTACCAGAATCAGTTCGTCCAAACGGCATGCGCGTAAAGACATATTCAACACCATCAGAGAATTCTGCTCGAGGAAGTTCATGAATATCAAGCACATCACGCACTACATTCGTAGACAGTGATAAAGCCTTAGATACACGAACAGCATCAAAACTGCCGCCCAAGTGAATCCAGCCATTTTTATGCATTCGATTAACTTGTGTTAGTTTCTCGGTCAGTGATCTGCGCTCAAAATAACCCACCACCATAAAAAAATTATAATATACATAAGCTATATTAGCAATTTAGACTCGAGGTGACGCCCGCGCTACCTACGCCTTAAGAAATAATATCCCACAACAACAGCCAGAGCCATGCTAATTGCGGCAATAATCCAAAACATCACTGGATTATCAGCTCCTGGAACTGGCACGTTCATACCATATAAACCAGCAATCATCATCGGGATAGTCAACGCTACCGTAATTACTGTTAGAAGACGAATCGTCTCATTAAGTCGCGTGTCCATCACTGCTCGGTAGCTATCGCGAACATTTGTAATAGTCCTCAATAAACTTTTACATCGCGCAATTACCTGCTCTAAATCAATCGAAATATCTTCAACATCTTCCTTATCATCTTCCTTCAGACGCAGTTTTTGGGTTGCCAAAAGGCGCTCAATTGCCCAGTTCATCGGAATGAGAGCGTCTAAATAATCGTTCAATTTGCGTTCATATTCAGCCAACGTCGCAATATCATTAACTCTCAATGTATGAATATTATCCGTAGCAGCACGCATTTGACGGTTAATCGTTGCCACCCGCCTCTGGTATTGAGTTGAAATTGCTTCAACCATAGTAACCAGAAGCTCAATTTGCCGATCAGTTCTAATTCGCGTCTTATCAATAAATGGCTGCCATAAACGCCCCAAACTATCCCGTGATAATGTCACAAGATAATCTTTATTCAGACAAAATAATATTGGCGTAGTAAAATCATTAAAATCATCATCTGTATCTGGTAGCCGGGCAATTAGATACGTCCAGTCATTATCAAATTCAATACGCGGCACCTCGTGCGGATCAAGCGCGTCACTAATTAAATCCTCGTCCAGACCTAACGTCAATAGCTGAGCCACCTCCTCCTCGCTCGGACGCTCACAACGCACCCAAGAGCCAGCACGCAATTTTTCTTGCGTACTAATCACCGAGTCGTTACTTGACGAGCGAAGATACTGTAACATAATTTCTATATTATAGAATAAAATATCTATAAACACAAGAAAGCCTGCCCTATCGACAGGAATTTCTTGTGTATATTATTACGATTTAATTATCGTTCCAGCTGAGCCGTTGATTGCTTCAGCGGTTTTATCTAGCGAGGTAATAATTGACGTGCGGCCCGGCTTGCCACTTAAGAACGCCAGCGCCGCCTGAGCTTTTGGTAACATCGAGCCTGCCGCAAATTGACCGTCATCAATGTGTTTTTGAAGCTCTTCTACTGAGACCTCGCCCAGAGACTGTTCATCTGGCTTGCCAAAATTAATCTTAGCAGCGTCAACCGAAGTCAGAATCAACAATGTATCAGCTTCTAAAAGATCGGCTAATTTGGCTGCACCGAAATCCTTATCAATAACTGCTGCGACGCCTTTTAATTGACCAGTTTCATCCTGCAAAACAGGAATGCCACCGCCACCAGTTGATACCACCGTGACTCCAGCATGGACTAGCGCTTTAATCACATCGGCCTCAACAATCGTCTGAGGTTTTGGTGAAGGCACAACTCGTCGCCAACCACGACCAGCATCTTCTTTCACCGTATATCCCCGCTCACTAGCGACAGTTTTAGCTTCCTCTTCCGAATAAAACGGACCAATTGGCTTAGTCGGATTTTGAAAAGCTGGATCGCTTAAGTCAACAATTGTCTGTGTCACCACGCTGATGGCGCGATTATTCATTTGATTAACCTTAAAGGCATCATGCAGAGCTTGCTGTAGCCAGAAACCGATCAAACCCTGACTCATAGCGCCAGAATCCTCCAGAGGTAAACTTGGCACATTAGCCGTGTTAATCGCTTCTTCATGCAGGACAATGTTACCGACTTGCGGCCCATTGCCGTGGACAATCGCTACATTATGACCAGCTTGAATCAACGGCAAAAGTTGGCGAATCGTCTCATCAGACACACGCTGTTGCTGCTCAGACGCGGCTTCGCCCTGCCGTTGCAGGGCGTTACCACCGAGCGCTACTACAATAGTACGCTTCTTATCCATGCGTTACAGCGCTCCAAAGATTGCAATAACTACAAGGCTGATGACGGCAAATACTGCCATAATCGGAGCTGACCGCTTCAGCCAGTCGCGATATGACACACCCGCCAGTGCCAAGCCGCCCATCAGAGAAGCGATGGTTGGAGCCATCATGTTAAGTAAACCTGACGCTGTAGCAAAGGCTGCCACCATGACTTCTTTGCTTGAGCCAACCAGATCAGCAATTGGCGCAATAACTGGCATAGTTGCTGCCGCCAAACCTGATGATGACGGCACAATGAATGACATTGGCAAGTAGAACAGATACGCCAACACACCAACAACGCCACCGCCAGCATCTTTCAGGAGCGCTTCACCCCAGCTGATGATAGTATCTTGGATTTCACCGTTGGTCATCACGACAGAAACACCGGTTGCCACTGCAATAATCAAAGCAACTGGCAAGATATCTTTCACACCATCAATGAAGGTGTCGACTGGGAAAATACCCTCCTTCTTAAACTCTTTATAGTAAATTGCTGTAATAACAATTGTTGAGATTAAGAATAGTGCGGTAATTTCATTAAAGTACCAGTCACCAAAGGCCGCACTGTGCACTACGCCAAGTACTGCACCGATAATTGGCAGCTCTGAAGCCCACTTAAACAGGTCGGCGAATAATGTGATTTCCCAACTTCCCCAAGGAATCAGCGAAAGGACCATCAACACAAACGTAATAGCGAAGACACCCATGACGACTTTTCGTGGGCCAGTAAATTTCGGTACGTTCGTCATATCCAAGGCTGCTGTGGCTGGCTTATAACGAACATCTTCCTTATATTTACCAGCTTTTACCTTTGCTGCGTAACGCATAGTAAAGATGATTGCCGCAATCAAACACAGTACCAAGATTATTGACATAATTGGAATAACGTTACCCAATTTAATATCAGCAGTCTTTGCAGCAACGCCAGTAGAGAATGGGTTAATGGTTGAACCGAGCACGCCCGTACCGGCGCCAAGCACAATCACCATCACGCCAGTCATTGCGTTGTAGCCAGCAGCAATCATCATCGGTATAACTAGTGCGTAAAACGCCACAGTTTCTTCCTGCATGCCGTAAGTTGTACCACCGATAGCAAATAGCGTCATCAAGATTGGAATGAGCCACTTTTCCTTGCCCTTCATCTTGCGAAGTAGCGCACCTAGTGAAGCGTCCAGGGCACCAGTCTTCATGGTAACACCCAAGAATCCACCAAGTACCATAACGAAGACTATCACGTCTAGCTTATCAGACATACCTTTAATTGGTGCCGTGAAGACGTCCCATAGACCTTGGCGGTCATGCTTGTCAACTTGCTCTTCTTTACCGTCCTTTTCTTCGGTGACAGTGCGGTCTTTTTCAACCACATGATACGATCCCGCAACACGGTTACCATCGTTATCAGTCTTATAGACGCCCGACGGAATAATCCATGTTAGTGCAGCCATGATCGCAATCACGACAAACAGAACTGTAAACGCTGATGGCGATCGAAGCTTCTGCTTTGCTTTTTTAATTTTTTCTACCATTGCCTCGGAGCCTCCTTAACCTCCTTATTACGACAACAACTACAATGTTAAAGCCATGACGGCTTTAATTGTATGCATACGATTTTCCGCTTGATCAAATACTATCGAATGTGGCGAGCGGAACACCTCATCCGTAACTTCCATAGAATCTAGACCAAAATCTTCCTGAACCTTCTTGCCGGTAATCGTCAATGCGTCGTGGAATGCTGGCAAACAGTGCATGAACTTAACTTCAGGATTTCCCGTCAGGTTAATCATGTCACGATTGACTTGGAAGTGGCGCAATTGATTGATACGCTCAGCAAACTTATCCTCTTCACCCATCGACACCCAAACATCGGTGTAAATCACATCAGCACCACGCAAGGCTTCTTCGAAGTTGTCGGTAATGGTAATACGCGCATGACTTGACCTGGCGAAGTGGCGAGCCTTGTCAACCAGAGCTTGCTCCGGATGTAATTCACGAGGTGCTAAAATGCGGAAATCAAGACCCATAATCGCCGATCCAATCATCAGGGAATTTGCCATATTATTACGGCCATCGCCCACAAACACTAACTTGGTGCCCTTGAGCTTACCAACATGCTCCTCAATAGTCATGAAATCAGCCAAAATCTGTGTTGGATGGAATTTATCGGTCAAGCCGTTCCACACCGGCACACCGGCATGCTTCGCCAAATCTTCCACCGTTTTATGATCAAAACCGCGAAACTCGATACCGTCAAACATCCGACCCAGCACCTTAGCCGTATCTTCGACTGTTTCTTTTTTACCGAGCTGAATGTCATCTTTACCAAGATACTCTGGTGCGATACCCAAATCATTAGCCGCCACGGTAAAAGCGCAGCGTGTCCTGGTCGAGGTTTTTTCAAATAGCAATGCCACATTTTTACCTTCGTGAATTCGGTGTGACACACCAGCATACTTTAATCGACGATACTCACGCGCCGTATCTAAAAGTAGGCGGATTTCTTCTGCCGTATAGTCACCTAAGGTTAAAAGTGACCGACCTTTCAAACTCTGAGCCATTAGAATACATCCTCTCGTACTAGCGGCATACTCATACAGCGTGGACCGCCACGACCGCGACCAAGCTCAGCACCAGCAATTTCAATAACTTGAATGCCCTGCTCGCGCAACTTTTGGTTAGTAACGTAGTTGCGATCATAGGTTACCACCACACCTGGCGCAATTGCCAAAGTGTTGGAGCCGTCATTCCACTGCTCACGAGCAGCTGCGATTGGATCGCCACCGCCACATTCAATTAACGTAACGCTTGGCAAACCCAAAGCCACCCGCAAAACATGCTCAAGGTCCGTCTCGTGTGTAATGCGTGGAAACGGCTGACCCTCAACCTTCTCCAAAACGAAACAGTTCATCTTACCACCACGGTCACGGATTTCTGGGTGAATTGTAAACTTATCTCGATCAATCATCGTAAACACCGTGTCCAGGTGCATGAAAGCGTGCGACTTCGGAATTTCCATAGCAATGACCTTCTTAAAGTTAGAGCCAGCAAACAGCTTGGTTGCCATTTTTTCGATTGCTTCAGCCGTAGTACGCTCCGATACACCGATTGCCATTACCTTGTCGCTTAGTACTAGTTCATCGCCGCCCTCCATTGAGAATTTCTCAGTGCGGTTATACCAAACTGGTACGCGATTCGCAAAGCGTGGATGATGGTCGATGATATAACGCATAAACAGCGATTCACGACGACGAGCCGTCCAGTGCATCTTATTGACAGTCAGACCATTACCAATAGCGGCAGCTGGGTCGCGCGTAAAGTACAAATTTGGCATCGGATCAAGATAGAACGGATAATGGTTCTTCTCAATCATGTTATGAAGCTGCTGATGCTGATCTGGAGGAAGAGTAATTTCATCCTTACGCACACCAGCCATAATCTTGCGGATCATCGCGTGAGTTGGCAGGTCCAGCAAGAATTGACGCAAAGTTTGAGTTACGCGGCGTGAATCCTGCTTAGAAGCAGCCAGCATTTCATCAACAAATTGTTCGCGCAATTGATCCGTACTGAGCGCCTCTGCTACCAACTGATCTAGATATAGCACTTCAACTCCATGATTTCTCAACACTTCCGCAAAAGCATCATGCTCAGCTTGTGCCACCTTCAGATATGGAATATCGTCAAATAAAAGATCGGTCAGATAATCTGGCGTCAAATTCTCCAGCTCTTCACCTGGCCTATGCAACAAAACGGTCTTAAGTTTTCCTATTTCAGACGTGATGTGAATCGGTTCGTCCATCACAACCCTCCCCTGTTTATATTACTAATGTTTTAATTGTAACACGTTTATGTTTTTGAACAAGAGTATATAATTGCTAGGCTGGCTTCGGTTCTAATCGTAAATTGTCGGTGATTTGTCAACCATTCATCAACCGCTCGCGCTGCGCCTGGCAACGCTTCGTTGGCATAGTCGTCAACCACAATCATTGCTTTTTTATGGAACTTGTCCTCGCACACGCGGAATGAATCGACGATTGATTCATAGAAATCGCCATCAAAAAACGCAAAAATAATATCTTCCGGCACGTCATTAGGAGTAAAATCAGCAAACCAGCCTTTGTGAATAGTTGGTATTTTCAAGCCAGTCTTTTTGAAATTCTGTATGAAGGTTTTGCGCGGGGCGAGCAGCTCGCCGGCTTTGAACTGCTCGCCCGCAGCGCTGGCGTCGGCTTGGGTTTTTTCTGGCAAGCCCATAAACGAATCGTAAACATGAAATTCACCGGTAAAATCATAGGCGTCCAGCAGCCGCCGTATGAACAAACTTGTCGTGCCAACATAACAGCCAAACTCGACGACGTTGCCAGTCACGCCGCTTTGTAGTACCGCTTCCAGCTCGCGCAGCAAAGCGCCAAGTTCTTTGGCATCAACCTGGTCGGAAATGATGGGATATTTGGCGAGAAGTTGGTCGGTGATATTCATACAATTTAAATTATAGACAGTTCGCCAAATATCAACAAATAGTTGATGGCGTATAGCTACATATTTTAAGATTCTATAGGTTACAATATAAATTAGTAGTTAATGAATAATCACGACATTATCAAAACATTTTCGCCAAAACAACTGGACATAAGACAGTTAAGTTTATTACAATCCGCCTTACGAAAATCCGGTATAATTGTATATGGCGAAATTCACGGCATCAAAGAAAATGCTGATATCGTCTATAACTTGGTTAAAAAACTTGACATACAACGATTGGCTATTGAGGCCAGCCCTACTGTGCTTGACTTCATCAATTCAGTAAAGATCAATTCTTATGATTTTTCCTTAGTTGATGAAGACCTTTTTGACTCAAGCATTCTATCTCTTGAAATGATAAAAGCAATAGCAATTCTTTTACGGCAAGACCACCTTAAAGAACTCGTTTTTATTGATACGTTCTTCGATAATTTAGATGAAGGTGTCGCTGTGCCACCAAGCCCGCAGGAACGAGAAAAACAACTAGCTAAAAATATCCTCGGAATTGACGACTCTCTACCAACATTATGTATTATGGGACAATGGCATACGCAACCCAAAGTTGTTACAGATGACGAAACACGACATGAATCAGCGTTATATCGCTTGAGAAAAACAAAACCAAATGTACCGTTTATTCACAATATCTATCGACAAGGGCAACTATTTAATGATGGAAAAATAATTGAATTACCAGACAACCCAGCAGTGTCGTCTTGTTACGAAATTGTCCAGAAAACCGATATTGATTTTGACCTTCACGTGCCCGAAGCGACAAAAATTATCACTATGCTAAAATCATAGTATGAAAATTACTAGCCCTGCGTTCGCCGAAAACGCTAAAATACCAAAAATTTACGCCAAGCTTGGCGGCAACCAACGCCCGCCACTCAAGATCAGCGACGTGCCGTCAGATACCAAAAGTCTGGCAATCGTCTGCCACGACCCTGACGCGCCTGGGCGCGATGGATTTTACCATTGGACGGTTTGGAATTTACCGGCCAAAACCACTGAAATCACTGGCGAGTCACTACCCGCGGGCGCTGTCGAGGGGGTTACCAGCTGGGGCCGTCCTGGCTGGAACGGGCCGCAACCGCCATTTGGCACGCATCGCTACCAATTTTACTTGTACGCGCTGGACACGACACTAGATTTACCAGACACCACCAAGCCCAAAGAACTCATCGCCGCCCTCACGCCGCACATCATCGACCAAGCGGTGTTGACTGGAAAGTTTGGTGTGTTGGATATTTTGCGGCGGGGCTAAAGACAGCTCTCTGACTTACATCCGCGAAATATCAGCACGAAGCTGGTTGACCACTTCGGCGCGTTCAGCGATATTGCGATCGTAAGCGTAAACTATATAGCCTTCCTTGTTGCTGCTGATTTTTGCAACCGTGCCATAAAACGGCGCGCAAATCTGCGAATGTCCGACTTGGTTTTCTGAGCACATCTCGCCGTGCACGTAATATTTAGCTTTTCCCGCGCCATTGGCATAAATTATCAAACATTCATTTTCCAACGCTCGTGCCAGACAAAGCGTATCTATCATCATTTTTGAAGCCTTGATTTCAGCGTGCGCTGGCTTATTGCCTCCAGTTGACCAATACGATGGAATGCAAATAATTTCCGCGCCCTGCTTAATCA
>CAMUPZ010000016.1 GCA_947095985.1 uncultured Candidatus Saccharibacteria bacterium | reverse complement strand
TAAACGGCGCCAGTAAGGTGTCAAAATCAGAGAATGCCTGAGCGCCAGCCGCCTCGCCCTGCAGGGTGTAGAAAAAGTTCACTACTTGACCTAAGGCTGAGCGGAAATGCTTGGCTGGCTTGGACGCTACCTTGCCGGCAACACCGGTAAAACCTTCTTGCAACAAGTCAGTCAAATCCCAACCGACACAGTACACACTGAGGAGGTTCAGGTCGTGAATATGCAAATCACCTTCTTTGTGCGCCTGACCAATCTTTGGTGTGTAAATCTTGTCCAGCCAGTAGGTTTTAGTAACTTCCGCCGATACGTAATTGTTCAAACCCTGTAGACTGTAGCCCATGTTGGAGTTTTCGTTTACCTTCCAGTCCAGATTACCAATATATTTATCGATCAAATCGACGTGCGCATTGGACGTAATTTCACGCAGTTTTTTATGCTGGTCGCGGTAAATGATGTAGGCCTTGGCGGTTTTCTTAAACTTAGAATCAAGCAAGGTGTCCTCAACGATATCCTGGATATCTTCAACGCCCGGCAGACGTTTTTGGTTGCGAGTTTCCAATACTGCCAGCACTTTTTCGGTTAGATCCTTGGCGGTTTTTTTATCAAATTCGCCAGTCTCTAGGCCCGCTTTTGCAATGGCTTTTTCAATTTTTTTGCGATCAAATCTGACGGTGCGACCATCACGTTTTTTAATTGATTTGTACATACCCCTCCTTATTATGACAACAACAAACAGACCCCAACCTCCCCGAGGGGTGCGTGTTGCAAAAAACGTTATTTATTTTCTAAAACACCATATATAGTGCTTAATATAGAATATACACGCGATATATAGCGTCTGTCAACGAAAATACATTGTATTATTTACATATGTGGGATTATCTATATAGTTTTCAGTAAATCATAAGCGGTGGCCGCTGACAGCGCCTGCATTTGGCGAAGATTATCGCCTGACTTAAGCGGCGGTTTGAGGCTGCGGATAAGATAAAAGCCAACAAATGCCGCTAACATCTCCACATTGAGTTCATCCAACCACGGCGTTACGTCATGACCATGTCGCACCATATCGATCAGAAACTCCGTCGCACCAGACCCCCGCGGTGCATAGGAAGCCCAGTTCCAATCAACCAATTTCAACTCACCAGTTTGCGAATGAAACGCCAAATTATCACTGCGAACATCACAATGATTAAAACAATTCTCTGGCTGCTTGGCAAATTGCTTGGCACGTACCGAAATATCGGCTAATTCATCGCTCCTACTCAATAATTCCATCATTTTCTGGCAACTCCGCTGGTTGACTTCTAATTGCTCCGGTAATAATGTTCGATAATTATCAATCAGCTGACGGCGAATATCAGCCTCGGCAATAATTCTATCAATGCCGTCATCCAGGCCGAGTTCCGCCGTCGTAAACGGCTGCAATTGTAATTCCTCAACCATCTCGTGCGGTAACTCCGTTTTTTCCAGCTCGCGAGTTGCTGTCACTACCGCCGAAATATACCGCTTGGCCACAGATTTTTCCGCTGGCGGCCGCCACAACCAGCCGTCGTCTGACGCATAACTGGTTGTCATCAGCACGTACCCGTCGCCATCCAGTTTTATCCAATCGGCAACATATTGCGGGTGAAGTTTCTGCAATAACCTTGTCACTTCATAATCTTTTTTCAGCCAAGCTAATTCCCGCTCGCCTTCGCCTGGCAATACATCAACATCAACTTCTTTGACAAAAATCGTCTTATCGCCCGCCGACACCAAGGCACGGCGATTACGCGAGAATCCACCACTGACTGACGCAACTTGTAAATCCGACAGATCGGCACCAAGCTCCGCTGCCGCACATTGCAGTGCTCTGTCGGTTAGTAACTTGTTGTGATTAGACAAAGCTTCCATAGGGAGATTATAGCATTAGAAAGAGCTTAGAGCTGTATTATCTACACTTATGTCGATTAGTTAATCTGTTCGAATTCGCTTGGTAAATACCATCACTCGACGATCACGAGTTTGTGAATTTTTTACCCACTCTCCAGCGCAAGTCATCAGATTCAGCCCCTCAGTCACGCCATCAGCTGGACGCATAAAATTATTCATATCTACTTCGGACAATTTAGCTGTCTGTTTTTTAACTATCTGATAACGCAGTATTTGACCGTCACCACGCTCGACACTAATCGTATCACCAGCATTCAAAGACTCTAGCTTATTAAAAACTCCACCTGAAGTTGTACCCGACGCATGTCCGACAATAATAGATGCCCCCAATTGCCCAGGCTTAACGCTACCAGTATACCACCCCGCATCAAAAATATTGATAGGCGACTGCATTGAACCGTCCGAATTGACGCTCATTTGCAAAACCCTAGCCTTAACCCCCAACTTCTCAATGGTGATGACTCGCGGCAAATCCGCAGCTACTTTATACTTAGCAATCACATCATCTGAGATTTTAGTTTCATCTTTACCTTCACTACTTCTACGATCATTAGAATCATCACTGCGTGCTGTTACTGGCGCACCATTAACGGCGTTCTTTATCCGACTATTCAATAGCCAAGAGTCAACAAACGAATATATCGAGATTGTCAAGAGAATAACTGCAATTACGCCAGGAAGCTTTTTACGGAAATTACCACCTAAAATATTTCGCAAAGATTGCTTAATATATCTCTGCTTGCTACCCCGAAAATCACCGACAAACACAGACTCTCCATAGATATCTAGCAAGCGGGCTGCTCGAGTCAGTTTTTTATTAATTAGCGTAGGTTTCTTTGATTTTATAAACTGCCGAGGCTGTTTTGTCTTAGTCGACACAGAATGATTAGCAATATCCGCAGTATGCTTCATATTCACACTATCAGTCACATTTACAACAATATCACTCATCAGCCTGCGTCGCGGTACGACCACTCGACCCCTAGCCTTTGGCGGTGTCTGTAAATTGCGTATATTTCGTTCTCCCCGTACCATATCTACCTCATTGTAGCCAGCAGGCACGCTCTGCGTCAAACCGCTTATGGCGTGCCTGTAGATTTTTTAAGCCTTTACTTCGGCTCTTTACTTCTTACTAAGACTCTTGCGCTTTGTTACGAACAGCAGAGCGGCTGCTGAAGCTACTCCAGCTATAGCCCCAATCAAATTAACAGATAACTTTTCACCACCCGTGTTTGGAACTTTTGGACCTTTTGAGTCATTCTGTGCCGTCAGTACAACATCATTACCGTCACCGCCAACATAACTAATCTTGAAGGTTGCACCACTTACAGTTACTTCTGCACCTTCTGGTAAGTCCTTAAACGTTCCCTGGACAGGGTTAGTACCGTTATTATTAACGATCGTAAAGGTATCACCCTTCTTAATGACACCACCAGCCAAGTATGTTAAGTCTAGACTACCATATAGATAAACATCGTGCGCAACAATCTGATCATAGTGATCCTTGTTTAAGATTTCCGCCTTATAAACACCAGTATTCTGTAGAGAGAAGGTTTCCAATACGGTAATTTTACCTGGTGAGTTGCCCGGAGCAACAACACCTGATACATAAAGACTCTTTACCGTAGCGTCACCACCGAACACACCGCCTTCATTAACAGATACCTCAGAACGACTACCATTTAGTAAAACTGTTTCACCTTTTTTAACAGTCACAAACTCATCAGGCTTGTCGCCGTCTAATTGTATTGTTTTAGCTTCATGAGCATTACCAATCTGACCATTCGGCGTGCCGCTGGTGTTATTCGAAGACTCAACTAGTACTGTACCTTCATTATCTTTATGAGCAACCAGCTTACCAGGGCCGCTAAGTTTACCTGTGATCTTCAATGTGACATTTGGTGCCAGCCAATATTCAACATCACCGTTAAGTACAATGTCACCAGACAGAACAGTCGTTACGTTCGAAGCGGCACCACCGCCGCCTTGACAATGTATTCCATGAGAAATCATCGAGCCATTTTCAAAAGTAATTTTACTAGCACTTGTCTCATTGTCATAATAACTAATCCCTAACTGGCCTTTATTTTTAACCAAGATGCTATTAGCGCCATCTAGCGGCACACTAGCATTTTCTCCGACAATTTTTTCTGCGGCTTTTATATAATAACTTATATTACTACATCCAGCATTAGTAACCTCAAAACGGCTTATTGTCGGTTTGCTGTCAAATCCTCCATCAAATCCATTCGATTTCAGACTTGACAGGCCAGTGACAGCGCCAGTAACATAAACGTTAGGGGCTTTATGATTATCTTTACTATTGATACTGGTATGATCTCCAGTAAATTCAGCATCTGACGTAAACCTCATCGTATCAATATTATATCTAGCACACGACTTACCGTCAGGAAGACTATCCAGCTTTTTAACCTCTAAGCCCGACAGAGCTACTGTTAAATCGTTCTGAATTTCTATGCGCCACCCATTGGCAGTAGAGCCCTCAACGCAAGTAAATACCAACTTAGAACCTTCTGTTGGTACTTGACCTTCTTTCCAGTTACCAGCGGTTGACATTTTATGGTCACCAGCTGAGCCAGTCCAGGTAAATGTAGCTGGTGCAGCACTTACCGGCGAATGAAACACCACCGCTCCAACGATGGCCGCCACAGACACAACACTGGCTAATTTAGTATAAGGAACACCCATTTTTGTTTCCCTCCCGTACACGTTTGTGTTTTAATTTAATTTGTGACTCAACATTAACACGTTTATGCAAGTTTTTACAAGCATAATTGTATAAAATACAACAATAATTACATTATCGTTTTTTAGCGTGCCCCCTTCGGTCTTAATTTATATTGTTAAATACATAACTACAACTATAATTAAGCTATTTACTTTCATTAAGCTTATAGTTATAATATCCGTGAATACATACATAGGGGGAGAAAATGTTAATAAAAAAACGTTTTTCAAACAAAAAAGTAAAGACATTGGCTGGAATAATGACCGCATGTCTAGTTTTCGGCGGAACATTATTTGCATTACCAGTACAAAATGCCAGAGGTAATGATAGTTCTTATCCGCCAAATGACAGCAATTACGAAAAGGTTTGGTGGGACGAATTTAATGACACATCTTTAAATAGAGAAAAATGGGATTATTACGTCGGCGGCTGGAACGCCAGTGAAGTTCAAAACTGTTATAAAGATTCACCCGAGAACGTTAATGTTAGTGGTGGCAGCTTAAACCTGGTCGGCCTTTATAAGCCAGGTCTGACATGTAACCAAGGAAGGAACGGTGACTTTACCTCTGGATTTGTCCATACAAAAGATAAAAAAGCTTGGACTTATGGCTATTTTGAAGCTCGCATAAAAATGCCAACAAATAAAAGTACTTGGCCTGCATTCTGGATGAGTCCGCAGGAAGCTAAATACGGTGGCTGGCCTAAGAGTGGCGAAATCGATATCGTAGAGACAAAGGGCTCTAACTTAAATTATGCCGCTTCTGATGCTCACTGGGGAATTTCGTCAGTGGATAAAAGCCACAGTCAGCGCGTAATTGAAACAGATAAATTTAGTGACGCCAGCCAATGGCATACATATGGCGTTAAGTGGACCGAAGGCAAGCTTGAATTTTATATTGACGGTAATAGATACCATGAAATTAAGGACTTTAGTCAGCCGAACTCTACGAATCACCCTGGACCCTTCAATATCCCATTTTACCTACGACTTAACCTAGCGATTGGCGGTAGCTACATTGACGCTCCATGGAAAGATGCTCATAATTCTATAGCCGACTTCCCAGCTACTATGTCAATCGACTATGTCCGTGTATATCAGAGAAAACCACGACAGCCCAAGAACGTCAATGTGCCCGACAGCAATTTGCGCACTCTACTTAACCAAAAACTAGCAGCACAACTTGGGACTACTCGCACCAACGATCAAGTAATCACCGACATAGAGTTAGAAAGCTTAACAAATCTTAACTTGGATGCAGCACCAAATGCACCACTTGATCAGCGAATCAGCAATCTGACCGGTCTAGAGGCAGCTAAAAACCTCACAGCCCTGTCCCTTCAGAATAATGCAATTAGCGACCTACGGCCACTTGCCGGGCTAGCATCCTTGACTTCACTAAATCTTAATGATCAATTAATCGCTTCAAGCACCAATACCGACTCATTCGCTTCACCCCTAAGGGATCCTGCAGGAAATGCTGTCGATATAAATAATTCAACAGAAATAGCTAACGATACAGCAAACCCTGGAAATATTAAACTACTCTCACCAATCCGCGATGGCAATCCTCATCTTATTGTCGCTAATTGGTCGAGGAACGTAACTATTGGGACAGCTTCAGCCGTCTTTAGTGGCAAACTTAATGTAACCGCCACCTTGCAAGCAGCGCCAACGCCACAGCCACAGCCACAGCCTAATCCTAGTACGCCAAGTAATACTCAGAAACCAGGAAAAACTCAAAGCTCCAATAACTCATTAGCAAGCACAGGATTTAATATTCTGCTGGGAGTCGTAACCGCCCTACTGATTGGTATAGCAGGAATGTTTATCCTACGATAAATATATTGCAACCATAAAAAAGAAGATACTACCCCTTTTAGATGGCATCTTCTTTTTGTGTAATTACTGTCTAGTTAAGATAAGTAAAGAAAAAACACCTCCTTAGAAGTGTCTTTTCTTGGCTCCGGCAGCTGGGCTCGAACCAGCGACCTATTGGTTAACAGCCAACCGCTCTACCACTGAGCTATGCCGGAATACGGATCTTATTATAGCGAGTTTTTAAACAGTTGTAAAGTTACTGACGAACAATTTCTAGTGCTTTTTTCAAAGCCTCTACTTCTTTGCGCGATTTTTCATCATCTTTTTCTTCTCTTTTCTTAATTTCTCTAGTCAAATTCTTCCACCAAGCCTCTTTTTCAGCACTACACACAACCAAAGACCTTACTTCGCCGTCGCGCTTATCCAGTAATCCTGCCGACACCAAATTATCAACATGTTTAGCTACAGTTGAAACCGATTTATATCCGAGTGCACGCATAATTTCCCGCAGCGTCGGACTATAGCCATTGCCTTTGATAAACCCATCGATAAAATCCAGCATCAATTTCTGCTTTTTCGTCAGTTGCATATCTAAAGTATACACCATGCGTTATACTTACAATATGGCAAAAAACCTCATTGATGATATTCAATTTTGGCTCCTCGTAACGGTTATTTTCGGTGGTGCATTTGCCTTGCATCCCAGCCTCAACTTAGCAATCCTTGATTTTCCTTCATTACGATTAGGTCTATATCAGTTAGTTGCCGCCAGCCTGGTACTATCCACGATACCGATATTATTTAAGAAACGGCAAAACTTCCTTAAAAATCGTTACCTAATTGGCGGGTTCTTAGCAATTTTTCTAGCCATGTCTATCGGAGTTTTTTTCGCCGAGGGGCGTCTTCGTACGATACTTTATTCATTATCGCTCTTTTTTTTACTGGCTGTCGGTTTGGCAGCCGCTGTAACCTACCGCCAATTATCTAAAAACCAAAAACATAAGTTCATCCGCATTGGTTTATGGAGCGGTCTGGTTTTCGGAATCTTAGCCATCATCCAGCTCATCGCCGCCACCTTCGAACCAACTGGCTTTGGCACGCTTTGCCCTGGCTGTAAAGCTGATGTTTTTGGTTTTCCGCGCATCAATCTATTCGCCGCTGAACCACAGTTTTTAGCCAATGCCCTGCTACCCGCCTTTTTCTTAGCCCTCTTCCAGCCAAAATCCCGCCTCACTCAACTCAGTTTATTTTTCACCGCCACAGCCATAGCCTTAACCTTTTCTCGCGGTGGGTTTTTAGCAATTTTTCTAGCCATTATAATTTTCATCGCTATAGCCTCAATCAAGCGCCTCAATATTTCTTTGCTCTATAAAAACCTTCCTCTGATTATTATCGGCACGTTTTTCGGATTTACTTTACTATTTCTGTCTGCCAATATTCGCTATAGCAGTTCGCCGTTTATAGCACATAACACACTTGTTAGTATGATCGACCAATTATCCCTCGGCCGAATTAAAATACCGCAAAAAACTGCCATTAAAACCCAGCTAGCACCATCTTCTCAACAGAAGACCTCAGATATAAAATCCACCCCGACAAAACAGGACTTCCAGCCTACCGGATTCGTTGAAGCTTCAGCTAACGATCGTCTTAGTGCCAGCGATTTAGCCCTTAAGTCCTGGCTGAGTTCGCCTCGTACGTTATTCTTTGGCGTCGGCCTCGGTAATCTCGGCAGCTTCATCCAAAAATACCTCCACATTAGCGTACCAACCGACCAAACCGTCTACATTTTCTACATTTTATTACTTAGCGGACTGGGTATCATTGGCTTATTGCCGCTCATCCTACCATCTCTTACAATTATCTTCTTTGCTATAAAAAATATCTGCCACCCTAAAGCGCAGCTTATCTTTTCATTAACCACTGCACTACTTATCCATTTCTGGTTTTTTGGCAGTTTCATTAACACAATTCATTGTTTTGCTATAATTGGTATATTTTTGTATAATTGCCCCAGAGATTATGCGGAAAAAGTCTGATTTTTACTTCAAAGTTGTTCTGGTCGTTCTTGATATCTTGGCTTTATTAAGCGCCTTTACTATTGCCTATATTTTACGCATATCCTTAGACTCTAGGCCATTTCATGTCAGTATCAACTCCCTAGATTTCATCACATCTATCGCTATGACCTTACCGCTATGGATTATAGTGTTCTATTTCTTCGGACTTTACGACCGCGAAAGCTACACCCATCCTTTACGCCAATTTGGACGAATTCTTCTGGCGTCAGTTACCGGAATTATGATTATGATTTCAGTAACTTTTTTCACCAATACGCCGCTATTTCCGGCCAAGCTTGTCGCTGTCTATGCTACCGTGATTGGCTTTGCTCTATTGATGGTTTTTCGTAGCACCGCCAATATCATTCGTTTACGGTTATTAAAACGCGGTTTGGGAGCACGCCGAGTTGTATTGATTGGCAACTGCGACTTAACTCATGTTTTGGCCGATTTTATCGAAAACAATCCATTAACTGGCTTTAAGGTTAGCGGAATTGTGGCGCGGGCTGAGTTTATTCCGATTGAGCTGAAGAGTCTCCGACGTTCATCACTAGAATCGTCGCTAACCAGAGATAAAATTGATGTTATTATCCAAACCGATTCGAAAAATGTTAGCAACAATTACCAACTCGCCCAGAAACATTATTTAGATTTCTATCAAGCACCAGAATTTGACGGAATCATGACCACTAAGCACACGATTGACATAATTGATTCCGTGCCGCTAATTCACGCCCACCCAACACCGCTGATGGGCTATGGCCGGATTGTGAAGCGAATTATGGATATTGTTGGCGGAACAATTGGTGTCATTTTAGCCTCGCCGATAATGCTTTTAGTGGCAATTGCCGTAAAAATCAGTGATCCAGCCGGCCCAATCCTGATGCACGGCAAACAGCAAAAACGCCTTACTCGCTATAACCGACCGTTCAAAGTTTACAAATTCCGCTCGCATTATGCCAAATTTGACGGTAAGACTGACGAAGAAGTATTCCAAATGGTCGGCAGGCCTGAGCTGATTGAAGAATATCGTAAAAACGGCGATAAACTTGATCAAGATTTTCGCGTTACACCAGTCGGACGTTTTATTCGCCGCTTTAGCCTGGACGAATTGCCGCAGTTGTTTAATGTTTTAAAGGGTGACATCAGCCTGGTTGGACCGCGCGCCTTGGTGCCGCATGAACTCAGCGCATACGATAAAAAACATGTTTTATTGGCGGTAAAATCCGGACTAACTGGACTGGCGGTAGTTTCTGGCAGACGCAGCATTAGCTTCGAGGAGCGGCGGCGAATTGATCTTTATTACGTACAGAACTGGAGTTTATGGCTGGATATTACTATTTTATTAAAAACCTGCTTGGTTATTTTCCAAAAGGACAATTGATGAGCAAGCCGAAAATTACCATAGTTCACGACTGGTTGTATGGCGGCGGCGCTGAAAAAGTCGTCTTAGAAATTCACAAATTATATCCAGAGGCGCCAATTTATACTTCTTTTTGCAGCGACGAATGGCGACAAAAACTAGATAATAAAGTCGTTACTGGCTATCTGCAGCGTTGGCCATTCGCCAAGCTACGGCGTTTTCTGCCGCTGCTCAGACAATGGTGGTTTGCACGTCTTGACCTTAGCGAGTATGATATTATTATCTCTAGCTCAGGCAATGGCGAGGCAAAGTTTGCCCGCAAATCCCGCCCCGAACAACTGCATATTTGTTACTGCCATACGCCAACGCACTTTTATTGGCGGCACTATGATGAATATATTAAGCGCCCCAGTTTTCGTCCGCGCTGGCTAGCCAGATTAGGCTTAAGAACTTTGGTTCGTCCGTTGAAAAAACGCGATTTTACTGCCGCCCAGCAAGTTGATATTTTCATTGCCAATTCCACCGGCATACAAGCTGATATCGCAGAATTTTACCAGAAAAAAAGCACTGTTATTTTTCCGCCCATTGACCTATCGAATTTCTCGCCGCTATCTAAAACTCGTCAGAAAAAAATCATTCCTAAAAAGCCGTGCTGCCTGATTTGGGGAAGAATTGTGCCAATGAAGCGACTTGATATAGCTATCGACGCCTGTCAAAAACTTGGTTGGCAGCTGGACATTATAGGAAAAGGCCCCGATATGGACCGTCTAGAAAAACTGGCCGGCTCACATACAAATTTCTTAGGATTTGTTGATGATGCAACGCGGGAAAAGTACATAAAAAAAGCCGATTTATTTATTTTTTGCTCGCATGAAGACTTTGGCATCGCGCCAGTTGAGGCCTTAGCGGCTGGAATTCCAGTCGTCGCCTACCAAGCGGGCGGCGCACTTGATTATATTAATCCAGGAAAAAACGGCTGGTTTTTCTCAGAACAAACGGCCGAGCAATTGATAAAAACCTTAAACGAACTGCCGGGTAAAAAAGTTTCACCAGTAAAAATTTCTGCTACTGCCAACGAATTTTCAGCCGCCATTTTCCGCAAATCAATGAAAAATATAGTTGAAAAATCATGGAAGGAGTATTCTCATGAAAATCGCCATTGACGCCCGCACATTACGAACAAGTACTGGCCGCTACATTGAACGCCTGATTCATTATCTACAAAAGATCGATAAGAAAAACGATTATATTATTCTGCTAAAGCCAAGGGATTTCGATAGCTGGCAGCCAACTAATCCACGTTTCCAAAAAGTAGCCTGCCCTTATAAAGAATATACTTTTGCTGAACAAATTGATTTTAAAAAACAATTGGAGGGGCTGAATCTAGACCTGGTGCATTTTGCAATGGTTCAGCAGCCGGTTTGGTATCATGCTAGTCCAGTCGTCACCACCATGCAAGACCTAACCACTGTTCGGTTTAGAAATCCTGATAAAAATCCCGTTATATTCTGGATAAAGCAACAAATTTACAAATGGGTCAATAAAAAAGTCGCTCGAAAATCCGCTCATATTATCACTATTTCCGATTTCGTGAAAAATGATTTGGTTGGATTTACCGGGATTAGTCCAGATAAAATTACAGTGACACTGGAGTCGGCTGACGAACTGCCAAAGGGTAATGATCCTGTCAAAGAACTGATTGGAAAGAAATTTATTATGTATATCGGTCGGCCAACTCCGCATAAAAACCTACGGCGACTGATTGACGCTTTTGCATTACTACAAAAAAAGCACCCAGAGCTGACATTAACCTTGGCTGGCAAGAAGGATAGCAATTACGCTCGCCACCAAGCATATGTCAATGAGCATGGAATTAAAAATGTCGTATTCACTGGCTTTATATCAGATAAGCAACTGCGCTGGATGTACGAAAATACTGCTGTTTACTGCTTCCCTTCACTCAGCGAGGGCTTTGGACTGCCAGGTCTTGAAGCAATGTTACACGGCGCGCCAGTTGCTTCAAGCACCTCTACTTGCCTGCCAGAAACTCATGGCGATGCCGCTCACTATTTTGACCCATATGACGTCGAGGATATAGCGCGGGCTATTGATGACATTCTGTCTGACGAAAAGCTACGTCGAGAATTAATTAAAAAAGGCAAACAGCACGTCAAAACTTTTTCCTGGCAGCGAATGGCTGAGCAGACGTTGGCGGTTTATGAGCAATATGGTAACCAGAATAAAAATTAGCTTTCTTGACCAGTGGCCTGATTTATACGCGTAGACGAATCTGCTTTATTTGTACCACCAACTCCATATACCATTTCGATGTTATATTTTTCACAAACATCACGCTCTGGTACAACCTCTGGTGCCGATCGATCACCACCATTAGCAAACACCAGCTTACAGCCCGGATACTGTCGCGCAATCATTTCTAAGGTTTCTGTAACTGGCGGATCTTCGTCAATAGACAGCATCACCTGGTTAACACCCTTTAGTGCTCGCATTAACCGCAATCGATTCTCTTCATTGAGGATAATCTTCCCCTTCTTAAGCAGCTGCTGTTTGTCATTATTTACTATCACAATCAAATAGTCACCCATTTTTGCCGCTGCTTCAATCATATCTAAATGCCCACCGTGCAATGGATTAAAATAGCCACTAACAATTACAACCTTCATATTTCCTCCTCTGTAACTTCTATATTATACCTGATATACTATAGTTATGACAAAGATGCTAGTCACGGGAGGTGCAGGATTCATTGGCTCGAATTTTGTACATTATACCGTCAAACACAAGCCAGAATACGATATCACCGTTATTGATAAGCTTACTTATGCGGGTAATACTGCCAATTTACAGCCAGTGGCTGATAAAATTACTTTCGTAGAAGGCGACATTTGTAATGCCGAGTTGATGGATAAATTAGTGGCTGAAACTGACATTGTCGTGCATTTCGCCGCCGAAAGCCACAACGACAATTCTCTGCGCAATCCGTGGCCGTTTGTCGAGACCAACGTGGTCGGTACCTACACCATTCTTGAGGCTATCCGCAAGCACGGTAAGCGCCTCCATCACATCTCGACCGACGAAGTATTTGGCGATTTGGAACTCGACGATCCAAACCGTTTCACCGAAGACACCCCGTACAATCCATCCAGCCCCTACTCCAGCACCAAAGCTTCCAGCGATATGCTGGTACGCGCCTGGATCCGCAGCTTCGGTATCAAAGCGACGATTTCCAATTGTTCAAACAATTACGGTCCATACCAACACATCGAAAAGTTTATTCCGCGCCAAATCACCAATATTTTGAGCGATATCAAGCCAAAACTGTACGGCACGGGTGAACAGGTCCGCGACTGGATTCACGTTGATGATCACAACTCGGCAGTTCACCTCATCTTGGAAAAAGGCGAGCTGGGCGAAACTTACATCATCGGCGCCGACAACGACCACGTTAACAACAAGATGGTGATTGAACTGATTTGCGAGCTGATGGGTAAAGGCAAGGATTGGTACGAGCACGTCAACGACCGCC
>CAMUPZ010000015.1 GCA_947095985.1 uncultured Candidatus Saccharibacteria bacterium | reverse complement strand
GCCAAAAATCATCCCACACCGACGGCTGGTCGGGCGCGCCATCACGAATGTGAAAGCTTGCCGGCAAATCATAATCCACCGCCAGTTGCAGCTGCGCCTCCAATGCCTGAATTTGCACCTCGCGTGGACTGTGATTGTAATAATAATCAAGACCAATCTCACCAATCGCTACAATTGGTGAATCCTCTGCCTTTTCTTTTACCAGCCGCTCTATCTCGCCCCAACCGTCCTTGCTGTCATGCGGATGAACGCCAACCGCCGCCCACACACAGTCGTGGTTTATGGCAAACTCCACCGCTTGCTGGCTGCTACGCTCGTCAGTGCCAACACAGATCATACCGATGCCCGCTGCGATTGATTGCCGATATAGCTCCTCACGATTGTCCGCAAAAAATTCAGTGTCGTGCAAATGACAGTGCGAATCAATCAAACGTAAATCTGTAAGCGTGTGATGCTCCGCTACTGAATTCATAGTTATTTTCCCTGGGCTTCTACTTTTGGTGCGCGCGGATCGGGCGTATGAAGATATTTGCGCGGGAATAGTGGCGTCAATTCTGACGGCACGACACCACTAGCAAACATCTCGTGAATTTTCTCAGCAGTTTGCGGCATAAATGGCCGCAGCATGTCAGAAACTTGCAACAAAGCACCGCAAGCATGCGCTAGAATCTCGCCCAGATGCGCCTCTGCCTCTGGATCCTTGTCGCGATTTTTCGCGACTTGCCATGGCTGGACCCGCTCAATATATTGATTCAACGTGCGAATAATTCGCCAAATCTCATCCATAGCCTGGTCAAACATAAAACTCTCCATCGCCTGGCGGTATGGGCCCATATCGTGCTCAGCTTGTGGTGCATCACCGATAACGCCAGCTTGATAATTCTGCACCATCTTTGCCACTCGCTGCACCAAATTACCGAGGTCATTACCCAGCTCGCCATTATAGGCCGCTTCAAATTTCTCCCACGTGAAATCACCATCATCTTGCGTCGGTACATGCCGCAGGAAATAATAGCGAAACGCCTCAACACCATAGTGCGGGATGATGTCGGCTGAGCCAACACCGTTACCGAGACTCTTACCCATTTTGGCGCCACCAACGTTGATAAATCCATGTACCAACAGCACTTTCGGTAGCGGTAAATCCAGCGCCATCAACATCGCTGGCCAAATCCCAGCATGGAAACGAAGAATGTCCTTACCGATCACCTGCACATTTGCTGGCCAAAAACTCTGCCACTCTTCTGGACGGTCAGGATAGCCGATGACCGTAATGTAATTACTCAGTGCATCCAACCAAACGTACATCACCTGCGTATCATCGCCTGGCACTGGCACGCCCCAACTCAGATTTTTACGCGGACGCGAAACCGACACGTCTTTCAGCCCATCTTTCATCAATTCCAAAAACTCTTTTTTGCGAAATTCAGGCACAATTTTCATCTTGTTTGATTCAATTGCCTGGCGAATTTTGTCCGAAAAAGCACTGGTCTTAAAGTAATAATTTTCCTCGCTCAACCGCTGGTATGGCGCCTGATGATCAGGACAAACACCGTTATTCTCAGCTGCTTCCTTGTCGGTGACGAACGCCTCACAACCTTGGCAATACCAGCCTTCATACGTGCCTTTGTAGATGTAGCCAGCCGCAGCCAGCTTCTGCCAAATATACTGCACCGCGCTAACGTGATGCGGATCAGTTGTGCGAATAAAATCCGTCGCCGAAATGTTCAGCTCAGCGATCATATTCTGAAAATTGACATGCATTTGATCGACATAGGCCTGCGGTGTTTGGTTTTGACTGG
This sequence comes from uncultured Candidatus Saccharibacteria bacterium, assembly GCA_947095985.1. Taxonomy (GTDB): domain Bacteria; phylum Patescibacteriota; class Saccharimonadia; order Saccharimonadales; family Saccharimonadaceae; genus Nanosynbacter. The sequence continues at coordinate 12,007 of CAMUPZ010000015.1, read as the reverse complement.
CAGCTTTGGCAGCAATCTTATTGCCATGTTCATCCACACCTGTCTGAAAACGCACCTCGCGGCCATTTTGCCGCTGATACCGCGTCCACACGTCCGCCAACATATAATCCATGGCGTGCCCGATGTGCGGCAAACCGTTGACATAAGGAATAGCAGTAGTAATGTAGGCGTGTTGTTTAGTCATAGGTAAATTATAGCAAATTAAACAGAGTATCTCCACTGGATGGCCATATTGAATAATCATGCTACAATGGTAACTGCAATAATACTTAGGAGGAGTAATGAATAAACTTATTAAAAACTTAATGATAGCAGCGGCTATTAGCGTTGCTATAGTTGGTGCCTACACACCAGCAACAGCGAGCGCCAACGGAGGAAGCTGGCAGAGAGACTCAGTTGGATGGTGGTATAAAAATTCTGATGGCAGCTACCCTAAAAATCAATGGCAGCACATAGACGGCAAGTGGTACTACTTTGACGGACGCGGATATATCACACATAGCAAGTGGGAGTGGATAAATGGCTACTGGTACTACTTTAACACCAGCGGACATATGACCGAAAACACCTGGAAAATGATTAGTGACAAATGGTACTACTTCGACACTAAAGGTCACATGCTGTCCAATCAATGGGTTGGCGACTACTACGTCGGTAAAGATGGTGATATGTTAAAGAATACCATCACGCCAGACAACTATGTAGTTGGAAGCGACGGAAAATGGGACAAGAGGTTTTCGAGAGAATTAGCAGAAATAGCTAAATATCAAAACCTAGATAATTCCAGATTCTCTAAGTTTGGAGCTGCACACTACATTTCAACCTACTACAAACTAGACTACACTGCATCACTCCAATTACTAGAGATAATATATCCAAATTACAATCCCATCAATAACGCAAAAAGAGCAATAAAATTTTTCATACCACCATCAGCCGATATCAACAAAGATCCTAACGTATGGATTTCCAAAAGTAAACTAATGGAAAGATTTACCGATACAGGACCCAAGGGTGATTTTAGATTCTCAAAGGAAGAGGTTGAAAAAGCGCTTGATGAGCTAAACCATGAAATCGACGTTGCTAGGATGTTCCAAATGCAGGCTGTAAAGGCTCTAAAAGCCCTAGATTCCTACAACCATACATCAAAAGTAAAATATGAAAATCTCCTCACCTTACAAGGATTCACTAAAGAAGAGATCAAAAATGTGTTTAATATAGTAAAAATTGACTTTGCACATAACTCTCAACTAGAAGCCAGTAGTTATCTATCAGGACAGAAACCCACCATCTCAAGAAATTCCATCCTAAGACTCCTGCAAGAGATCGGTAAATTCACTAAGGAAGAGGCAGAAGAAGGTTTACAGCGTCTGAATTATGACTTCAAGATCAACCTACGTAATCTTATTGAAAAAAATTACACCACAGGCAATAACTATAACGGTATGCTTTCAAAAAAATCCCTAATAATCAACATAGCCCGCGATCAAGAGATGAAGGATTCAGAATCATACATCCGTGAAGTATTAGAAGAATATAATATTAATTACACCGAGCGAGCAAAGCTGCGTGCTATAGATAATCTAAAAAATATAAAATACAGCAGAAGTAATTTAATAAAATCTCTTGTCGACGGATGGGGGTTCACCAAAGAAGAAGCCACTAATGCCGTTAAGGATTTGAAACACGAAAATCTAATAGATTAATTCAGTCTTTTAGCGCAAAGAACGGCTCAGTTTAAAACCACTGAGTCGTTTTTCATACATGTAACTATAGCAAATCTACCACCGATATCACCTGATGAATGTGAAAAATAATTTGGATTGTCTGCAGTATCAATTGGTGAAATGAAAATATTATTAGAAGAAACTCCTGACCGAATAGCCAACAAACGATTAAATCCTTGCATATCAAGATAGAATCCATCAGTCTTTTTATGACAGAAATTTTGCCAGTCGTCATCATCTGCATAATTAAAATAATCCATACGATAGTTTTTCTGCGTAATACTTGGTGACATCCAAATCTGCAAATCCCTCACTTGGCTACCCCGCTCGACAAAATATAAAATTGCCTGAGGCATTAATTTCACAATTGTTGAATGACGACCTAAATGTGTCAACATTAGTGCTCGGCGCTTCGGGTCATAAATGACAGTAGCAATACAGTCCGCCACCGGTAAAAACAAACCCACGCCAGTACTTTCGGTATATAAAGCGTCAGCAAAAATCCCCTCATTGTTATGTTTTACCTTATCAAACTCTGCGACACTAACAATATTATCAAAAGTATGCCCTTGGTCGTAGGAAATTATTTGATAGACGACATTATCATATAAAATACCAGATTTATCACAAAACCGCCGCCTATTACCCATGATCTCATCTACATGGCGACCGCGAATACGATTGAGCATAGTGCCGTCATTTTTCGACGAAACCGCAACCAACAGATCAGGCGGAAAGCATGTCGGCTGGTCTGCCGCAATCATCACGCCCGCCATTCTTTGAGCAGCCGCTGCCAATCGTCAATCGCCAAATCTTCAGCACGGACATCAGGTGAAATATCAGCCTTTTTTAACAACTGTTCGGCGCTAGCTTTACTGACGCTCAGTCCACCGCTCAGACTAGAACGCAGTTTTTTACGCTTGGCCGAAAAACCAGCTTTGACGATGCGGAAAAAATCTTTTTGGTCTTCAGCGGCGACCAATGGCTCGGTGTGAGTTCTCAATACGACCACCTGCGAATCAACTTTTGGCGGTGGCGTGAAAAATTGCCGCGGTACTTCAATGTCTAGCTCCGCCTCGGTAAACAGCTGCGCGCTAACCGCTAAAATACTCATCTCACCAGGCTCCGCTGCGATGCGCTGGGCGACTTCTTTTTGCACCAGTAACACCGCCAAACTCGGCTTATTTTCTGCCGTCATTAGTTTTTCGACAATTTTGCTGGTGATATAGTATGGCACATTGGCGACTACTTTATAACCAGCCGGCAACTGCTTCAGATCAAACTGCAAAATATCTTCGTTAATCACTTCCAGGTTCTTGCCAGGAAACTGCCCTGGTAACTTGCGCGCCAAATCCGCGTCAAACTCTACTGCCACCACGCGCTGAGCCCGTGCCAACAATCGGCTGGTTAGCGTGCCAAGTCCCGGCCCAATCTCCAAAACCATATCATCGTTACTCAGCTCCGCTGCCTCGGCAATCTCCGCCAGTATCTCTGGATCTCGCAGCCAATGCTGCCCCAACTCTTTTTTAGGTCCCACCATCTAACGCCCATCTCCGTTCGTCCAGTCTGTCGCCAGATCAAAACCATGCGGATGCCGCACGGCAAACCCGCCAGTGTCATACACCTTGCCAGGACCCATACTGGTTTCCACCACCGAACAGCGCGGATAATTACCGTAATTTGCCGCCACTAAAATATAGCCGTCCTTGTCTACCTTGGCGCCATCGGCCCGCACCGTGTAGCCACCGCCGCCGCACGCATTGATGACGATATTCATCGGCAGGTCGTAGTAGGTTTCACGGTGCGCCACACCCTTAGAGTCTGTAAATATCTGCGCGCCCTTGCTTTTAGTCAGTGGATTTTTAGGTTTAGTGCCAATTATTTCAACTTGCTTTTTGGGCTGCTTGATAATTTCACCAGATAGCTCCTTACGGCTAACTTCCACACCGTTACTAGCCTCAACTTGGTACGTCATTTTTCTTACACCCTTCTCACCCAACTGCCTCACACTCTTAAAGCCAATTGGTTGAGAATCGTCCTTTACCTGTTCAATCTGAAAATCAATATCAACCTCTTCCGTCACCGTTCGCTGTTTAGCTCGCTCGACTTTCATCACCAACCCCGCACCATTCACCAAAAGATTTTCAGAATTTGTAAACTGCGTCTTATCCTCGCGATAAAGTGTCAGACCCGCCGCCTTAGCAATCAAAGCTGGCGTTTGTTCGGCGGTGGTAATTTTTAAGCGTTTATTGCCATCGACAACTGTTATTGGGCGGGCGCGGAATATGTTAACCTGGTATTTTGAACCTGTGAGCTCCATATCAATATTTGGTTCAACGGTGTCCATTTTCTCATCAATAGAAATCTTAGCGGCCTGCAGAGCCTGACGCACCGTTAAGGCATTTGTCACAATTGTTTTTTCTTCGCCACGATCATATACACGAACCAAATGTCTACTAGGACTTTTTCCTTCGGCAAATGACAACATTGGCATTGCAATCATAATCAACATAGCAAAGCTAATAATTTTTCCAAAAAATAAACCTTTTGCTCGCATAATCAATCAACAGCTCACAGAGTGCATTAAGGGGATTATACCAAATTACGAGATTATTATCTATAGATATCCTGCAAGCCCATCTTTATCCTACAGGTAGGCCAGGGCTGCCAGCCGCGAGCTTTATAAGTCTCCCAAGCTTTTTGGTCCTGCACTGAAGCTGGCGCATCAGAGGCTACCTCATAGCCACCATATTTACCCCAAGTTCGCTTATCAAACTGATAAGCGCCGTAATAGCCATTTCCCGTATTTGAAGTATAACTGCCCTCACAACTCCTTAGTCGAGCTAACGCCTCAGAAAAACTGCCAGAAAATGTGTTCGAGCTTTTGGCACCTACGATCTCAATCTGCTTTTTAGATTCCTTCGTTACAACGCTAGCGATCTCCTTACGGCTAACCTCTACTCCATTTTTCATCTCAATTTCATAAGTGACATTTTTCTTACCATTTTCACCAGCCTGCTTTACTTCCCGATAGCCCAAATCTCGGTTAGCATCCTGAACTTTTTCAGTTTGGAATTTCACATCTTCCTCCACGGTCACGGTCTGCTTGCCATTGCGCCACAATTCAATTTTCATTCCGGGCACGATTCTTGCTGACCGATCAACAGATAGCGTATCGTCTTTCTGCAAGGTAATATTTTTATCATTCAATAACTCATCGACTGTTTTTGTGTGAGTACGAACCACAGACTCCTTACCATATAAAACAAAATTCACCACAGACGCCCGCTCTACTTTCATGACTGTGTCTGCGCCGTCAACCACTATATTATTACCTTTACCCAGTGTGGTTTTATCCTCAGTAAAAACTTCAAGCCCCGCCGCCTTAGCAATCAACGCTGGTGTTTGTTCGGCAGTGGTAATTTTTAAGCGTTTATTACCGTCAACAATTGTTATTGGGCGAGCGCGGAAAATGTTAACGTTATATTTCTCAGCCACCATCTCCGAATCTAAACCAGGCTCAACGACGTCTTGGCGTTCATCAATAGAAATCTTAGCCAATTTTAAAGCCTCACGAACTGTCCGCGCCTTAGTAACAATTGTCTTTTCGACACCTCTATCGTAAATATTCACCAATCTTTCGCCAGCCTTAGCAACTGGTTTAGCGGTGTCAGCCAAAGCTTGATTAACAAAGAATAAACCACCAACCAACGTCAATATAGCGCCAGCGGAGAGCATAATTTTAGTTGAATAATATCTTGCTTGTAATCTTAAATTCATACGTCATAAGCGCCACAGCGCAGATATTATTATATCAAATTTTCTCCAAGCGCGCGAATTCAACATTCAACTTCTTAATGTTTCCGTCGTCAAATTTCACCGTCACGCCAAGACCCTCGCTATCAATAACCTCACCTGACCCGAAGCTTGGACTGCGCACACGATCGCCCACCTCTAATCCAATATCCTCCGCATAAAATTCAGGCTCTATCATCGGCTGAGCTGGCTTATCAACCCCACCCGCTAACAGCCCCATTTCATCCAAGAATCGCGACGGCATATTATAACCAATTTGTCCAAATTGTGTCCGGGAACTGGCGCAACTAACAAACAACTCCTCCCTGGCGCGCGTCACGCCGACATAACACAGCCGGCGTTCTTCCTCAATATCGTCGGCCTTACCGCTATCAAACACTCGTGCGTGTGGCAAGATTCCCTCTTCCAGCCCCGCCAAGAAAACCACCGGAAATTCCAATCCTTTAGCAGCATGTAGCGTCATCAAAGTCACCTGCTGATCGGCTGCAGTATCCGCCGAAGACATCAACGCCATTTCTTCTAGGAAAGTCGCCACATCAACATAAGCCTTCGCCTCCGCTACAAGAACACCAATATTTTCCATCCGTTCATCGGCCTGAGGCGTGCCGTCATTGATAAAATTTCCATAACCAGTTTGTTTCATTATCTTTTCAATTAACTCTGCTGGCGAACCATCAATTTCCCACTGTAATTCCTCCAGGATTTTTCCCAACTCTAGCAAAGGTCGTTTTGCTCGCGCCGTCAAATTATCCGCCTCTTCAACCGCCAAAAGACCACTGATTATATCTCGACCCGAAGCCGTGTTCCATTCCAAAAACTTAGCCACACTGACTGCGCCGATTCCACGCTTTGGAGTATTGACGATTCGCAAAAAACTAACCCGATCGCTCGGCTGATACAGCAAACGCAGGTAAGCCAGCACGTCTTTAATGACCGCCCGATCCAAAAACCTTAAGCCGCCGACAATTTTATACGGAATGTAGCTCTGCCTGAGTGCTCGCTCAATCGCATAGCTCTGAGCATTTGTCCGATACAACACCGCCACATCGCCATACTGGCGGCCATTAGCAATTTGCGCTTGAATCTCATTTGCAATCGCCAGCGCTTCTTCTGACTCGCTATACAGTTGCCATAATTTTGGATCAACGCCGTCACCATTTGCCGTCCACAAATTCTTGTCAGTCCGATGGATATTGTGGCTAATTAGTGAATTTGCCATATTTAAGATTGCGCCCGTCGAGCGATAATTTTGCTCCAATTTAACCACGGTTGTCCCCGGAAAATCGCGCTCAAAATTAAGAATATTAGTATAATCAGCGCCGCGAAAACTATAAATCGACTGTGCATCATCACCAACTACGCATAAATTACGCCGTTCGTTAACCAACAATTTGATTAGTGCGTACTGCACAGCATTTGTATCCTGATACTCGTCAATTAGAATATACTCAAACTGTCGCTGCCATTTCTGGCGAATCTCTGGACTATTCTGTAATAATTCCACGGTTTTTATCAATAAGTCATCGAAGTCGAGCGCCACCGCTTCTTTCAAAGCTTTTTCATAGGCGAAGAACAATTCAGCAATTTTCTGCTCCCTAGGGCCGCGCGCTGACATTGAAAAATCTTCCGCGCTGCGCATTTCATTTTTAGCGTTTGAAATAACCGAAAGCACCGCCCGCGGCTTAATATCTTTATCCGTCAGACCACACGCTTTCATGATTTGTTTCATCAGACTTACTTGATCGTCAGTATCATAAATAAGAAACCGCTTATCTAATCCAATATTTGCGCCGTCCATCCGCAACATTCGTACGCAAATACTATGAAACGTCCCCATCCACGGCATAAATTGACGATTATCAGCGTCCTCATCCAGCAATTGCGCCAATCGCTGCCGCATTTCCTTGGCGGCTTTGTTAGTAAAGGTTACTGCTAAAATTCGGCTAGGAAAAACCTTTAATTCACCAATCAAATAAGCAATTCGATGTGTCAGTGTTTTTGTCTTTCCAGAACCAGCACCCGCCAAAATCAATAGAGGCCCGTCGCCATGCGCCACCGCCCGAGCTTGCTCGTCATTCAAACCATCCGTAAAATTAGTCATGTATCTATTTTATCAGCAAAAAGTAGGAAACAGCACCGCCAGCAACACCGACTACCAGGAACAAAATAATTAACAACAGAGTCAACAGACCAGTTTTCTTCTTTTCCTCGCTGCGAGGCGGCTTTACTTCCGTAGACACCGCAGCAAACATAGGCGCTGGCTCAGAGTCGACCATTTCATTTTCAGAAGAATATTGCTGTGGCGTGTCATCAGACTTAGAGTTAGGCAGGCTAGGCTGCGTATTAGGTTCACTATCAGCAGTTTCATCCATTTCTGACACACCAGGGATGCCCGCTTCTTCAATTGCTATAATTTCCGGACTGAGGTCCATCATTGAATCTGGAGTCTCACTTAAAGCTTCCTTATCCATAGTGTAATTAGATAAATCAGAATTATACTGATGGTTCAATTTCATATCTTCCAAGTCTGCAGATCCAGACTCAAACTCATCTTCCTCTACGTCAGTCTCAGATTCCATAGCGTTTTGATCAACAGCACCAAGAGGCCTCTTCTCAACTTCAACATTAGCAATAAATGGAGACTCTAACGGTTCGGCTAATGGAGAAGCGACAGAATCATTACTTTCAGACAATGACTGCGCTATCTTATCGGTCAATGACAACTCTTCAACAGGAGCGTCTTCTATCGCCGCAAAAGCCGACTCGTTCTGTATGTCCTTCAAATCAGGAGTATCGTCTAAACTATCAAGCTGATTATCTACAGCCGACAACTCCTCCTCAATCGGTGAAGTTTTACCTGTCATATTAACTACATCCACCAAATCAGCTGAAGGCTGAATTGATACGCCAGTTCGAGATGGTGCCGATGATGCTGACTTCTGAATATTGTTAACAGATGATGGACGAACGACATCCATGAATCGGCCCGTCGGGCGCCTGGCAATTACTGGGGAAGTTTTATTTTCTTTTGGCGTCGAATCTGGGGCTTGATTAAGTGTGCTGCTAGGTGCAACAGTAGCGGCGGGCGCAGAAATGATATCAGGTTTTTCAACCAGACTATCCTGAGGAGCCTGCAGTTCTGCTTTAGACTCGACGCTTGGCGCTGAAGTGGTTGGACTAGGAGAAGGCGCGTCTAAAGCAGGGGCAAAAGGCGTAACTGGCGGCGCAAAACTTGAACCAAGAGTACTAGTTTCTATGGTTTTTTTCTCCTCCATAGAAGGTGTTTCGACGTCATGCTTTACTTCGGCATCCACTGAATTCTTTTCTTGCTGCTTACTCATTAGAGAATTAACCGCTCTATCCAACTCATCAAAATCAATATCTGTCATATGCCCCCTATTTTTAACCTTTATGCGCCTTTGAAATTATCTCCTTAAATTGATATGCGTCTAAGCTTGCCGCCCCCACCAATAAACCATCAAGTTCGTCAATCGCCAAGTAGTCTGCGGCGCTCGCTGGTGTAATACTGCCTCCGTACAAAATACGTACTGATTCTGCCGCCTTTTTACCGTACAGATGGGCAATGTGCCGCCGAATCATTTGTGCGGCTTTTTTTACATCAATCGCCTTAGCATTATCACCAGTACCAATTGCCCAAACCGGCTCATAAGCCACAACCACTTCGCCAAGCTCTTCCGCCGTGACATTTGCCAATCCACTAGTCAGCTGATCCGCTAAAACATCTTTTGTTTCGCCAAGCGTTCGCTCTTGAATAGTCTCGCCAATACACAGGACTGGACGTATCCGATTACGAATCGCCGCCTGAACTTTCAACCTGATATCCTTCTCGCTCTCAATAAAAATATATCGTCTTTCTGAATGTCCAATTAGAACATAATCAGCAATTCCCCGAAGATGTGCCACCGGGGTCTCGCCGGTGTAAGCCCCGGAGTCTCGCCAATAGCAGTTTTGGGCTGCCAATTTAGCAATCCGCCGATTAACCTGCAAACTTAAACTCTGCAGCGTCAAAATCGTAGGCGCCAATACCACTTCAACATCCCGATGAGACGGCAGCATATTCATTAGCTTATGCAAATATAAGCTTGCCTCATGCATATTGAAGTTCATTTTCCAGTTACCGATAATTAACTTTTTTCTCATGAGATAATCCTTATGCTTAGTTTATCACCTCATGCCGTATGAGTCTAGTAGACTTTCAATTCCGGGCAATTTTTTACCAGCCATCAAGGCCATACTAGCACCACCACCAGTGGAAACGTGCGTAAAGCTAGCCCCATCATGACCATCCCACTTCAATATAAAATCCGCTGTATCCCCGCCGCCAACAATTGAGGTAGCCTCATTATTCTGGGCAATCGCTAGGGCAGCTCGCGCTGAACCAATCGCAAAATTATCAATTTCTGCATACCCCAAGGGCCCATTCCAAATAACGGTTTTGACGTCCGCTAATATTTTTGTAAAAGCCTCAATAGTCTGGCTGCCAATATCAAGTGCAATATCATCACCTTTTATGTGATCAACACTAACTTCTCGTCTGCAACAATCTTTAGAAATCTCTTTCGCCACCGCCACATCCACCGGTAAGACCAAAAACTTATCGACATTCTCGGGGCCAACTTTAGCGGCTGCCAGGTCATAGATTTCTGAGACAACCTTCTCCATCCCCGGCTCAAAAACACTCTTGCCAATATTTACACCACGACAATGAAGAAACGTATTTGACATTGCGCCACCAATTAAAATTCGGTCAGCTTTTTTTATCAAGCGCTTTATCAGAGAAATTTTGTCGCTTACTTTTGCGCCACCAATAATTGCCACCAGCGGACGCTTAGGACTACTCATCGCTTTAGTTATCGTTATGTATTCTTTCTCGAGCAACAAACCTGCTAGCCCTGGCACACAAAGAGAAATAGCATGCGTGCTCGCGTGCGCTCGATGCGCCACCGCAAATCCATCCTGTACAAAATAATCCGCCCGGACTGCTCGCTGAATCGACTTAGCAAACACCAAATCATCCGCCTCTTCTTCATCATAAAAACGCAGATTTTCCAGCATAATGACACTGCCTAGTGGCGCACGACGGACAGTCTGGCGAACTGATTCGCCTACGCAATCATCCAATAATTTTACCGGACGACCCAGCAACTTAGACAAATGATCAGCTACAACCTTCAGGCTAAGTTTAGGATCCCTGCCCTTTGGCCGCCCCAAATGCGACATGATAATAATCTTACAATTCTGCTCCAGAAGATAGCGCAGGGTGGGCAGAGAAGCACGAATTCTTAGGTCATCAGAAATGTGACCGCGCTTTGTTAGCGGAACGTTATAATCCGATCGCAGAAGAATAGTCTTGCCGCGTAAATCAACGTCGCGAATCGTTTGCTTTGGAAATTTTCTGCCCACCCAATTTTTCCTTATGACAATGTTTTAACTTGGATATTGTCAGTTCGGCCTGGCTCTGGGTGGTGACCACTGACCAATACGACTGTGACTGGGTCTTTGCCAAAATAGCCCTCCTGCTTCAGCTCTTCAGCCAATTTAATGGCTGCGTCCGTATTATTTGGTCGAACATAAGGACGAGAGGCGTAACTTAACGCCAACTTTTGTGCAGTTTTAACATTTTCAGTCACGCAAACAATTGGCAAATTAGGACGATATGCACCAACATTTGCGGCAGTTGCTCCAGTATTAGTCTCTGCGATAATAGCTCGTGCTTTAATTCTCCTTGCCAGCTGTGCTGCTGTGTAGCTTAAAATCGCGTCAGTCTTCTCGCGCATTTCAGCCTTTTCTACCAACATAACTTCGCTATGTTCTTGGGTGTAAATAATCGTCTTTCGCATTGCTTGGACGGTTTCAATAGGATATTTACCATTGGCAGTTTCATCAGACAACATAACTACGTCTGCGCCCTGAATAACAGCATTCGCCACGTCGCTTACTTCGGCACGGCTTGGCTCTGGATTATCAACCATGCTGCCCATCATTTGTGTAGCAACAATAACCAACTTACAATATTTACGACACAGAGCGATAATCCGACGCTGCATAACTGGCACTATTTCCGCACCAGCCTCCACCGCCAAGTCACCGCGTGCCACCATCACGCCATCACTAGCCTTAACAATTTCCTCCAAGTTCTCTGGGTCAACAGCCGACTTGGTTTCAATCTTAGCAATAATATCAGCAGTTGAACCTAGCTCTACCAGCCGACGGCGCAAATCGATAATATCATCGGCTTTCTGCACGAAGCTCAGTGCCACGTAGTCAAAGTCCTGACCTGCGGCCCATTCCAAATCGGCAATATCTTTCGGGGTTAAAATATCACCGCCAAAATCTGTGTCCGGTAAATTCAGTCCCTTGCGGCTCATCAAAAAGCCATCATTCTGAACTTCCACGCGAATCGCCGTCGAACTAACAATTTCCCGCACAATCGTCTTAATTTT
>CAMUPZ010000014.1 GCA_947095985.1 uncultured Candidatus Saccharibacteria bacterium | reverse complement strand
AGCCTAGCTCCGGAGGTACTCTAATGGCTCGTATTCACAAAGATGACACCGTAAAAATCATTGCTGGTAAAAACAAAGGTACGACTGGTAAAGTCTTGAAAGTTAACACCAAAGATCAAACTGTTTTGGTCGAAGGTGTTGGCGTCGGACACCGCCACGTCAAGCCAAGCCAGTACAATCCAAAAGGCGGCAAGAAAGATATCCACGTACCGATGGACATCAGCAAAGTCGCGCTGGTTGTCGACGAAAAGTCAGGCAAAACCAGCCGGGTTGGTTTAGTAAAGAATGCTGACGGCGGCAAAACTCGCGTCGCTCGCCAAGCAAAAAATAAGGAGATTAAATAATGGCAGAGAAGAAAACCGTCGTGCCAGCTCCTCGCTTGAAAGCCTTGTACCAGGAGAAATACCTGAAGGAACTGCAAGCCGAACTAGATCTAAAGAACGTGCACCAAGTGCCAGCTTTGGAAAAGATCATCGTGAGCGTTGGCACCGGCAAAAAGAAAGATGACAAGCGTCATTTTGAAATTGTCAAAAACACCGTTGAGAAAATCACTGGTCAGGCACCAGTCGCCCGCCAGGCAAAGAAGTCAATCGCTGGCTTTAGCATCCGTAAAGGTATGGGCGCACCAATCGGTGTGAGCGTTACGCTACGTGGTGCTCGGATGTACGAGTTCATGGATCGTTTGATCAACGTTGCCTTGCCTCGTGTCCGCGACTTCCACGGCGTTGGCCTGAAATTTGACAAAGGTGGTAACTACAACCTGGGTATCATCGAGCAGTCAATTTTCCCAGAGTTGACCTTCGAGGAAACGCAGATTTTGCACGGGTTGCAAGTAACATTTGTCATCAAGAACGGCAACAAAGAAGCATCAAAAGCCTTGCTCGAGAAATTTGGTATGCCGTTTGAGAAGAAAGGAGGCGTCAGGTAATGGCTAAGAAATCAATGGTCGCTCGCGACAAAAAGCGTCTGAAGATGATCGCAAAATACGCTGCAAAGCGCGCTGAGCTCAAAGAACTTGGCGACCTCGACGGTTTGCAGAAACTGCCTCGCAACTCGAGCCCAACCCGGCACAAGAACCGCGACAGCATTTCCGGCCGTCCACGTGGCTACATGCGCCAGTTTGGCCTGAGCCGCATCAATTTCCGCGAAAAAGCAGCCAAGGGCGAAATCCCAGGCATAACAAAGAGTAGTTGGTAAGAAGGAAAGGAGATTCGACAATGTCTATGCAAACTACAGACCCAATCGCCGACCTTCTGACGCGCATTCGCAATGCGAAACTGGTTGGCAAGACGGAAGTTCGTGTTCCGTCCAGCAAGATGAAGAAAGTCATCGCTGAACAATTAGTCAAAAACGGCTACCTCGCAGATGTTAAACTAGAGGACGCCAAGCCTCGTGGCGTGCTGGTCGTTACCATCAACGAAGAAGGTACCAACAGCACCATCAACGAGATCACTCGTGTCTCAAAGCCAGGCCGTCGTGTCTACGTCGGCGCTAGCGAGATTCCAAAGGTGAAAAGCGGCCGCGGTCTAGTACTCATCTCAACCTCAAAAGGTGTCATGACTGGCGCCGAAGCAGCCAAGGCTAAACTTGGCGGTGAATTGTTGTTGAAGGTGTACTAGCTTCCCGACATCACAATCACGCCAGAAACACAAGAGCGCTCCTCAAATGGGGAGTGCTTTTAATAATTAGAGTTTAGCGATAATTGTCGCTCTTTAGTTTTTACTCCTCGAGGTAGTTAAGTGCAAAAGTCTCACGGTCTCTGCAATATCTCTCGTGGTGAAGGTCATACTAGCGAATAAATGTGTCCCAGACAGGCGGATGCGCACTACATTCTGGCGATAACTATAGAGGATAGCTAGTCTACGGCCAGCGGTTGCATGGTGATGGTTCCAGCCCCCTTGGCGGGTTAGGACTAGTAGAGCAGGTCACATAGAAGGCCTCCTTTCTGTAAGCCAGTAAGTATTCCTCCTGCAGTATATGAAACCTGCTTTTTATTGCAAAGATAGAGGGAGACTGCGTTTTATTGACTTTATGTAAATAATGTGATAGAGTTGACAGTTATGAATGCACTCAGAATACCCAGAGATTCCCTACCCGGACAACTTGTACTTATGCGACACGGTCGTACAAGGGCTAATGATTTTTATTCAGCCAGACGCAAAGATGTTAGTTTTGATCCTGGAGAAAGCGAAGAGCTACTTAGTCAGCCCGACTGGAAGCACACTCTTAGTGATTTGGGTATTGAACAAGCTAAAGGCGCTCGGTCTTGGATAGATAGGTATATGGGGGGTCTAGCCACGTTTAATACTTGTTGGACCTCTCCCTATTTTAGAACAAGACAAACCGCCGCAGTACTATCTGAGGGAACTGCGATAAAATGGCGTATAGACGATAGGCTTAGTGAACAGGGCTATGGTGAAGCTTCTAATCTGCATATCTTGCAAGAAATGAAAAAGAAGATACAATCGGGGGATAGGGGTAAGAGCGTGTGGAGCTTCTACTTTAACGGCGGCGAAAGCCAAGTAGGACTACAGGGTAGGTTTCGAGATTTTGCAAGAGAGAACTTAACAGGATACAGTGCAAGAGACAGCGTGCTGTTGGTTGCCCACATAGGCCTAATAGGGGTTGCTAGATACTGTATAGAAAGTTGGCTACCAGAAGAATATGACCGACAAGAACTACTAGAACATTCTGATATCAAGAATGGTTCATTATTAATATATTCCAGGATAAGTCCCTACGATGACTCTATAGTTACTGAAAGATATAGGTGGAGACGCATAATATATCCGATATCGAGTAGTAGTAATAGTGAGTGGCAAGAAATCGCAACAGTTCGTGAATTTACTTCTCAAGAACTGATAGATCAGATTAAGGCGGTCAGGGGAGGTATCTAGTTGCGCATACGTCTAATATTTTTTCTGGAGTGCCCCTTAAATATATCATCCTTATATTTTTCGCTAGATATTTGGCGGTCTTATATCTATTAGCAGCAATCTGCTCATTATCAGTGGACTGGAGCGGACAATCGTATCCGTACAGTAGTGCATGTCCGGCTGAGATAGTTTTTGTCAGCTCACCATAAAAATGATACATGGCTTTCTCTTGGTCATACTCATGCACAGTAATCCCATCCTCTCTTGTTACTATGGGTATAACAAAGGCCGAGATAGGCAAAGAAGCTGGATCCTCATTGCGGTTGACGGGAGACTCACTGGAAGCAGCAGCTCGGGACTTTGAATCATCGAGCACTTCACCCAGGCCGCCTAAATAGTGTCCTGTTTGATCTATTTCAAATTTTTCATCAGATAGCCAACTCCAGCCTGCTTGCTTCTGAGCAGTTGAAGCTATAGTGGTTTTTCCTATACCAGACACGCCGCCAACAGCAGCTATGGCTACTTCCCCTAGGGCTATTACACTACCGTGGACGGTGTATTGTCCGACTTCTTGGCGTGCCGCCTCAGCATGCAGCGACACATACTTAATGCCAGAAAATATATGATTGATATCGCAATTTATAAAATCATCACCAAATTCAAGAGTAGACGATTGGATTATTTTTCCCGAACCCTTTTGCGGCTCTATATCTTTTTTTACATCGCCTATTGTATACTGCCGCCAGAATCTATGACCTAAAGTGCGATCAATAAAAGAGTCGTCTCCTACTACTTGAAAATGATATTTCATGTTATGAGATACTAAACTTGCTTGCTCTATCATAAATCTCCTCCAGCTGCTTAATTCTAAATTTCCAAGACCAGTTCTCGGCGATTGTGTCCTGCATTGACTTAGCTAACCTCAACCGAGTACCCTTATTATGTAATAGCTTTGCAAATGCCTCTCTCAATTCTTTAGTATTTCCTGGCCTTATAATGAGACTGTTGCTATTATGGACCGCCAAATCCGTCATACCAGACCCTGAAGAAGTAACTACAGCGCATCCCGCGGCTCCCGCTTCAAGCATTGTCGTCAACACTCCTTCCTTGCCCCGCGATGGGCAAGCAAATATCTTTGAATTCTTGTAAAGATTAACCAACGTTTTGTTGTTGGGTGAATTGACAAACAAGACCTGAAGCTTGCGGTCAGAGACAATAGCCTTTAGCCTAGCTACTGCTTCCGGGTGCCCCTTACCGGCTATTACTATCCTTTGCTCAGGGTCTGCTGCTAGGAGAATATCTTCGATGCCCTTATGTTTTAGAATCCTTCCTACATACAGTATGTCTATAGGTCGATCAGCTTCAATCGCCTCATAAAACGTATCGACTGGAACACCGTTCCTAAACACTTCCATAGGAACATCAGGATAATGATTATGCCACCAATCGTATATAGAGGTGGAATGCGCTATTGTATGAGATGGATATCCCATGGCTTGATCAATGATTGTGCTGTGATTTTTTGGCGTCCCATGTAAATGTAAACAATGAGGAATCCCTCTGGGTATATAGATAGCGTCTGTTGACATATGGGTTACCATAAGGTCTGCCCACGCCACTGAGTTTAGGTAAGCATCTTGTGCAGATATTCCAAATAGTTGCGCTTCTTTATCCCATATATCCCACGAGATACCGTCGCCAAAAGGCCCCGCCATAGGCACTCTCTCCACATTAATTGACAGTGATTCAGTCAATATTTTCTGGAGAAAATCTTGGAAGTAGCCACTAAGTAATTCGTCGTCAACTTCTCTGATTATATATCTGATACTATGGCCAGCCTTAGCTAGCCATATAGCCTGATGCATAGATACTACTTCAGTGCCCCCGATATAGTAACTTGCTCTCGAATTTGAGATAACGATATTCATAGACTACTCCTTGTCTTGATAACTCCAAAAAGAATCTTTATACTTAATAAAACGGAAGCTAAAACGCTCTAATGTATCGATCATCGCATATACTACAAATAGCACCTTATCGGTCCTAGTTGCGTTTTTTATAATGTATCTCCAATTTAATCTTACCCTCTGTAGATTTTGTATATCCTTGTAGCCGGGGATACTTGCGACCAACCTTTTATCCTCATAAATTCTTCTATAAACCATCCAGTGTCTACGTAGGCTGCTGTAAGGTCTATATATTACTTTTGCGTCATAGCGAACACGAATAACTCCCGGTCCGTATGATTTATAAATCCAAGCTGTAAAGAATACATCGTCACCTAAAACTCCTGAGGGTAGGTCTACTAAATAACTAATAGCCCTAACACACCAAAACCTGCCATGAAAAAATATTTTTAACGTTAATTCATGATCTCCTATATTGGGCTGAGGACTGTTCTTGCATATTTCATGATATTTTCTTACATCAAAGCAAGATACTTGCGATAAGGGATATATAGCCCTGACCGAAATAATCCTGGCTTTTATCGCCGATATACTACAGGACGATTGGACTATAGGCACCGGGTGCCCACCAACTATGAGTAGACTATTGTGCTCATATAATTCATCAAGTACTATGCTTATGGCATCTTCATCTAGCATGCTGTCTGCGTCGGTCTTTATTATTGGAATATTTTTATAATAATTATTACAATATTTTACTAGACTATTGATAGCATTAACATAGCCCTTTTTGCAGTGAAGCGAGTGAATAGGTAGCTTTAGGCGACGGCCGAAACTAGTTACTACGTCCTGAGTACCATCATTGCATCCGTTGAACGCAATAATTATTTCCAGTAGCTGATTGGGTCTAGCTCTTTCCGCCGCTAAGGCAAGGGCCTTGAGGGCCTCCCCTATTCGTGGTGCTTCGTTATAGGCTGGAATAATTACTACATACTTCATACTTATACTAACCTCTGAATACTTGACTATTATTCTAGCACATACTTTAGTATAATACAGCCTATGGGGGATCAACATATTAGCGAATCAATCAATAGAAGAATACGCGATAACTCTATTGCAGACAAAATAGGCTTTGCTTTTATAAAGCCAGGGTTTGACTGGATAGAGGCTTCCTTCACGAGCAATTTAGAAGGTTTCGGAATTGAAGTAGCGCACAAGAAGCGTCTCGTACTACCTGAGCAGGCTTTTGAATTTATCTACAGAGACTCTCGAGAGAAGCATTTCTATGCTGACATGAAGCACTATTTGGCAAATCATGCAGTAATCGCAATGATTCTAACATCAGAAAAAGATACTCAGAAAAAATTATTAAGTTTAAAGCACGGGATAAATGGCTATCCAAGCCTAAGAGATTTTTATAGACCTATTGACAAGGTGTGGGTCACAGATGAAGAGATTAATCTATGGAACCATGGAATGCACCCTCGCCAGTACGATATAACGGTGTCTTTAACCCAGGCCAACGCTTTCCATACGGCAGACAGCATCGAAGATGCTCTCATGTCGCTCTGTGCTATAAAAGAAAACGCAGGACACTTTCTGACACCCGGGGATATAAAGTATAATAGACTAGGCTGGCTAGCCCAGGCAATAAATTTAGGAGATATCATGGACACCATAAGAAAAACTATTAAAGCACGCACTTGGAAAGATGGTAAAGAAATTCACCTGGAAGATCAGGCTCTTCCAGTAAATCAGGTATATGCTTGGCTTTTTACTCACGATAATAAAATAGCCATCGTCTCTAAGGATGGTCGAAAGTGGCAGCTACCCGGTGGAAAACCAAATAAGCACGAGACCTACTTGCAAACTATTGTACGTGAAGTAGAAGAAGAAACGGGAATTAATACAGACAGCGTATCTAGTCAGTATAAGTTCTTTGGTTATTACGATATTTTGGAAACAGATAGCTTAAAAAATGATGACGAGTACTTACAACTTCGGGTTAGCTTGAAACTTGATAAGAATGCCGATGAGTGTATCTTGCATCAACAGAACGAGGACGAAGAGCAAATACAGGAAGAGCAGATAAGGTATGCTAAATTTGTAACAGTTGATGAACTCACACAACACATTCCATGGGCAAGCGAAAGCGCAGAGTTGCAGGCCGCTATACAAAGCCAAATAAATAATCTACCCACCGTGTAAAAGTAGTAGTTAAACACGGTAGAAAGGTAGCAAGATGAAGAAAGTCATCGCTGAACAATTAGTCAAAAACGGCTACCTCGCAGATGTTAAACTAGAGGACGCCAAGCCTCGTGGCGTGCTGGTCGTTACCATCAACGAAGAAGGTACCAACAGCACCATCAACGAGATCACTCGTGTCTCAAAGCCAGGCCGTCGTGTCTACGTCGGCGCTAGCGAGATTCCAAAGGTGAAAAGCGGCCGCGGTCTAGTACTCATCTCAACCTCAAAAGGTGTCATGACTGGCGCCGAAGCAGCCAAGGCTAAACTTGGCGGTGAATTGTTGTTGAAGGTGTATTAAAACATCGCAATAAACAAAATAAACGTCCTCGTTGTAGGGCGTTTATTTTTATGCTACACTTTTCGTATTGCATAAGGAGATTGAAATGCTAAAAGCCATAAAATCAGCATATCGGGTAGTAGTCAAGGGATTGGTACGTGATTCTTCAGGCAAACTACTGTTTGTTCAAGAGAGGAGTGACTCATGGGATCTTCCTGGCGGCGGTCTGGAACATGGTGAGGATGTTACGGAAGCGTTGAAACGAGAGTTCCTGGAAGAATTAGGAACAGATATCGAAGTCGCTGCAGAAAATCCCTTGATTATTCCAACTTGGAATACAAAGTTCGATGACCCTGTTCTGATCATTGCTTACAAAGTTACTCTACTAACGGCACCTCGTAAAACAGACGAAGTTTCAAACTTTAACTATTTCGATATTCATGAAATCAAACAAGAAAAATTGGATTCTACGCTGGTTGACAACCTTTCAAAGATATACCCATGCAAATATCACGATACGGCCGAGTAACGACTTCAAGCCTATCGACCCCTATCTGCACTTCAATATCCTCAATTCGCCGCAGAGCCGACTCTTTATCTTCGCTGATGATTTCCGTTTCTATAAAAACACCCGCACCACTAATCTCATCAATAGCAATCGTTAGCCCCGGCTCGCCATCGCACTTAAATATCCGTCGAAACTTATTGACCTCGACCAATTTCACCATTCCAAGATTTGCTAGCAGCTGCTTAGCGACGGCCGCATTCTCTGGACTGACTGGCAGGTTAGTTTCTGGCTTAACAATAATTCCATCCTCAGTGTGTGTGCGCTGATTGGTCGGTGGCTTATAGGTTATTTCAGTAAAACCATCACGCTGTCGAACCCGTAAACATTCAACCGTCTGCATGAAATTAACGTCAGGTCGGGAATAATAAGTGTCAATTTCGGTAGTTTCGCCAGCCAGAAAAAATCCCTGAGAGCCCAGTTGCGCAATAAACGCCTCTAAATCACCCACAAATTGACGCTTACGCTCTATTTCATACGGTTCTGTCACGCGTAACCTCCAGCTTACTTATGTAATACCAAAAGTATATAGCAATTTGCGAAATATCGCTAATCCAATAGGTATGTACTATAATTGAATAAGCCTCAGATATTATAGTGACTGTCTGGGATGTCTCTTATTTCGCAAAGAGACCAACAAAATGATGTATTCATCCTTATATAAAACAGTTGAAAACAACGGCTTGTTGGCTCATATTTATGAGCATTTACTTGCCCAATATGTTATGAAATATCTTCAGAGTAGGGGATTTTTTATTTCAAGCGATATTACCTTAACGGCAAAAACGTACGGCGATACTTGTTTTATAGACGCTGAATTCTACAACCCAGAGGTGCAAGACGCTTACAATGAAGTACTACGACTATTCGACAAAAGGGATATTCCGGGAAGCGCTGCCCTGCGGGCGGCTAGCGAGTGCGGAATAGAGACGAATCGCGCGGTGACAGAGTTAGTACAAGATGAATTACTACATAAATTATGTGTAGTACAGTCTTCCGCGTGGCGCCAGCAGAGCGATCTGATGTATCGCCAAGCCGATGATAAGAGTTCTGTGAACACACTCTTTAGTGTCCCGTACATAAAATATGATAGAAAGTCCAAAAGTTTTTTTCCTGAATATGTTTTAGAATATTCGGTTGATGAAAAATACATCCAATCGCCAGTTGATCAAGCACTGGCGGCGGTTGTCATGCAGGCTGTGGCGCTTAACTTTTTAGTGATGATTCGCGAAAAACATACAGTATACGATCGTGGCGATCAATGGTCTGAAGCGTCAAAGTCGGTTGGCTATCGGATGTTTCTCGGACTAATCAAGAAAGATGATAACATAGTCGACCAGTTAAAGTGCGAATTCATGGAATATGTACAATTTTTATCAGCGTCGTCATTTTGCAATAATTTGCAGGCAGCGTTGGTTAGGTGTTCGCATAACTACGAGCAAGTATTGTTGAGTAGAGATACGTTGAATTCAATTATCGGCGGCTGTGTTATTGGTGGCGAAGGATGGCTAGAGATGGCAGACAATGCGCTAATCGGGCAGATACTTAAGGCGATCGAGATAGACGTTTACGATATTTAAGAATATATTTTGCTATACTGCAATCATATGCGTAGCTTCCTCCATATGACAAAAACGCCGAATCAGACAGAAATAACTGTTAAAGACGTCTTAGCTGCTGATTTTTTGCCCTTCTTGTTATCTATTGTCGTTATGGTGCCGCTACTGTACGGAATAGGCTGGCTTATCGGCAGTGCTGATTCCAGGCAGGGAGTTCCTAGTTATTATATTCAGGTACTGTTCATGCAAAATCCTCTCATTGAACTCATTATGATTGCTGCTACTTGCTTTATCGCTGTCGGGCGAAAACCCCAGATACGCTTCTGGTCGACAGTGGGAGTGGCTACATTCATCGCTCTAGTTGATACACCAAACTTTCTTTGGCATATCGATATCAGCGGCTATTTAAGTATCTTCGCCGGTATTCTTTTAATGATCTCTGGCTGGCGGCTATGGGATTATTACGGAGTGCGTAAAATCTACGATATGAAAGAGCCATATTTGGCCAAAGCCGCCCTAGCGACATATATTACTCTCGGCATTTTGGCGATTATTCTACTCATCCCGTACGGTAACTAAGTAGAACGATCAAAAACCTTGCATTTCACCCCTAATCTATGCTAAAATACCAGGGTTAATATCAAATCACACGAAAGGTGAGTAATGAGTCTGAGTCGAATCGGAAAACTGCCGGTGGTTATTCCGGCCGGTGTGACAATCACGGTTGACTCTGGTGACGTGGTCGTAAAGGGCCCGAAAGGTGAATTGACACAATTCATCACGCCAGCAGTTGAGGTGAAAGTCGAAGACGGACAAGTCACGGTTCATCCGAAGGATGAGTCCAAAACTGCTCGCGCCCAGCACGGTCTGATGCGCGCGCTGATCAACAACATGGTAATCGGCGTCACCAAGGGCTACGAGAAGCGTCTCGAGGTCAATGGTGTCGGTTTCCGCGTCAGCTCCAGCAACAACGAGCTGGAAATGGCGCTTGGGTTTTCACACCCAGTCAAATATAAAGCCCCAGAGGGCATCACCGTTACCAACGAAAAGATGACCATCATCGTTAGCGGTATCAATAAACAGCAAGTCGGCCAAGTCGCTGCGGAAATCCGCGCATTGAAGAAGCCTGAGCCATACAAGGGTAAGGGTATCAAGTACGCTGACGAGCAAATTTTGCGCAAAGCAGGAAAGACAGGTAAGTAATCATGCTAGGAAACAAGAAATTACTCAACCGCGCTCTTCGCAAAAACCGCGTTCGCGCTAAGGTTTCAGGCACTGCAGAGCGCCCACGCCTAACCGTCACCATCAGCAACCTGCACGTTAGCGCTCAGCTGATCGACGACGTCGCAGGCAAAACATTGGCTGCCGCAACCACCGTTGGCACCAAAGCAAAAGGTACGATGAGCGAAAAATGTGCTGCCATCGGTACTGAAATTGCCAAGAAAGCAAAGAAAAGTAAAATTAGCGCAGTGGTCTTTGACCGCAACGGCCGCCAGTACGCTGGTCGCTTGAAGGCATTGGCTGAGGCTGCTCGCCAAGAAGGATTGGAGTTCTAGTATGGCAGAACAAGCTGCAAATACTACCCCACGCGCAGAAGGCCGTCGGCCTCGCAGTCCGCGTGGTGGTCGCCGCGATGACCGGCGAAATGTGCGCGATGACGCACCAAAAGAGTTTGAAGAATTGGTAATCAACATTGACCGCGTGAGTCGCGTGGTAAAAGGCGGTCGCCGCTTCCGCTTTAAGGCGTTGGTGGTTGTCGGTAACCGCAAGGATAAGGTCGGTGTTGGTGTGGCTAAGGGTGCCGACGTGCAAGCTGCTGTCGCCAAGGCAACCTCAGTTGCGAAGAAGCATTTGATCACTTTGCCGCTGAATGGCGAGACCATTCCACACGACAGCGAAGTTAAGTTCTCAGGCGCCCGCGTGCTGATCAAGCCGGCCGCTCCTGGTACCGGTATCATCGCTGGTGGTGTTGTCCGACAGATCATCGGTGTAACTGGTGTTCGTAACCTGCTCACCAAGTCACTTGGTTCAACCAACAAGGTGAACATCGCTTATGCAACCATTGAAGCATTAAAATCATTGGTTCCACGCGAAGAATGGCTCAATGTTCAGCCAGTCAAAAAAGCTGCTAAAAAGGAGGCTAAGTAATGAAATACAACGATCTCCAAGTTTCAGCAAACAAGAATAAAAAGCGCGTTGGTCGCGGTATCGCCGCTGGCCAGGGTAAAACCGCTGGTCGCGGTACCAAAGGTCAGAACGCCCGCACTGGTAAAAAGCTTCGCGCCATGTTCCAGGGTGGTCAGCGTCCATTAGCTCAGGCTGTGCCAAAAGCTCGCGGTTTCAAGAGCTTGCGTACACCAGCTCAGGTAGTCTACCTCGACCACTTGAACGCCTTTGACGGCAAAACCGTCGACAACGCATTGCTATTTACCGAAGGCTACATCGCGACACCGTTCCACACGGTCAAGGTGATCGCCCGCGGTGAATTGAAAGCCAAGGTTGACTTGAAAGTGCAAGCTGCGTCCGATTCAGTCGTCAAAGCGATTGAAAAGGCTGGTGGCTCATTTGAAAAAGTCGCTACACCCTTGCGTCAAAGTATGAAAGAAGCTGAAGAGAAATAAATATTCTCGTCAAGCACAAGAATCCCCTCCATAGAAGAAGGGGATTTTTTATTTCGGTATGGAAATATTAGTTGTGGTAATGTATAATTAACAGAGTTAAGAATTGTTAGAGACTATGAGGGGCTAAAACATGAATTGGAGAATAATTTTCCGCTCGCTAAAAAATAAAGACATGCAAAAGCGATTATTGATTGTCGCTGGAATAATCGTCGTTTACAGATTGTTGGCGCATATACCAGTGCCATTAGCCGAACCAACCCAGCTACGTAACGCAATTTCATCAGTGCTCGGACAGACTGATTTGGGCGGAATTTTGAACCTGCTTTCTGGCGGCGCACTATCAAGCTTCTCTCTGGTTCTAGTCGGGCTTAGTCCATTTATTACCGCCAGTATCATTATTCAGCTATTAACTAAAGCAATTCCAAAACTAGAAGAACTTCACAAGGACGGTGAAACTGGCCGTCGTAAAATTCAGCAATGGACACGCATGATTACCGTTCCGTTGGCCATCGTTCAGTCAATTGCCTTCATTTTTATTCTACGCCAAACAGTTCTTCAAGGCGGCTCAACAACATTAGCTGACCCAACAGCAATGGAGTGGATTGTATCTGTTACCGCCATGACTGCTGGCTCGGTTCTGTTGATGTGGCTGGGTGAATTGATTACGGAGCAGGGCATTGGCAACGGTATTTCCATCGTGATTTTTGCCGGAATTATTAGCCAGCTACCGCAAATGCTTGCGTCGCTCATTTCTTCGCTGCTCGACACTTCATCAGGCAGTTTAAACGTATTTAACTGGTTTACGCTACCTCTTAACCCGACCATGTTCTGGACAGTGCTTATCATGTCTATTGCGGGGCTCATCGTTCTATACTTCCTGGTGAAAATCAACGAAGCGCAGCGTGTTATTACTATCAATTATGCCAAACGCGTCCACGGCAATAGTAACTATGGTGACGTAAAAAGTATTCTGCCAGTCAAGCTGATTGCAGCTGGCGTTATCCCAGTTATCTTTGCGGTTGCGTTTCTTAGCTTGCCACAGTTCGTCGGTCAAGTCATGAAAGCATCTGGTAATGCCAATCTTCTGCCAACAGCCGACAAGCTCATCACCTGGTTCCAGGCACCGAGCGCCGGCTCATTTACAGGTAGCACTGCTGAAGCATTCATCTACCCAACTCTATACTTCCTCTTAGTCATCGCCTTTACGTATTTCTACACTGGCATCGTCTTTAATGCTAATGAAATCGCTGAAAACCTACAAAAGCAAGGCGGTTTCATTGAGGGTGTTCGTCCAGGCGCTCAGACTGAAAAGTACTTAACAAAGACCGTTAATCGCTTAATTCTGTTTGGCTCAATTGTTCTAGGAATTGTGGCAATTCTACCATTCGTCGCTGAATATCTGACATATCATTTGACAGGTCTGCGCGGCTTGCGCTTATCAATCGGCGGTACCGGAATCCTGATTATCGTGTCGGTTGGGCTGGAGACCTTAAGACAGATTAACTCGCGAGCATTGATGGTCACCTATGACGACTTTGACCCAGATGAGCTACTCGACGGTGGTAAAAAATCTAAAAAACGCCGCTTGTTTAAGAAAAAATAATTGGTATTAAAAATCCCCGCCGAAAAGCGGGGAATTATTTTATAAAATATTCTAGCGTAGCCTGTAATCGTAAGATAGATTATCGCCGTCTTTCTTCTCGTTCTGGCAAACCGGTGCAATTTCCTTGCTGATATTATTTTCATCGGTCATTTTACAACTTGGAATATCGAACGTATTAAACTGGTTAGTTGGTGAAATTGCTTTCCAGCCATCATCCTTCTTAACTGCAAACATTCGCGCAGCCGTACTGCCGCAACCATATCCAAGCAGCAACTGCTTCTCGTCTTGAGTATTTACAATTACGCTAGCCGCACCATTGTCGTCCTTGCAGCCTGATTGAGCGACTTCTTTTTTCAAAAAATCGCGAATTTCCTGCACTGACGCATCGTTACGAGCAGTCGCCTTATTCCCCTCAAATCGAAAGCCAAGTGAGCCCAAACTCACGAATCCGTTACCAACTTTTTCCGTCGCCGTGTATACTTTATGTGGTGATTGATTATCCAATCGCCATGCCAAATATCCGACTGTCGCTATTAGCACCACTACCGCACCAATCAAAATTGGCACCAACATCTCAACCTGAGATTTTTTCGCCTGAGTTTTTGTCCGATTTTTCGTACTTGCCATAAAAATCCTTATGTTAAATTTGATAGCTCAAGTATAGCACACAAATTTATGGAAATACCTCTTGTCAAACTACGCTGCGTGCTGTATAATTGACAACTGTAACTTATGGCGAGTCAAAAGGAAGTCATCAAAAT
>CAMUPZ010000013.1 GCA_947095985.1 uncultured Candidatus Saccharibacteria bacterium | reverse complement strand
TTGGTTTTAATAACATTCGGTTTGACGACGAATTTATTCGCCATTTGTTGTGGCGTAATTTTCATGATCCGTACGAGTGGAGCTGGAAGGACGGCCGCTCGCGTTGGGATTTGCTGTATGTGGTGCGGTTAACCAGGGCTCTCAGGCCAGAGGGAATTAATTGGCCGCTTGACGCTAAGGGTGAGCCGAGCAACCGCCTGGAGTTGATCACCAGCGCTAATGGTATTGCGCATGAAAATGCTCATGATGCCTTGGCGGACGTGACGGCGCTGATTGCCGTGACGAAATTGATCAAGCAAAAGCAGCCGCAACTGTATGATTATTTACTGAAAATGCGCGACAAAAAAGTAGTCCAGCAGCTGGTCAATGTGGACGACAAAAAACCGTTTGTCTATGCCAGCGGGCGCTACGATAAAGAATTTGCTAAAACCACGGTGGCCTTTCCGCTGACGGCCAGTCGAAACGGCGGCGTGGTTGTCTATGACTTGCGTTATGATCCGACGCCGTTTGTTGGCCTGAGCGTGGAGGAATTGTCAGCAAAGCTATTTGCCTCCTGGGAGGAGCGTCAAGCTGAGGATTTCACCAAATTGCCTGTCAAAGAATTGCAGTACAATCGTTGTCCGGCGGTGGCACCGCTGGGTGTGCTGGAACAAGGCGATGGCTGGCAGAAGATTTCACTTGATCTGGCGACGGTACAGAAGCATCAAGATATGTTGTTGAAATATCCAGATTTTGCTGAAAAATTACGTGGCATTTTTGAAAACAAGCCAGCCTTCAAAAAACTGCCTGATCCAGAAGCGCAATTGTATGATGGTTTTTTGAACGACCGTGATCGCCTGCGGGTGGAAGCTGTGCGTAATGCTGATGAGCGTGAGCTGGCCGATTTTCATCCAGAATTCCAGGATGAACGCTTAGCGCCATTATTACTCCACTACAAAGCGCGCAACTTTCCGCGTTCGCTCAGCGAAGATGACTTAGCGCAGTGGGAAACGTGGCGGGCACAGCACCTGCAGGCACAACTGCCAGGGTTTATGGCGTCTCTGCAGCGCTTAGCGCCGACAGCGACTGACGAGCAACAGTTCATTTTACAGGAACTGCAATTGTGGGCGGAGTCTGTTTTACCTGTCATTGATTCTTAGTCTTTAGTTGTGATATTATGGTTATGTTATTTGAATTAATATTAACTTAACAGGAGGGTGACTAATGTCGTCTAGAAAGAAACGTAAAATATATGGAGGCATATCAATTTTCTTTGCTGTGTCTGTAGTCTCTTTGGCTGCGATGTTTGCGCCTTTCGCTAAGGCAGAGGCTGCATATAGCTGGAAGGATATAACGATACCAGGCGGTAATGTCAAAGAGTCACGTATTAGCTCTGATGGTTCGAAGTTGATTGTACTGCAGGAGGGTGCCACTTTTAATGATCGGAAGCTTCTGGTTTCTACTGATGGCGGCGCAAACTGGAGCAGTAGCGCAGCGCCAGAAGGGGCAATTAACTTATTGACAAATACAGACGGCTCCAAATTGGTAGTAAAAGGTAAATATGGACAAAATAATATTCACGTATCCACTGATGGTGGTAACAGCTGGACAACTCCATCTGCGCCAGTAGAAAGTGATGCAAGTCTACGCATGAGTCCTGACGGCTCTACTTTGACCAAGTGTGGGCACGACGGACCTCTGTATGTCTCTAGGGATAATGGTCAGACATGGGAACAAAAAGGTAATGAATGTCCAAGTGCTGTGTTTAACAACGGCAAAATGATTTACATGGATCAGTATGATGACCTAGTAAAGCAATCAACTGACTATGGTGCAACCTGGGAGGTTATTAAAGATGGCGCTGCTGACGAAGCTTCCTTCAGCACTAATGGTAGTGGTATATTTAATGGCACTAAGCTTTCAGTAGATGGGGGACGCAGCTGGAATTCTGTTTCTCCGATGCCAGGGCAGTCTAGTGATAATGGACCTGCGTATCTGGGTGTTAGCGATGATGGTAAGAGGTTATTTGCTACTTTTGAGCCAAGGGGATCATCTCCTACGTGGAAGCCAGTAAATATATCGGTCGACGGCGGTAAAACTTGGCAAGATTGGGGTAATGATATTTTTGAGGGTGGCTCTATTTCAATGACCGCTGATGGTTCTAAGATTTTTGCAGCAGCAAATAATAACATCTATCGTTTAGGCACACTACAATTACCTCAGACTAAGACTTTTGATGTAAGTACAAAGCCTGCTCCGGCAAACACAGATAATGCAGTGGCTAAGTCTACTATTGCGGCTAAATCACTTCGTTGCTATGACATTGTCGCCTCATCAGTTAAGCCTCTGTCTGCTGACGGTATTACACCTACTGAAGCGCGAGTAAAGATTTTGGGAGGCTTATCGTTCAATATTAATTGTACCCAAGCGTCGGCTTCGTCAGATATTACCGTGTCTCTTGCGAGCCAATATGACGTTTCGAAGGTGCGAGTTTATAAAAAAGATTCAGCTACGGCTAATCTACAGGATATAACTAGCCAAGCTGTAATTAAAAATGAAACTATTGCCGGTAAGGCAGTTACGACAGTGTCATATAAAGCGGTCGACGGTGCTAATAATGACGATGACCATACTGCAAACAGTGTCATTACTGACCCAGTTTATTTCGGCGTAGTGAATGATCCTGCATCTCCAGCTACTCCAGCGGGTGCAGCATCTAATCCAGCAGGTATCACTCCTAAGGGTGGTAAATCTGGAGGTCTTGCCAATACGGGAGCTTCTGTTTGGGCGATTGGCGGTTTAGCTATCGTAGTTATTGCCGGCGGAATAGTTTTAAAACGATATATTTAATTAATGACTAATTAAGTTAAAGACGGAGCGAGCTTTTGAGGTTCAATATTGGAGCCAGGCTCGCTCTTCTTTGTTTGGTAAAGAAGGTAAGTCGCCACTAGAGCAAGTTCGTTTTTTCGATCTGGCGTAAACTGACGAAATGTCCGATTTATGCGTCGCTGGGTGAGTTCGCTAGCGACATCAATAATTTTCCAAACTAGCACCGATAACGATTTCCTAAGAATAATAGCTAGCGGTATGGTGGCCGCCCAGAAAATAACCATAGAAATTGCCGATAAGTGGATGTTGGTGAAGGGGATTTTGCCGATGAAAAAGAAGAAAAATAGTTGGTCAACCATTAACGGTGCGATCAATATCGCTCCAGATATAACAATTAAGTAAACGCCCAACTTTCTCATAAGTTTAACTGTAACAAATAAGATATTCACTTGCAATCATAAGCATAATATGTTTTAAATTAGATTTACATTAGCGCTTAGGCTGGAAAAATTAGTTAAAAACCTGTATAATATAGCGGTTATGGCAGAGGTGATTCGCGTCAAAGGCGCTCGTGAACATAATTTAAGGAACGTGGATATTGAGATTCCACGTGATAAATTAGTGGTAATTACAGGGCTGAGTGGATCGGGTAAATCTAGTCTGGCGTTTGATACGATTTACGCTGAAGGTCAGCGCCGTTACATGGAGAGCTTAAACTCGTACGCTCGTCAGTTTTTAGGGACGATGGATAAGCCTGATGTTGATTCAATTGAAGGTCTAAGTCCAGCTATTTCAATCGACCAGAAATCAACCAGTCGCAACCCGCGCTCCACAGTGGCGACGGTGACAGAAATTTATGACTATTTGCGACTATTGTTTGCCAGAATTGGCGTGCCACATTGTCCAGTTTG
Organism: uncultured Candidatus Saccharibacteria bacterium; assembly: GCA_947095985.1. GTDB lineage: Bacteria > Patescibacteriota > Saccharimonadia > Saccharimonadales > Saccharimonadaceae > Nanosynbacter. The sequence continues at coordinate 12,630 of CAMUPZ010000013.1, read as the reverse complement.
TGGCAATGAAGTGACGCGGCGCACGTCTGAGACAATTATTGATGAAATTTTACGGCAATTTGTTGATAAGCGGATTTTACTATTGGCGCCAATTGTCAAAAATAAAAAGGGTGAGTTTGCGCATATTCCAGAGCAATATCAAAGACTTGGTTATGCCAGAGTGCGCGTTGACGGCGTGGTGTATGCGCTAGACGAGTTTCCGGAGTTGCAAAAAAGTTACAAGCATAATATTGAGTTGGTGGTTGATCGCTTGGCTCTGAGTGGTGAAATGCGTTCACGCTTAAGTCAGAGTGTCGAGCAGTCGCTAGAGCTTGGGCAAGGAGTCCTCGAGGTTTTAGAGGCTGATAGTGGTGATATAAAAACCTTTTCGCAACGATATGCTTGTGTTGACCATCCTGACGTTGATATTCCAGAGTTAGAGCCAAGGTTGTTCAGTTTTAATGCTCCGCAGGGTGCTTGCCCGACATGTACTGGTTTGGGGTCGAGGCTAGAGATTGACCCGGAATTAGTTTTTAATAATAATTTGACAATTTCTGAGGGCGCGATTCGGCCGTATAATCGGATGAATTCTGATGCTTGGAATATGAAGCGGCTAGCGTCTGTGGGCGAAGCGCATGATTTTAGCTTGCGAGTACCGGTGGGCAAATTGTCTGATGATGTTAAGCAGAAAATTCTATACGGTACTGGCAATCAGAAATATCGTGTTGAGCTGGGTGGTGGGCGACACTACGAAACGACGTATGAGGGGGTTATTCCTAATTTGGAGCGGCGTTGGCGAGAGACTGATAGTGATTTTGTGCGGCGGGATATTGAGCGGTTTATGCGCGAGCGGGATTGTTATGTATGTAAGGGTGCGCGCTTAAAGCCGGCAGTTTTGGCGGTCACGGTCCATGATTTGAATATTGTCGATGTGTGTGATTTGAGTGTTGATGATGCATTGGATTTGTTTGATAAATTGAATTTAACTGAGCAAGAGATGTCCATTGCGCGGCTTATTTTAAAGGAGATTAAGTCGCGCTTGACGTTTATGAGTAATGTTGGTTTGAACTATTTGGAGCTAAGTCGGGCGGCTAATACGTTAAGTGGTGGCGAGGCGCAGCGAATTAGGCTAGCGACGCAGATTGGGGCTGGGCTGCAAGGCGTACTTTACGTGCTTGATGAGCCTTCAATTGGTTTGCATCAACGCGATAATGACAAATTGATTGACATGCTAAAACGTCTTCGCGATTTGGGTAATTCTGTGCTAGTGGTTGAGCATGACGAAGACACTATTCGGCAAAGTGATTTTCTGGTTGACATGGGACCGGGTGCTGGCGTGAATGGTGGTCGAGTAGTGGCAACGGGTGCACCTGATGTTGTGGCAAAGAACCAAGATAGCATCACGGGACGTTATTTATCGGGTGTAGAAAAAATTGCCGTACCAAAAAAGCGTCGTAAGATTATGAAGGGCAGGCAATTGGTTGTTCGGGGTGCTCGCGAAAATAATCTGAAGAATATCGATGTGGCGTTTCCGTTAGGACTAATGACAGTGGTGTCAGGAGTTTCGGGTAGCGGTAAATCGACATTAGTTAATGACATTGTAGCGCGTGAGCTCGCGGCGCGGCTTAATAGGTCGACTACGGCGCCTGGTCTACATAAAACAATTGATGGCGTTAACCTGCTGGATAAAGTCATCGTCATCGACCAGTCACCAATTGGCCGCACGCCACGCTCCAATCCAGCGACCTACACTGGTATTTTTACGCCAATTCGTGAGCTATTTGCTAGCACGCCTGAGGCTAATGTTCGCGGTTATAAAGCTGGTCGGTTCAGTTTTAACGTCAAGGGCGGTCGCTGCGAAAATTGCCAGGGTGATGGTGTGATAAAAATTGAAATGCACTTTTTACCGGATGTTTATGTTCAGTGTGATGAATGTCATGGTCAGCGTTACAATCGCGAGGCGTTGGAGATTAAATATAAAGACAGGAACATTGCTGATGTATTAGATATGACGATTGACCAGGCTGCGGAGTTCTTTGATAGCGTGCCAAACATTGCTCGGAAATTACAGACTTTGGTGGAGGTTGGTCTGGGCTACATTAAGCTCGGTCAGCCGGCAACTACTTTTTCTGGTGGTGAGGCGCAGCGGATTAAACTAGCGACAGAACTGTCTAAGCGATCCACTGGAAAAACTATGTATATTCTGGACGAGCCAACAACCGGGCTTCACTCAGCTGACGTTAAGCGATTGCTGGGGATTTTGCAGCAGCTGGTTGAGGGTGGTAATAGTATGATTATCATTGAGCACAATCTGGATGTCATCAAGTCGGCTGACTGGGTGATTGATATGGGGCCTGAAGGTGGAATTGGCGGCGGTATGGTGGTGGCTAGCGGCACTCCGGAAGACATCACTAAAATACCAGAGTCCTTTACCGGTAAGTATCTTAAGAAAATGCTTTAGGTTTATTTCTTACGTTTAGTTTTTGTAAGTAGTATCAATAGTTGTTTTCTCAGTAGAGCGCGAGTGTTTGGTTGTTTTAGAGCGTGGATAAGCATTGGCAGGACTGACAAGAAGATGATGAGGATTGCGGCGACTTCGATGTTAACGCCAGCTTTGGTGAGGAATTCGCCGGCATAAAAACCTAGATAGACAAATAGCGATGACCATAGAAAACCTCCCACAATATTAAAGGCTAGGAAAGTTTTATAATGCATTTTACTAGCACCGGCAACAATTGGCGCAAAGGTGCGAACGATTGGCACGAATCTAGCCAGAACAATTGTCACCGAGCCGTGCTTGTCGTAGAATTTTTCAGTTTGCTCTAAATATTTTTTCTTGAAAAAGCGAGAGTTTTCTTTCTCGAATAATTTTCTCCCAACCTTATGACCGAAACTATAGCCAACACTGTCTCCTAATACTGCTGCGATAAAAATTAAAAGTGCAAAAATATGAATATCAATATGTAGAATATTCTGTTGCACCATGTAGCCAGAAGTAAAAAGCAAACTATCTCCCGGTAATACAAATCCAATCAACAGTCCAGACTCTGCGAAAACCACTAATAAAATTGCTATTACACCAAAGCTTGTAATCAAGTGAATGAAAGATTCCATACGTCAATTATAGCATAATTACCATGCGATAAATTTGCCTACTCTTCAATGAATCCGCCGGACTGTCGTGCCCACAGCTTGGCATAAACGCCGCGTTTTTTGGCAAGTAACTGCTCGTGTGAACCGTCTTCAACGATGTGCCCGTTTTCTAAGACAATTATACGGTCCAGCTTGGCAATGGTTGATAGGCGGTGTGCGATGACAATTGACGTTCGGTTTTTCATCAACGTTTCTAGCGACTTTTGGATTAGCGCTTCTGATTCTGAGTCTAATGCTGAGGTTGCCTCGTCAAGAATCAAGATTGGCGCATCTTTCAAAATCGCCCTGGCAATGGCGATACGTTGCCTCTGACCACCTGACAGTTTCACGCCGCGCTCACCAACCATGGTGTCAAAGCCATCGTGTAATTTGATGATGAAATCATAGGCGCCAGCCTTCTTAGCAGCTTTTTCAATTTCAGCATCAGTCGCGTCAGGTCGGCCATAAGCAATATTTTCACGGACCGAACGGTGAAATAGTAGTGGCTCTTGTGGTACGTAGGCGATTTGTTCGCGCAGGCTTGCCTGGGTAACTTCGGCAATATTTTGGGCGTCAATGGCAATTTCCCCTGAGTCAATGTCGGCAAATCGTAGCAATAATTTAGTCAGAGTAGTCTTGCCGGAACCACTTGATCCAACTAGGCCAATTTTTTCACCTGGCTGAATGCGAAGGGAAAAATCATGAAATAGTGTATCACCTTGACCTTCGTCGTGCGTAAAAGTGATATTGTCCATTACGATACCACCGCGCGTAACGGCAAGTTTCGCGTTACTTCGATCGACCAAGGTTGTTGGTGTTTGAAGAATTTCTACCATTTCGTGGGCGTCGCCAATGATACGGTTATAGCTACGCATAATGCCGTTCATATTCCACAGTTCGTGGGCGACACTACTGGTATAAGTGATGATGAGGTAGACTGCGGCTACTGAAACTAGGTTGTGCTGAGCGGCATATACCGCAAAGGCAATCGCTCCTATTTTAATTGACATGTTAATAGTTGAGTAGACAGTGCTGACTTTTAGAAATCCATGCATTGTATCAAGGCTAGCACTGCGCCATGAGTTAACAGTTTTTTTGAAACGCTGCTGCTCTGCCGCTTCAGCACCAGATGACTTTACGGCCAAAACATTTGAAAGCACATCCGCCAATTGTCCGCTTAACTTATTGCTAGCTTTAGCTTCTTTCTTATTCAATTTAGCCATTGGCTTAGATCCGTAATAGACGACAACGCTAAAGACGATCGAGAGAATTAGTAGGAATAATGCGTATTGCCAGAGTAGAGTAGATAGGACGATGATTGAGCCAATCAAGGAAATCGCTAGGGGCAAAATTGACCAAATAATGGTATCCCAAAAACGCTCAGTAGCGCCGCTTAATTTGTTGGTTTGACTGACTAGTGAACCACTGAATTTGCTGGAGTGGAAAAACATCGTTTGATTAGTTAATTTACTAAAACATCGTACGTATAAATCTCGCTGCATGGCAGTTTCAAATGTCCAGGCAAGATATAAAACTATCCGCCAGCCGATAACGCTCGACCATAGCTGGCTGATGCCGTATAGGCCAATTAACATCCATAAATTGTTAGAATCGTGTAGCTGGTTATGTTGGATGATGCTTAATAGTTGGGCAATAATCAACGGACCAACAAAAATAGTAACGGCAAGTGTGGCGATTGCAAAAAATATCGTTAAGTTTCGACGGTGTTTATAAGGTGATGATGCTCGCCAAAATAAGTTTAATATTTGCTTGTTATTTAATTTATTTTTCAAATTGGCTCCTTTCTATGAAGAGGCGTTTATGAGCTTGGTTATTTATTATCGGATACTTGGTCGCTAACGAATAATTACCCTTAAATAACCATGTTACAATAGCTCGTTGATTTGCTATAAAGTAATGAAAATTGATTTGATTAGAGGAACTCATTTGAGTTCATAGACTTGGGTTATTATATTGAATTAGGTACTTTAAGTCAATTGTTGCTATAGAACACTTGTTTATTTATTGTAAATAATTTACAATAGTAACATGACGCAAGTAGTTAGGCGCTTAACAAAATACACGAACGACGTGCTGGTGATATTAAAAAATAAACATCATGCGACAAATTCGGATATTGCTCAGGTGATGCGAGATACTTACTCTGATGTTAGTGATACGACAGTGCACCGCGTTACTCAACGTCTACATGGAGATGGGTTGATTGGCTTGGCTCCGCCGACAAAGCGAGGCTGTTTGCGTTATGATGCTTGCGTAGATCCACACGATCATTTTTTGTGCGATAATTGTGATAATTTGCGAGATATCATAATTGCGGAAGAAGTGAAAAAGCAGATTGCTTGCGAAATGGATGATTGTTATTTTGACGGACCACTAGTGATAGTGGGGACTTGTAAAAAATGCCAGAAAAGGAGGAAATAATGGCGTTATATGAAATTACAACAAAACAAGAATTTGAAGAAAAGGTATTGAAAAACAGCAAACCTGTACTGGTTGATTTTTGGGCACCGTGGTGTCCGCCATGTCGAGCGATGTCGCCAATTTTGCATCAAATTGCTGAAGAAACCGAGTTTGATGTCGTCAAAGTTGACACTGAAGCCAGCCAGGAGAACGTACAGTTGGCTATGGATTATCGTGTGCAGGGTATTCCGAATATGAAGGTTTTTGTTGGCGGTGAAATTGTCGAGGAGATGGTTGGCATGAAACCGAAGCAAACGTTGATTGATGCTTTAGAGAAAGCCACAAAGTAGAAATTAAGTTAAAAGGAGGATTTTTATGAAGGGTTTTAATGGAAATATTGAAGAATTGACAGTGCAGAATAATAATTTTCGCCAGGTGCTTTATACGGCGAAGCATTGTCAATTGGTATTGATGAGTCTGCCAGTTGGCGGTGAAATTGGTTCAGAGATTCATGAGGAGAATGATCAATTTTTCCGATTTGAAGCAGGTCAGGGTAAGGTCTTGATTGATGACAATGAGTGTGCTGTGTCTGACGGCAGTGCTATTATAGTGCCGGCGGGCGCTGAGCATAATGTGATAAATACTGGCGAAGAGCCGCTTAAGCTCTACACGATTTATAGTCCAGCACATCACAAAGATGGTATTGTTCGGGCGACACGCGAAGAGGCGGAAGCCAACGAAGAAGATTTTGATGGCGTAACTACGGAATAGGCTGCCGCCAAAAGAGGAAGTCTCTACTAAATTGGTGGATTTTGTGGCTTATAAAGGATCAGTCATTAGTAAGATGTTTGGCGTATTTGGGCGGGCAATCTTTCGTGGAATTGCCTGCGTCATGTCGCTACTGTTTAAGATTGGACCGAAAAAAGATCGCGTGCGGGTGATTATTTATCGTGATGACGGCGATGTTCTGCTGGTCAAGAATCGCTTTAGTCGTCAAAAGTGGGCTTTGCCGGGAGGTGGGGTGAATCGTAATGAGAGTTATGAACAGGCTGCTGCGAGAGAGGTTTTAGAAGAGGTTGGACTAAAGATAGATAATCTGCGATATCTCGGAAAAGCTAATTCTCATGAGTCGTATACTACTTTTCCAGTTCGGATGTTTGTCGCACATGCATCAACTCAAGATATAAAGTGTAATTTTGAGATAATGGAGGTGCGGTGGACTAATGGGAAGTGTATTCCTAAAGAGTATCGCACGCTGTATATTAGCTAAGCCTAATGGCGTACAACTCTGTCTCTTATGTATAATATTAAGCATGAACGACCAACAAATTGCTCAGCTTGAAATAGTAAAACCTAAAGTCCACCAATTACTTGGTGGCGACACTTCAGGTCACGCTGATGATCATGTTAAGCGGCTGAATGGCCAGCAACCGCAGCGGCTGGCGGGACAAAATGTGTCTGACGTTTTAGAAAAAGCTGGGAAATAGCACTATGGTTACACGTCGGCGCGACAGGACTAAAGATAACGGATATCAAAAGTTGTTTATCAAAAGACTCTTGCGGTATTTGCCGCATCATCTTTTACTGGCAATCACTCACAAGGTTCGGTTGCGCAGTGTTGAGAGGCTGTTAGATAGAATGGCTCACAAGCGGATTATCAAAACAAAAACCCTGCACCAATTTAGTAGTTCGGAAATGAGCGAATATCAAAAGCTGACGAAAGGCACTCAGTTTTGGCATGGTACCGGCCGCTGGCAGCATGGTGAGCACGGCACAGTTGATGTCCTGAAGAGCTTTTGTGATGCTGCTGGACTCAAACCAGCACGTGATGTGTACGCAGTCTTTGGTGGTAGTGACCAACATATCATACATTCAATTTCATTATGTCGAAGTCGCATGGTAGCACGATCGTATGCTGACATGCATGGTCTTGGCTGGAAAGAGAAAAATCGCTATGGTGACGCTCTGACTTGGACATCATATTACTACAGTTTGTTTTATGCGCGACTATTTACGGTCAATGGGGTCAAAATGTTGCGCCGTTGGAAAACTTGGCGTACATTGTCGCATGATGAAAATGGCGATAATACTTGGGGAAAGAAAGTGAATAAGCAGGCACGCGATGTGTGGGATATCTTCTGTCTGGGTAGTGATATTTCGGGTAATTATCCAATTTTAATTGGTGTTAAGAGTCTTGATTCGCAATTAAAACTAGAAAAACCAATGAGTCATTACGAAGTACGCGCTGATAAACGGATAGACATTGCAAATATTTCACACATAGAAGTTCCTCGCGATAAGCAGGATGAAATGCGAGAGTTATTGCTTTCATACGGTATCGATATACCAGTGACGAGCATCGAGCTAGGCGAATGTGCCAGCGCCCAGAAGCGTTTTACTGAATTGCTCGGCTGGTAGAGAAAAGAAATTAGACTAAAGCCGACGAAGTGGATGTGATAAGATTATTAATAATATATGAAGTCGCATGCTAAACCGCTTTTATATGATCAGATCGCAACCGATCCAATGAATGCCGATTTTACTAATAGAGGTTGGTTGCCTGTATATTCTGCTTCGTCAAGTTCGCGAATTGTACTGGTCGGGCAGGCGCCAGGTCGAATTGCTCAGCAAACACTAAAGCCGTGGAATGATGCGAGCGGTCGTTTGCTTCGGCAATGGCTGAACGTAACGGATGAGCAGTTTTACAATCCCGATCTCTTTGCGCTGATGCCGATAGATTTTTATTATCCAGGCAGGGGTACACATGGCGATTTGCCGCCTCGCTTGGATTTTGCCAGGAAATGGCATCCGCGTTTGCTAGCACAGATGCCGAATGTGCGTCTGACAATTTTGGTTGGTTCGTATGCGCAAAAATATTATCTTGATCGCCGCGCCAAGCAGAATTTGACAGCAACTGTGGCGGACTTTAATATGTATTTGCCAGATTATTTTCCATTGGTTCATCCATCGCCGCTCAATATTGGCTGGCGCAAACGTAATCCCTGGTTTGAATCGGACGTTATTCCAGTTCTACAAACTATAGTTAAGGAGGTGCTGTCATGACAGTTTATAAAATTAAACGAATTTACGAATCGCCAGAATCGGACGATGGCTACCGCGTGCTAGTTGACCGATTGTGGCCGCGCGGTATAAGTAAAAAACGAGCGTCGCTAGACGAGTGGGCTAAAGAAATCGCGCCAACCAATGAGCTGCGCCAATGGTTTAATCATGACCCAGAAAAATTTACAGAACTTTCAGAACGTTATACAAAAGAGTTAGATGAAAATCCCGCCACTATCAAGGCGAGAAATGACTGGACTAATCATCCAACCGTTACGCTATTGTATAGCGCTAAGGATGCGGAGTTTAACCAGGCGATAGTACTTAAGCAATGGTTAGAGGGCTATTTTATATTAGATAATTATACAAGACTATAATTAGACTTGAGCTACTGTTTGATGGATGAGAACTTGATTAATAAGAGAGAAAATATAATGATAGTGGAGAAGTAGCTAGTCGTAACAATTTGCTTAGTCAACTACACTGACTACAGCAGGGTAATTTTTTAGGTAAATAAATTTCTATGATCAATAAAATTTATCGTGGAATCACATGCGTCATATCGCTAATTTTTAGGATTACACCGACAAAAGATCGTGTGCGTGTAATTGTTTATCGTAATGACGGCAAGATTTTGTTGGTTAGGGGTCGCTTTAGCCGTCAAAAATGGGCTTTGCCTGGTGGCGGCGTAAAACGCCATGAAAGTTATGAGCAGGCTGCTATCCGAGAAGTGTTGGAAGAGTTAGGAATTAGCGTAGAGAATCTGCAGTATCTTGGGAAAGCTAATTCTCGTGAGTCATATATTGAGTTTTCAGTTCGAGTCTTTGCGGCGCAAGCGTCTGATTATGATATAAAATGTAACCTTGAAATAATGGAGACTCGGTGGCTTAGTAGAGGGTATATTCCTAAAGAGTATTACACTCTGTATTTTACTAGGTATCAGTAGATGTCTCTGTCTTTTATGTATAATATAAACATGAATAATCAGCAACTTGCCCAGCTTGAAATAGTAAAATCTAAAATCCGCCAGTTACTTGGTGGCGACACTTCAGGTCACGCCGATGATCATGTCGAGCGGGTGGCGCTGCTGGCGGAGCGTTTTGCTAGCGAATGCCGCGAGCCGGTGGATATGCAAGAAGTGCTGTTGACGGCTTGGCTGCATGACGTTGATGATTACAAATTGGTCGGCAAAGCACAGGCAGAGAAATTGACGAACGCAGTAAATATTATGACAGAAGCAAAGGTGGCTGAAGATTTGCGCCGAGCGGTATTGGAAAATGTTGCGGCGATCGGCTATAGCAAACGTTTGAACGGCAAGCAGCCACAGCGGCTGGCGGGGCAGCTGGTATCTGACGCTGATATGTGCGATGCTATCGGCGCGGTCGAGATTGAGCGGGCGCTGGTTTATGCCTGCCATCATGGCGGGCGGATTTTTGACCCCGCAGTTTGGCCGAATGTTAATCTGGCGGCGCACGAATATAATGCTGATGGCAATACTCATGATACCGACGGCTTCATTAATCACTTCTTTGAAAAGCTGCTGAAGCTGAAGGGCTTGATATTGACGGAGCCTGGGCGAATAGAAGCGGAAAACCGCCAACAAATTATGGTTGATTTCTTGCGCCATTATTTTCGCGAGAAGAATGTGCCAGAGTGGAGCGAATTTTTGGAAGAATACTTACGCCGTTGATAGGTCGCTGAAGTGCTTTCTTGTTTATTCCAATCCTCTGCCCGGAAAGCTGGTACTCAAAATTTTTAAGCCAGCGTCCACAACCAGTTGGCAGGCTTGCCGTTGCGAAAGGAGTGCGAGGTGCTTGTTCTCGCCGCTTGGATGGAGCGAATGGCCCGCTTTTGGTACGATAATAGCTCGTTGTCTAGCCTCGTGTAATCCGCGCAGTTGCCAGCTTCGCCTCCAGCTGCTAACAATTAACGGAGTACTAGTATTCCAGTCTCTTTCTGCCGCAATTACTGCCGCGCGGCCAATTTCGACTGATTGACGTAGTTTCTCTTCTAGATCGCGAGTTTCTTGGATGTCGTGAAAGTACTTCTGAGGAATAGGAAGCCATTCGTGGCGTAGAACGCTGAAATCACCTATCTTGCCGTCTGGAAACGTCGGACATTGCATTTCTGTATCATTATTGCGTCGCCGTTTTCTAGAATTTGGCAGTTGAATTACTTTGTCTGGGCTTGGTAATGGAGGTGAAAAGGCTACAAGTGCTGCGTCTATGCCTTCTTCAGTCATGGACGATAATGCTTGATGGGCAGCGATTGTACCCATGCATTGGGCTATTAGTAATACGGAACCTTTTTCACTCTCCTCTTTGGCTCCGCTAGGCAGGTTATCCATTATTTCTTCATATTGCTCTGAGGGAGAGCGGACACGGAGGCCGGTCGCGTCAGTAGTAACGCCGTGAATATTGTGCGGAGCAATGCCACACCCTGATAGAGTATCGTTAATATAATTAAAGGCGACTGAGCCTCTTGTCAAATGACTACCGCCCCCGCCTATGCAAAAAGTTGTTATGGGTTGTTTTAGACCATCCATCGTTTCGTTTATTATAATATCGTACATTACAAATTTGTCAAATACATAAGCTAACGTATCATTGTGTTAATATTGGAATATGAAGCAGGCGATAATTGTTCACGGTAAGCCGTCCAAACAATCTTATTTCAATCCAAATCTACCGAGCGCCAGTAACTCAATTTGGATTCCATGGCTACAACAGCAGCTGCTAATTCGTGGTATTGACACTCAGACGCCCGAGATGCCTGAATCATGGCGACCAGATTACTCACTGTGGCGACAGACTTTTGAAAAATATGATGTAAATTCAGAAACTATGTTGGTTGGTCATAGTTGTGGCGGGGGTTTTCTAATTCAATGGATGAGCGAGAACCCGCAAATTTGTGCAGGCGACGTCTATCTCATTGCGCCAGCTTTTGGCGATAAATTTAACCCCGAAGCTCCATATGATGAGCCGCTTCGTGGCGGTTTTTTTAATTTTAAGATTGACGAGGCGCTACTTGATCGCGTACGTAGTCTAACTATATTTTACTCTGACAATGACTCGGTGCGAGTTGATACTGCAATAAAAATTCTAAAAAAATCTTTCCCGTCTGCCTGTTATCGATTATTTCCGGGATATAGGCATTTTTGTGGTAAGCGTGACATGGCCGATGATACTTTTCCTGAGTTGTTTGAGACAATATTGCGTAATAGAAAATAATTATTGAAGAGGGCTTTGACTGACATTATTAGCAGCTTGATTACTTGATATAAGATATAATAGTACTTGTGAATAAACAGTTGCAGCAAAAACTCAAAACTCTACCGCGCAGCCCCGGTGTTTATTTTCATAAGTCGGCGAGCGGCGAGATCATCTATATCGGCAAAGCAGCAGTGTTGAAAAATCGCGTACGCCAGTATTTTCAGGATTCGCGCGGGCGGGACAATAAAACCATGGCGTTGGTGGCGGAAATTGCTGATACTGATTGGATTGAGACCGAGAGCGAAGTTGACGCCTTATTTCTGGAAAGCGAGATGGTCAAGCGCTATATGCCGCGCTACAACGTGCTGCTGCGCGATGATAAATCGCAGATGTACGTGCGAATCGACATGAAAAGCGAGTGGCCTACTGTCAGTTTTACGCGTAACCCAGCTGATGATGGCGCGGAATATATTGGCCCGTTCTATAATGGCTTTGCTTTGAAAAAAGCGCTGCGCTATTTGCGGCGGGTTTTTCCGTATTTGATCAGGCAGCGCCGTCCGGGGCAGTCGAAATTGGATGAAGATTTGGGTCTCAGCCCGCGGCTGAGTGATGGACCAGTCGCCTACAAAGCTAGTTTGCACAAACTCATCAGCTATATCAAGGGTAATCGTAAAGCTATCGCCGCCGAGCTGGAGCGCGACATGAAAACGGCGGCTGGGCTGCATGATTTTGAGCGGGCGGCTGATCTTCGCAATAAGCTCCGCGCCATGCAGGAGTTGCAGCGGCGGGTTTGTTTTGGCGACAAAGAGTTTTTGGATATTTCTAA
>CAMUPZ010000012.1 GCA_947095985.1 uncultured Candidatus Saccharibacteria bacterium | reverse complement strand
CTCCGTACTAACGATTTAGCAAACCGTCCCCTTCAGCCACTTGGGTACTCCTCCAAATTCACTATTCAGTGTATCATATAAGTGTAATAATTAACAGCTTTATGATAAATGAGGTATAATGTAATTATGATACAAGGATATATTTCTAAGATTGTCACTGCATTACTTACGATTGGACTAGGAATAGCCCTAGTAGCCACACCAGTATCTGCTCTTGGTGAAGGTGGTGCTTCGGCTGGTATTGGTGCAGCCCGGGGAGATAATACCCCATCTAATCTAGTTAATGGCGATTCATCAATCATAAAGCGTGCCATAAATATTATGCTATTTGCAGTCGGCGTATTAAGTGTTGTTATGTTAATTTTTGGCGGTTTTCGCTATGTCATCTCTGGTGGCAAGAAAGAATCAGTCACAAACGCTAAAAACACCATTTTATATGCAATCGTTGGTCTGTTAGTCGCAGTTTTTGCTTATGCTATCATTAACTTTATCCTTGGCGCAGCATTAAGTGGCGGTTCAACCACTAACGTTTAATTGTCCAGCTATTCTCGCCGTGATATACTAACAGCATGAATGATAATCCAGAACAACAGGGATTCGAGCCAAACTCATCAGATAGGCTTGATCTAACTGAGCCAATCGCCTGGAACGCTCCAGAGGGAGTGCAGGTTCAGCGCGGAAAAATTTGGTACGTAATATTTGCGATTATCCTAGTTGGACTAATGGTCTTAGCTATTCTAGTATTTAAGAACTGGACCTTTGCTGCCTTACTGCCTATTATGGCAGTGGCTTTATTCACCCTATCAAACAAGAATCCTCAAATTATTAATTATGCAATTAGCCCAAAGGGCGTTTATATTGCTAACGTTTTACATGATTTCAGTGAATTTCGTGCATTTGGATTATCAAATGAAAACAACCAGCACTCTATCATATTATTACCAGTTAAGCGTTTTTCCCCAGGACTAACTATCTATTTTTCTGAAGCGGAAGGTGAGAAGATAGTCGATATGTTAGGTGCACGCCTACCAATGCAAGAAATTAAACCAGACGCTCTAGAAAAGCTCATTCGCTTAATAAAGCTATAGCTTGATTGGCCATATTTTATGTGGTAGAATACAGAAGTTCACCGCTTCCAGGCGGAGAAAGCTCTTTATATTTTTGTTATGGCCAATCGGATTTCCGAAAGGCTGTATGCACCCGTAGCTCAGCTGGATAGAGCGCTGGCTTGCGGAGCCAGAGGTCGTAAGTTCGAATCTTGCCGGGTGTACCATTTAACCTAAGGAGGGGATATGAATTTTGTTAAATACGTAAAATACACAGGTCTAGCAATTATTGCAATTTTTACAACATTTATTGCGTTTATATCGGCGGCGGTATTTATTGAGGTAACAACCTGGAATGAGGCTGGTAAATGGATTATCAAGGCCGCTGAATTAGCCGGCGTTGGCCTGCTATTAAGCATTGTCATGAGTATTATTGGTACTATAGTCGCTAAGGACGCCAAGAAGAAATAATATCCTTAATTAGTTAGATACGGAGAGATGCAGGAGTGGTTGAACTGGCCGCTCTCGAAAAGCGGTATGGGGCAACTCATCGAGGGTTCGAATCCCTCTCTCTCCGCCATGAATATTTATGAAAATAACCGTTATAACAATCGGGAAGAAACATGAAGCCTGGATTCAGCCAGGCATTTTTCGTTTTTTAGAGCGCCTCAGGCCGCCATTTGCCACTGAGATGGTGATTCTACCACATTCAAGTTTTGAAGGCGACAGAGCACGTCAGGAAGAGTCAGAGCGTATACTTACACGTCTTGATCCAGACGATTTCATCATTCTGCTTGACGAGCGCGGTAAAAATTTATCATCACCGGAATTATCAAATTTAATTAGCAGTCATATAAATAAGCATATTGTTTTTATTATTGGAGGGGCTTATGGGGTTAACGATGATTTACGCCAAAAATCTAACGTTGTCTGGTCTCTATCAAATCTAGTATTTCCACATCAGCTAGTCCGGCTAATCTTAGCTGAACAACTGTATCGTGCTCAAGAAATCTATCGCGGCAGCCAGTATCACCACTCATAATTTCGGACGACCGTGTCTGGTAATAACAGCAATCTCTACATGCTCAGCACCGTTTTTTCTTAAACATTCAGCTGCCGCCAACACAGTTGAACCAGTCGTAAAAATATCATCAATAATTATATATCGACGATTTTTATCTACCGAACCACTTAGCTCAAAGAAGTCCTTTGCTTGACGTTTTCTCTGGCGCGAAGACTTAGTAAAGTGCTGGGTGACATTATTTCTTCGTCGAAGCAGAGACCGACATTCTATCTTTCTATTTCTAGCCAGCTTATTAGCTATCTTTTCAATATGACCAAATCCACGGCGACGGATATTTTGGGAAATTGTAGGTATTGGTACAATAACCGCCTCTTTCGGGAGAGAGGGTAGAGCATCGTTCAAAAAATCACTCAACAGATTAGCGGCAGCTTGCACTCGGTTAAACTTATAATCATCAATTATTTCAGCCACCACGCCAGTTCTTTTCGTAAAACACCAGATCATATCACAGGAGATTTTATGCTTTTTGCACAAGTTTCCATTTTTTAAGGACTGACCACACAATACACAAATATCGTATTTCTGACTTATGATGTATTTTTTACAATCTATGCATAAAATACCCCCTATTTTATGACATCTATAACAGTAGTGTGGGGCAATAATAGATAATAGTGTATCAAACATTGTAATTTTTACGTTTTACACCTTTCACTGTTGATTATACCGCATATTATAGTTATACTAATAAGGACTTTGTCAATGAGCCTATTATAAAAGTGGAGGAAATTATGGCCCGAAAACAAGATGATAACATATTACTAACAGAAGATGAGTTGGCTGCAGCGTTTATTGACGATACAGATCAGCTACTACCTAATCTTAACGATGACAGTAGCAGCAGTCCAGCTCCAGCGGCACCGGTTGAAGACAATTGGGAAGATGAAGCTGATGATCTAATGGGTCAATTAGCTGTTGACGTTTTTGAAACAGAGAACGACTTAATCATTAAAGCTCGCACTGCCGGTGTAGACCGTAATGATTTAGATGTCAGTATTTCTGATGGAATCTTAACTATCAGCGGCACGTTATCTAGTGGTGATGAAGCAGACGTGCGCCAATGGCACATTCAGGAGTGCTACTGGGGCGAATTTAGTCGTACATTAGCATTGCCTACAGCCGTTAACGAAGAGGGTGTAAAGGCAGAGTTAAAAGATGGCGTTTTGACAATTACCTTTGAAAAGATAAAACAAGAAAAGGCGAAGAAGATTCAGGTCCTGTAAAATTATTTAGCTAAAAATACCGCCACGGATTGGCGGTATTTTTTGATTATAAAAAAGAACCTCGTCGGCGAGGCTCTTTTTCCAATCACAAAACTTATTATGATCCTGAAGTAAATTTATCGATGACCATATTAACGATAGCCCAAGCCAAAATAGAGACGACTAGGCCAACGATGGCGTATAGAACCGTATTCTTAGCAGCCTGAACCTTATTGCTATCACCAGATGAAGTAGTGTAACGAATACCACCCCAAATAAGCATAATAACGCTTAAGGCACCGACTGCAAATAGGAATATATTAACAAACTGCTTAACTAGGCTCTCAGGAGTAGAATTAACCTTATCTACACCCTCTCCTTGTGCACTGTTAATTCCACCCTTTAATGTAAAATCAGTAGCATTTGCAGCTGGAGCTACCGCCAAAGCGATTGTCGGCACAATCAACAGTCCAGCTAGAATCATTTTTAATTTATTCATGTTATTTCTCCTTCTTTAGTGATGTTATTATTATACATTTTTCTCTGTTATTTGCAAAACTATTATGGTTTTAGATAAAATTATCGATGACCATATTAACGATAGCCCAGGCGAAAATAGCCACGATCAGACCAACTACTGCATAAATAAGTGAATTCTGTGCAGCTTTAGTTTTTGCAGCGTCACCAGCTGAAGTAACATAACGGATACCGCTAAAAATAATCATAATAACAGATAAGGCGCCCACAACCCACAATAAAACATTAACGATAGTTTGTATTAAGCCACCCTTACCTTCAATTTGCTTGCCCTTCATTTCTGGAGTGGTAGCTATTTCTATACCATTAGATATACTATCAGATGACTTAGCAGAGACATTGCCAGAAAGGGAAGTAGTCAGCAGGGCTGACGCTCCAAAGACCATACAAATCATTAATGCTATCGATAATACTGTTTTTTTCATGTTTTCTCCTACTTAAAGTTATTAAACGCAAAATTAACAATTGCTGCAGCAAATATTGAAACAACCAGACCAATGACAGCATATAAGATAGTATTTCTGGCTTTTGCAGTTTTCTGAGTATCACCACTAGAAGTTGCGAACATAATACCACCAATAACAATCATAATGACCGAAATTACACCAACTGCCGTCAGTAAAACTTGCACTATACTACCTATGATGCTATTAACTTTACCTTCACCATCAGAGTTATTATTACAGTAAACTGATCCAGAACCATCACCTGCGCAAATATCAATGCCGTTACCAGCAGAAACGACAGGAGCGAATGCGCCAAACGCTCCAATCATCACCACGCAGACAGTCAAAGTTTTTATAATATTTCTCATACTAAACCTTTCCTATGATATAACCTGTTATAGCAATCGCACTAGCAATAATAACCAAGCCAATGACAGCATATAAAATGGTGTTTTTTGCACTAGCAGTCTTTGCCGGGTCACCAGAAGACAGGGAATAGTTTATGCCGGCAATAACTATAACAATAACCGCTACGATACCAGCTATCTTTAGCACCAGGTTAATAATGACCATGATGTCAACTTGATTATCCGGCACTCCGACTTCGCTAGCGCTACCTAATAATCCAGCAAAAAATTCTAAATATTTCATAATATTCCTATATTTGATGATATAAAGCTAACAACGGCCACTGATGATAAGGCTACAACCAACCCAATCGCTGCATTCATGATTGTTTTTCGTCCGTGAGCTACCTTATCAGAAGAACCATTACTGGTCATTATAAGAAAGCCGCCATACATAATATACCCAGTTGTAGCATAACCAACAACCTGCAAAAGGTCTTCTATTATGTTCAGGACAATCTTCCAAATAAAATTGGCTTGTGCGTTCGTATCATTACCGGGAGATTTAACATTACAATTATCATCCAACAGGCGGTCATACCACGGTTTTAAAGTCATGATCTTACCATCAGGGCAGGCCGCAGCAGAAGTCTCAGAGATAACAATATTAGCACCAAAAGCACCAACCACAATTAAAGATATTGTAAGTATGATATTTTTCATTAGTTAAAAACTCCCCCTGGAATGATAAAGTTGGTAATAGCCACCATAAATGCAAACATCAACAACCCAATAACCGTATTCGTCCAAACCTCTCGGGCTTTTTTTACTTTATCTGGACTTCCTTCAGACGTAGTGTATAAAAATGCACCATATACAACAGCCCCAAAAGCAGCAACACCAATTCCAGCTGTTAAGATCTTGATAACTTGCTTTATGATGTCAATAATCGCCGTACTACCTGTACCATCACAAGAGATAACAGCCGTTTCCGCGCCACCACAACTGCCGGCAGCTAAAGCTACTTTGGGTATAAAAACACTTCCTGCGATTACTGTTGCGATAAATATACTGATTATAATATTTCTTTTTGTCATAAAAATTTCTCTTATACAGAAATTGTAAAATAGTCAAGCGAAAAAAGCAAATATTTTCCTTGAAAAGATGTAGGTAGTCTGTTAGTATATAAACTGCAATATGCGCTCGTAGTGAAGTTGGCCTATCACGCCTCCCTGTCACGGAGGAGATCGCCGGTTCGAATCCGGTCGGGCGCGCCACAGATATTTTCACCCTAACAGGGTGTTTTTTTATAAAAATATATTGTATTTATTGCATTTATGTAAAATTTATGTTATGATATAACCGATTGGACTGGAAAGTCTAAGGAGTTTTTATAATAAAATATCTGACAATGTCAGAGGAAGGATCCCAAGCGTTATGGTTCGAAATCGTGAACAATTTAACCCAAGCGATTCAAAACTACCAAAAAAAATAATAGCACTATTTGGTGCGGCAGCATTCGCGCTTGGAGCAGCAGGATGTAATGGCGAGACTCACAGCGAGCCAACTCCAGACACAACAACGTCTACAGCACAGGAAAGCGAGAGCCCGTCTCCCGAACCTAGTCCAGAAGTATCTGCTTCTAGCTGTACAAAATTTGAAGGAGATCAAGAACTTATAGAAGACCTAAAATCAGCAAAAACTGACGGAGAGAAAAAAAATTCTTTCACTAAATTTGCAAGAAAGCAAATAGAAAAGGAAAAGGAAAAGGAAAAGGAAAAGGAAAAGGAAACAGAAAATCGAACACATGAGCCTATGGCAGAAACAAACTCGATGGGCACAACACCCACCTCTACAGCCAATCTTGTTAACACCGTAGAACAGCTTGGACTAAATTCCACTACCATCTTAGAAGCAACCCTCAATTTAGTTGCTGACGGATGTATTAGTTATGAGAACAAAATATTTACAGCTGATTCCTATGTGAGTTCTTGGACATTGGGTCAAGCCAGCGAAAGCTTAAAACGTGCCTTATATAACGCTGCTAATTATCCTGACGATAACGAATCAGAAAAGAACGAAGTTAGCTGCGAAGAAGTAGTTTATACTGCTAAAGCCAAAGAAATAAATGGAGTAGAACAGCCACCTCACGTCACAAGAGATTATTCAAATACAGCAAAAGATATAGAAAAAGGAGACCCGCTTCGAGATACAAGCTTGAAAGGCGGCGTATTTGCAACACAAGAAGTCTGCAAAACAAAGAACGGAGGACCGCTTATGGAACAAACAACTTTAGTACTTACCTCCTATGATGAAAACACTATTGATAATCTAACTACAGGCGAGCAAGCAGAAATAATGGCGAACCCGTATCTTAGTCCTGATGCTATAGCAAAAAACGATCCTCAATACGCATCCCCGGTTATTCTAACTCATAGGGTCGTTAATCCAGGTAGCGAAATTCCAGCATTATACAAAGGCGAACACACAACTCTAGGGAAAATACCTGAAATAGAAAAAGCTCTGGCTGAGAGAGAAGAAGTTCGAACTAATAAGTAAACAGTCCTCAATAAGGTAAAAAGAGACCCTTGCATAATCACCTTCATATATGATTAAATGAAGGTGATTATGTTTATTGGGAAGCAGGTGATTAAAAAGGTGGGGCGACTCAAGAAGCCTATTATAATTTTATGTGCGTTTGCGCTCTTTATATTACCGATAACAAATATTTTATCAGCCCATCCCGCGTTAGCTTCAAAAGACCCGAGCAGGTTCAGTAATCTAAAAGAGAATGACCAATACAAGTTCTTCACGTACGCCTCTGCTATGGCTCAATGCTTTAGTGGTAAGTCATATGACGGAGGTTCTTCGTTATCCCTAAAAGTACATAGAAATGTAGACGGAAGCCTTTCTAAAAATCTAATATTTAACGCCAATAGAGGAGGTAATTCCGTTTACATCGGCACATACACAGATGTGTCCGGCTATGGAGGTGGACACATAAACTGTACTGATAAAAATTTTCAACAAGAGGCTTTTAATACTTTTGGGATTTCTCCAAATGAACTACTATGCTATATGGGATACACTAAAAAAGGACACGACAACTCTAGTCCAGAAGAATGCGCCAGCCTAGGATCAAACAACGACTTTGTAGCTGAAAACTTACCACTCGACGGAAAGACTAAATTTCTAAATGCCCTTTACCAACTAACAGGATATAACACTGAAGCAGAAAATGATAATTATATAAAATATAGAAAATACTCTGATTGGGCTAAGGGCTGTGTTGATGGTAGTGCAGTAAGTAGCCCTTCAGGAAACACATGGACAATCTCTACTGTTGATAAAAAGAGTGGTGAGGTTGTAAATATATACAAACCAAAAGGGAAACTAGACTATGAATGGGATACATCCGAAACCTATTATAAATCCAGACCGGAGTTTTTATGTTCTTCCATAATAAATGAACTGACTATTGCAGCTACTCAATACTCAAATTCCTTGAAAAAAACAGCTACAGATACTGCCTGCGCGGGGCTGGCGGGGAAAGAGCTTGCCGCCTGTAAAGCCGGAATAGAACATAAGAGCGAAGCCACCTACTGTAGCACTACATACCCTAATGAAAAAGAAAGAGAAGCCTGCGAAAAAGGTCAGACTGCCAAAATTGAAGCCCCAGAAGAAGAGGAGGAGGGTGACGAACCAAAAAATTCCTGTGGTATTGATGGAATAGGGTGGCTAATCTGTCCCTTAATGACATTCGTAGCTACTATTAATGACGCAGCCTACGGTGCTATTTCTGGATTTTTAGACATAAAGCCAGCTATACTCTCCGATAAAGATAATTCTGGAGCAAAGCAAGGTTGGGATTTTTTCCGCAATATAGCAAACGCTATATTCGCCGTAATATTCTTATGGATTATATTTTCTCAAATCTCTAATGTTGGCGTTAGTAATTATGGAATTAAGAAAATCCTGCCTCGCTTAATAATAGGAGCTTTACTAGTTAATTTATCTTATTATCTTTGTCAGATTTTTGTAGACTTATCTAATATATTAGGGCATACATTAAAGGACGCCTTAGAATCTGGAGCGGGAGAAATAGGTACCAATTCTGAGGCTACAGGACTAGGCAGCGGGATAATTACTGGCATATTAGGCTTAACCGGAGCAGCCCTATTCATTGCCTTAGCAGTCGGATTACCTACTCTTGCTGCTGGATTTTTGGCAATTATGACAGTGTTTATTATTCTAATAGTTCGACAGGCGGGAATTATATTATTAATTGCCATCTCCCCATTAGCATTTGCAGCCTGGTTACTGCCTAATACAGAAGATTTATTTAAAAAATGGATGAAAATGTTCCGAGGTCTACTATTAGTATTTCCTATAATATCTTTATTGTACGGGGCAGGAAAATTAGCTGGTGCAGTATTGGCATCAAGTGCAACAGTTGATCCGAATAATCCAGACGAAACCATGCAGCTAGTTGCTTTAGCAGCCACCACTATGCCACTAATTGCCACTCCTTTTGTATTGCAAAACTCCTTAAGTTCACTGGGTAGTATCGGGGCAAAAATAGGGAAAATGAGCGCCGGCGCTCATAGTAGATTAGCCGGAAATATAAAAGGCACAGCAAAAGGACGTACTGACAATTCTGTTATTGGCGATACGAAAAGAAAATATTCAGACTTCATGAATAGAAAACGCGCAAGCAGGCGAACGAATAAATTTGCGACGTGGAGGGATAATACTCCACTCGGTCGATTTATGGGTTGGGATAAAGGTGGAGCGCGCGCCCGCGCAACTGTAAATAAGGCGTTCGAAAGCGACGTTGAAGACGCATCCACAATGCTACAAGGTATGACATCGGACAATATAGCCAAGATAGCCAACGGCACAGACACAACTGCCTCAAAAGCTATGCGCGCAGCTGCCATTGATCATACTATGGCTAATGGTAGTTTTCAAGAACGTACGGCTGTGCTGAGTAGCCTAAAAGGTGTAGATGCTTCTATAAAACAACGGGCAATTAAAGCTTCATTTGCAAAGGGAGATAATAATATACTAGGTAACAAATTTGGGGATGCTATTCTCAAAGATGAAGTTGGAAATATGACTGATCTAGAGAATATGGCCATAGATAACGCTGCAAAGGGCAATTTACAAGCAGAGCACTTAGTGCAGAATGGAGCAGCAACCAAATGGCTATCTGAAGCTATTACCAATAGTAATAATGAAAAAGCTTCGGCTGCATTTAAAAAAGCAGGAGAAGTTGCCGTATCAAATCCAAATACTGCAAAAAACATAAATCAAGCAATATCCGAGGCGTTAAGTGCTCACGGAGTGGTTGCCGAGAATACGCCACAGAATACATCTTCCTCTAATTCTCAACAATCATCACAGAATAATCAGCAGAGCAATAGTAGTTCTGGGGGGATAATTATTCCTACTACAGAAGATATTAATAAATACGGCAGATGACATTAATTGAGAAAAATCATACATAGCGCCTTCTCTTGACTTTTTCTATTAAAAATGCTAATATAACCGCAGATGGAGTGGTTAATTTCCCGTAAGCAGCTTCTTAACAAGTGGCTGCAGTGGTTCGTGTTGCTGATAGCAGGGATGCTGGTGGGCATTTTTCTTAATACCTTAACACACTCAACCTCTGTTTACGCCGTAGACGCAGAATGGAGCGGTCACAATTTAACCTATAATAAAGAAAAATATACAAAAATAAGCGATGATAAGAAAATCAAACAGTTTAACCTACCTGATAATTCGCTTGTTTATATTAATGAAGATAAGAATAAAAAAGAAACCAAGGTTATTTATTTCCCATCAAGCGAAATATCTTCACTAAGCTCGGCAACCTACGCGGTTTATTCATTTACGCCGCCAAACACTTACGAGCAAATCAGTACTTCGACAGTCTCAATTGAATCACCATCTGAAAATTCAACCAGCACTTCCTGTGATGTACAGGGAATAGGTTGGATTATCTGTCCACTCTCCAATTGGTTAGCTGATGGCATAGATTATATGTACAGTGCACTTCAGGAATTCTTAAAAACTAAGCCTTTAGAGACAACCAATCAAAACAGTGGAATTTATTTGGCGTGGGTTATTATGCGAAATATTAGCAATGTGGCGTTTATTATAGCGTTTTTGGTGATTATCTACTCACAATTGACCTCTATAGGAATTGGCAATTACGGCGTTAAAAAGATGCTTCCTAGACTGATAATTGCGGCAGTGTTGGTCAATTTATCGTTCACGTTTTGTGCTGTATTGCTAGACTTATCAAACGTAACTGGTTACGCTTTCCAAGACGCTTTCATGGGAATTAAAAACACAATATCCACAGTAGGAGAAAATACGGGCGTAGGTTGGACATGGTCAGAAGTTATTATGATGATATTATCCAACGGAGCTTTAGCTGGCGGGGTGGTTGCAACAGTAGCCATGGGAGCAGAACTGCTACCATTGGCAGTATCGGCATTAGTAGGAATAGGCCTAGTACTTCTCTTAGTGCTTCTGATTATGGCAGCACGTCAAGCTTTAATTGTAATCTTAATTATCATTTCACCTTTAGCCTTCGTTTGCTATTTACTTCCTGGCACAGAAAAATGGTTTAAGAAATGGCGAGACTTATTCTTAACGATGTTAGTATTTTTCCCGGCATTCGCTGTAATATTCGGTGGGGCGCAATTGGCTGGAATAATAATTATCCAAAACGCCACTGGAGCAAATGGTGGAATAATGCAAATCTTAGGAATGGTAGTTCAAGTTATACCATTAGCCTTAACACCTATAATTATGAAACTTAGCGGCGGAGTGTTAGGTAAGTTTGCTGGATTTGTTAATGATAAGAATAAGGGCTGGTACGACAGATCTAAGAACTGGGCGAAGGATAAGCGTGAAATTGCTAAAAACAATAAATTAGCTAACGACAAAATGAGGCGGTTTAACCCAAATCGCTTACGCCGTTGGGCAGACCACAATAGTAGGCAACGCAAAAAGGATCTAGAAACGTCACAGAAAAATGCCGAAAATTCATTTAGAGAAACAGCCAGGTATAAGAGGTCAGACTTAGAGTCTAGACGAGCCAACAGACGCGCTGAATTATTATCTGAGCAAGATTCTAATCGTTATCTTGAAGCAACACAAGGACACGCACCGAGCGATACGTATGACAAAAGACCTTTATACGATCGCGCTTTAAGAGGCGTATCAGCTACGTATGCAATTCGGCAAGATTTGAAAGATCATAAAAAACAGACCGACTTCATGAATGATATTAGCGACCTGGAGACTAAAATCGCAACAGAGGGCTTGATTAAAAATAACGCTCAACGTCAACAACATAGTAATTTTGCAAATCAGTTATTAAACAACAAGGACCTTCGAGAAAAAGCTGGGGGCCATGTCTTAGTGGATGATAAAGGTAATTTACTTGGCGCGGATGCCGCACTAGCCTCTGCTATATCAACCAACCGCAGCGAATTCTCCAAGTCTGTTGATGAAGCTCATCAGATTATGAAACATTACAAGCTGAGCTCTGAACAAAGACAAAAGATATCTTTAGGCAATTCTGTGACGCTTTCAGATGGAACAGTACTGGATAGTAATAACATATTTGTGCGCGAAGCCGCAATTGAAGAGCAGATAAAAAACGGAACTGTTACAGAAGTGGCTCAGCTTGTTAGCGAATTACCGCCAGAATTCTATTCTTCTGTGGCAGCAGCATTAGCATCATCCGGCGTGAAAAACAAAGCTTCATTTATGGGCGGTAAATTAATTGACAATATGGTTAAGGGTGCTATTAATAACCGTCAAGATTTGCTCAATTATTGTGCTGAATGGTTACAGGGTGGTAAATATAAACCGGAAGCTTTAGCTGCCACTGATGCTGATGGTGTTAAGTTATTAATAGAAGCTGTTAATAATACCTCTATAATTAGCAAAGAAAAACGCGCATCTATTAAGGAGACTATCGATACAATCCTCAGTGACAAAAGATTGTCAGCAAGTGTAATTGATGCAGCTAAAGATCAGTTCAAAAACCTTCGCAACATGCTATAATCATCGTATTTTTGGTATAATATAAGCAGTATGTCTATATATAAAGTTCCTCAGGATGTTGAGGCGGAGGACAAACTACTTGGACCATTTAGTTTCCGGCAGTTTGTGTTTTTAATTATCGCGGTTGTTGGAGTTGGCATTGCGTATGCTTTGAGCCAATTACTACTACCCTTATTTTTAATTCCAATGCCGGTTGTTTTGTTTTTTGGGGCGTTAGCTTTACCTCTTAAAAAAGATCAACCGATGGAAGTATACCTTGCGGCAGTTATTTCTTTTATGTTAAAACCGAAAAAACGCCTATGGCAGCCTGACGGTATTGAAACGTTAGTAGAGGTTGTCGCACCAAAAACGGAGGAGAAAATATACGGCAATAAATACGATCAAGCCGAGGTTCAGCGGCGATTGTCATACCTAGCAAACCTGGTAGATAGTCAAGGTTGGTCAATTCGTGGAGTTAATAATCCGAATAGTTCAATGCAAGCAGATCTGTTCAATGAGGGTCGGGCAGCTAACGATATCCTAGATGAAAATAGCACTACGGCACAAAACATTAATAATTTAATGAGACAATCGGATATACGCAGAAGAGAAGAAGTAATTCAAAAGATGCAAACAGCACAAACGACAACGGTAGCAACTTCTCAATCGACAAACTCTATTCCAACAGCGCAACTCATAGTTAATCCATACCCAACAATGCACCAGTCAACCATAAATCCGCCATCAGACAATAAACCTACTAATAGCCAACCGACTGCCACGCCGCAAACTAGCTTAAACGACGTATCACCTGCTATAATAGATTTGGCAAATAATCACAGCGACCTTTCGGTTGAAACGATTTCACGTGAGGCGAATCGAATTCAGCAAGAAAATAAATTAGCAGAAGAGGAAGTGGTGATTTCATTACGTTAGGTGGGGTTTATGCAACCAGAGTTACAAAATCAGCAATTAAATCAGCAATTACCGCAAACCAATGCGGCTATTTCTAATGTTCCTCAGCAATCCGCCGTAAATACAACCATAGCAGGATCTGCTACTACACCGACCCCGGATAAGTCACCAGAAAATAAAAAACAGAGTGGACCAATCAGCACTCAAAATACTCTCCTGTTTTCTGAAATGCGTGAAAATATGATTATTATGAGCGATGGCAGTTTCCGAGCAGTAATCGAGTGTGAGTCAATTAACTTTGATTTGATGAGTTCACGCGAAAGAGAAGGAATAGAGTTCAGCTATCAAAATTTCATCAATTCTCTGTATTTTCCAATTCAAATTCTGGTCCGTTCACGCCGGGTAGACATTGGGCCTTATCTAGACAGATTAGCCGATATCCGACGTAATCAAGATAATATGCTGCTCAACGTTCTGATGGATGATTATATGGACTTTATTGATGTTTTAGCGCAAGAAGCAAATATTATGGATAAAAGTTTTTATGTAGTTGTACCATATTATCCTGCTGGTGAAGAAAATGCCTTCAAACAACAAACAAAAGGACTATTCAGTAGTTTCTTCAGCGGAAAAAAAGAAGCGACTGTAACGAAAATTGATCAAGTTACATACACAAAAGCAAAGGATGAGATAAAAAATCGTATCGATTCAGTAATGAGCGGTTTGTTCCAAATTGGAGTAAAAAGCTGGCAATTAAACACCCGTCAGCTAGGCGAGTTATTCTACACCTCATATAATCCCGATACGTCATCACGCGAATCACTATCAGAAATTGATCCAAGCGAACTCACTACCACCTATGTCACTAAAGGCACAGGACAAGCGCCAACAGGAGAAAGATTATAATGGCAAAGAAGAAATTAGACGCTGTTGATATTGCCGCACAACAACGAGCGCGCGAACAAGCTGAAGTTGAGCAGGCCTTTTTAACCGGTGTCCGTACACTGCGTGATTTTATTGCGCCAAGTAGCATTGAACTTCATTCCGATCATTTCCGACTAGGTTCAAAATACGGTCGCACCATGTATGTTTACGGCTATCCGCGACAGATCTACACCGGTTGGCTCAGTTCAGTGATTAATATCGATGAGGTGTTGGATATTAGTATGTTTATTTACCCAGTTGATACACAAATTGTGTTGAATAATCTGCGCAAAAAAGTTACCCAGCTGGAAGCTAGCATGAATATCAATTCAGAAAAAGGGCGTGTGCGTGATCCAGGGCTAGAAGCCGCCTTACAAGATGCTGAGGAATTACGCGATCAGCTACAGATTGGGGCAGAGAAATTCTTCCGCTACGGTCTATATATTACAATTTATGCCGATAGCATGGATGAATTGAACTTTGTGCAACATAAAATTGAAACAATATTTGGACAGCAATTAGTCTTCTCCAAAGTCGCCTCCAGCCAGCAAGAGCAGGGGCTCAATAGCACAGTTCCACAGTTAACCGATGAGCTGCAAATTCGCCGCAATATGAATACAGGCGCAATTTCTACCAGCTTCCCATTCACTTCAGCCGATCTGACGGATAATAAGGGCGTCCTGTATGGGATTAATATGCACAATAACGGTCTGGTGATTTTTGATAGGTTTAGTCTGGAAAATGCCAATATGGTGGTATTTGCTAAATCTGGTGCTGGTAAATCATTTACCGTTAAATTAGAGGCCCTAAGAAGTATGATGGTTGGGTCAGACATTGTGATTATTGACCCAGAAAATGAGTATCAAAAACTTTGTGACGCAGTTGGCGGTAGTTATATTCGACTAAGTCTAAATAGCGATACAAGGATTAATCCTTTTGACTTACCGCGAGTCATCGATACCGACGAGGCGGACGACGCTTTAAGAGCAAACCTAGTAACGCTGCATGGATTATTGCGACAAATGCTAGGCGGGGCGCAAACAACAGCTGGCGGGCAAGTTGTAGCGGGATTAACGCCGGCGGAAGAAGCAGATATCGATCAAGCGCTCATTGATACCTATGCGCGAGTTGGCATTACATCTGATCCACTGACTCACAACTCTACTCCTCCAACTATTTCTGACTTATATGACACCTTGCTTCACATGGGCGGCACTGGACCAAGCTTAGCGCAGCGTCTACGCAAATTTACCTCTGGAACATTTGCTGGTATTTTCTCGCAGCAAAGTAATATTGATATTAATAACAATATGGTTGTCTTTAATATTCGTGACCTCGAAGATGAACTTCGACCAACCGCGATGTATATCGTCCTGAACCACATCTGGAATATTACACGCACCGACCAGAAAAAACGCATGCTGATCGTGGATGAGGCTTGGCAATTGATGAAATATGACGACTCCGCCAACTTCTTATTCTCTCTAGCAAAGCGCGCTCGTAAATATCAATTAGGATTAACCACTATCACTCAGGACGTGGAAGATTTCGTTGGCAGTAAGATGGGTCGCGCCATAGTCTCCAACTCATCAATGCAATTATTATTAAAGCAGTCCACCAGCGCTGTTGATGTCCTCGCTCAGGTATTTAAATTGACCGATGAAGAGCAAAAACGACTATCTAATTTCCCAGTTGGTCAAGGCTTATTCTTTGCTGGGCAAAATCACGTTCATATCCAAATTCAAGCTAGTGACACTGAGTATAACCTGATTAACACCAATCCCGTAGCTCAACAGGTAAAGCCATCTGATACACCAATTGGTGGTTATGGAGAAGTATAAAATATGGCGCGAGTTGACTATACGACAGATTCCGAGACTGACAGTAGATTAAATCCTGCCGAGCAGGCTAGGTTCGATCAAATCTCAGCCGATCTTGATAGCGGATCAGAGTTGAGCAATCGCGAAAAAGATGCCATAAATGACCTTGAATCTCAATTTGATAATAAAGATTCTGACTTAGATCCTAACAGAAACGATTCCGCCAGCGCTGCCGTTAACAACCAAGAATCTTCCGTTCCCAACAACGGTTTTTATCAGCCGTCTGCAGGAAAAAAGAAAAGTCCAGTAACGTTTAAGTCTTTACTGAAAAAACGTGGACCAATTGCAGCTATTGCTGGAATACTGGGACTGGGTGGTGGAATTATGGGAATATTTCTTAGCCCAGCGACAATGCTACAAAATATTATGGAGAATTTCACCTGGAAAAACGACTCCGCCACACCCGCTAAAATATCCAGAATCAAACAGGCTATGAACAAATTCCTGGATTCTAAAGATAGTCCAGGAATCTGTGCTAATAGCAGTAAGAAGATAAGATGTAGAGCAGGAAATTTGTCCTATAAAGCACTAACGAAATTCAAGAAATCGGGAATTATTCCAGTCGATGCTGACGGCAATGAAATGAAGCTGAAGAAAACTGGTTATCCAGAAAAAAAACCAACACACTGGAAGGTGGAAGGATTAAACGATGGGAAACCTATTGAGTCGTCAAAATTAAAAGACGAATTGCTAAAGAAAGAGAATCGTAAAATTGCCAGTAAAGTCTATGGCAGAACTGGCTTATTTAAAATGCGTTTCCGCGCCTGGACAGGAAAGCATATGAGTAAGCTCTACAATAAGTTCAATCTTAAAAGAAACAGTGCGATGTCAAAAATCGATAAAAAACTTAAAGTAACAGAGAGGGTAAAAAAATTCCGAGAGGGAATACCAAAATTTAATAACAGCACAGCCATCAATAACGTTAAGACCGGAATTAATAAGATGGGAGGCAAATTAAAAAAAGGAGCACTAGCCTACACTATTGCTGCTGGTTATTGCTTAGCTGTAAAAATTCCAAATATTATCGCAGCAGGAGTTACCGCAGTTCAGCTAGCTCCTCTGCTTGGCTTGGTTATGGACGTAATACTATCTCCCGGATCGCAGGCTAAAGCTTCTGGGTTAGATAGTCAACCTGCTGCAGCGTTATTATTCGGTCAGAAGGCTTCAGCTGCCGAATCTACAGGCAGTGGGTTCTCTCAAGAAACGATGGAAACTATAGGCGACATGCTCACTCAAAGAGGTAAAATGAAAGGGTCTGAAAACACCGAAGGATCAGCCCTGGATTCTCCATTTCTCCTTGCAGCGATGGGTGTCAATAATGACAAACCAGGAATTGCTAAAAATTATGTGCCAGGATATTCAATAGTTACAAATCCCATAATTCGCAAAATCAATGACCTTAACGGAGCCACTCAAGGGGCGTGTGATTTTATACTTAGCCCAATTACAATGTACTCTTTTATGGCCATAGAGGGTGCAGCTACCGCCGCCGCCGGTGGATGGCCTAAATTGTTAACTTGGGCAGGAAGCCAAACTCTCGGTGCAATAGTTACAAAGGTAGCGGAGGTAGCGGTAGGCGAACAAGTTAAAACAATTCTTGAAGAACTAGCAAAGAAATTTCTTGTACCAAATAATGCCCAGTATAAGGATTTGGGTGATGCACTTGGTGTTGGGGCGGCAGCGTTCTTTGCAAGCGGATCTATGGGGCAGATGCTACCAGGGCTTAAAATGAGTCAATTGGCAGAATTCAATGGAATCCAAATAGCGAATGAAGAGTTCCAAAAAGAAATGGATATCGCCTCCTTAAGTCCATTTGATATATCCAGTAAATATACATTCTTAGGTAGTATATTCCATAATATGAGCAATATGATGATAGCTAATGGAACTTATAGTAAAACTCCAGTAGCAATGCTATCTAATATTCTCAGGTTACCTTCTATGGCATTGTCTTATTCATCCACTGCAAAAGCAGCAAGCGGTATGTATTCTGATAAATATTGTGGATACGCAAAAGACTTTTATATGGGAAGTGGGTCATCCGAAGATCCGGCTATAAATTTAGCAGGATTACCATGTACGGGTATAACTAAAAGCCAGGATAATATGTCGGTAGAGGAAGCTATACAGATTGCCGAAGATGAAGGATGGATAAAGAAAGATGCAGATATTCCAGATGGCGCAACAATATCAGATCTCATGACTAGCGGATATATAGTTGAGGGTACGCCTCTTTACGATTTCATTGAAGATTGTAGTGACGCGAGTAGCGGAAATTACTGGTTTAATAGTGGCGGGTGTGTAGCACCAACAAATTCAAAACAAGCAGCGACAACTACTACAAGTACTACTTACAAAGATGCAGAAGGTAAAGATGTTACTAACGAATCTTTCGGAGCTGAAAACTCCGCTAAGCAATACGATGACAGAAAACTTTCCGCTATGTCCGTATTACTAATTGATTTTCAGATTGCCCAATCAATTAATGGCGAAGATGAAGAAGAAGATGCTCCTTCAACCACAGCTAAAGCTCCAGACAATGGCGAGGCAGTTGGTGAACCGCAATTAGAAGAAGCACAGGCCGAATGGGGTAGTTACGAAAATGGTAAAATTCCAGACTCAGAGCTACAAGCTCTATCCTTTTCACCAGAAAATAAGATGAACAAGAAAGCTGCGATTGCTATGGAAGAGATGAACAAAGCATACAAAGCCGATAACGGTTCCGACCTCATTATAAATGACGCATATCGAGAATATGATAGACAGGTCAAGCTTCGTGAACAATTAGGTAGCACCGCAGGCGTTCCAGGTACATCAAACCACGGATGGGGGCTTGCTGTGGATATTGAAGTTGGTCCATTTGGATCTTCTGCATATAATTGGCTAAAGGCTAACGCCCACAAATACGGTTATGTACATCCCGCTTGGGCTGAGCCAGATGGAAATAATCCCGAACAATGGCATTGGGAATATGCGAGGAAGGTCTAATGAATAAAGAAAATAAAGTCATACTAATATCATTCGTATTATTTTTAATAAGCATTACGGCAACTTTCCTTATTATTAAAAACCCTAACAGTAATCAATATACTACCGTCCTGACATCACCTCAAAGCACTAACAAGAATCAAAGTAATCAAAATAATACTCACGAGCAATCGTCAGAACAAAAAGTTATCACCGAATTGCTAAACTCTACTTCCAGTACCTACGGTAATCGTGAATTAAAAAAATACTCAATAGTAAAAGAGCATGACGAATTTAAGCTGGTCACATTAGAAATTTATAGCGAGAAATTCAAATCTACCTATAGCGTGTATGTAGTCCTGAAGAGTAATTCAGTCATAACAGGTGTTAATGATAGAAAATCCCCAGACGCCTTAAAAAATATTGGCGTTCCTGCAGATATTATAAGCGAATATAAGAGGAATCGATCTGATGTATAAAAAGTTGTCCATTACTCTTTGCTTTGCTATATCTTTTGCTATTACTATGCAGCCAGCATCTTTAGCGACAGGATATCCAGATTCATATGTAACAAACGATATTCTTTGGTACAAAGCAAATGATTCAACAACTTGCTCCGGATCATCTTCTAATGGAGTGTCAGGATCAGACAACCAAGAGAAGATTTGGGGGTATTTACGCAACGTAGGATTAAGCGCCGAGCAAACGGCTGGAGTAATGGCTAATATTCAAGCAGAGTCAGGATTTAGTCCTACTAGGCACGAAGTAGGCCAAGGATGGGAGTCTGGAGGTTGGGGTCTTGCTCAATGGACATTTGGAAGGCGTACTTTAATAGCTAATAAAATACCATCCGATCTAAAAAAATATTACAGTCAAGAATATGGTGGCGCACCCAACGAAAAAGGAATGATAGACTCTATTCCTGTAGAAGATAACGATAAATTATTAATTTTCGAATTAGAGTATCTAGTTCAAGAAGGAACGGAAAGGCCCGTTACAGCTTCTGGATTCGGTACTGCGTCAAATTCTTGGGAGCTACTAAAAACCTTAAAAACAGTAG
>CAMUPZ010000011.1 GCA_947095985.1 uncultured Candidatus Saccharibacteria bacterium | reverse complement strand
CCGCGGCGGACGCGTGGTGTGCGAAACGATGTCGCGAAATTCCGGCAGCTTTAATAATCGTTTTTTTATCGTATCCTTACCAGCGCCAGAAATTCCCGCCAGCAGCGCAATCTTTGTGTCCCGCACTAACTGGATAGTTGATTCGGCTGGCTGATAATTGGTGATTAAACTTTCAATCTCTGACATAATATTTATTTATGATAACTCATCCAGCACCAATTGCCAATCAGGAAGTTAACTAACACTAAATCAATTTCTATATAGGGACTAATCCCTCTTCAACATCACCGTAAACGCTTCTGAAGGAATATCAACTTTGCCGAAGCGTTTCATGCGCTTTTTACCGCGGGCTTGTTTGGCGAGGAGCTTCTTCTTACGACTGACGTCACCGCCGTAAAGATATCCTGTTACGTCTTTTCGATAAGCGCCGATGTTTTCGCGGGCGATGAATCTGCCGCCAATTGCTGCCTGCAACGCCACTTCAAAGCTCTGGCGCGGCACCACTTCTTTGAGTTTTTTGACAATTTCCCGGCCCAAACCTGGCGCCTCTGAGCGGTGGCACATGACGCTCAGCGCATCAACCATTTCGCCCGCCACATAAAAATCTACCCGCACCAAATCTTCCGGCTGATAACCGGCCAGCTCATAATTAAACGAACCGTAGCCGCTAGTTACCGACTTCAATTGATCATAAAAATCCGTTAGCAAATTGGCGAGCGGCGCCGTAAACGAAATCAGCGCCCTCTCGTCGATATAACTAAGGTTTTTTTGCCGACCACGCTTAGCGACAATCAGCTGAATCACCGCACCGATGTAATCTTGCGGCACCACAATCTCACCGTCAATCCACGGCTCGCGAACCTCGGTAATTTGTGCTGGATCAGGTAACTCGCTGGCTGACTTAATATCCAGTTCCTCGCCATTGGTCAGGCTGACTTGATAATCCGTACTCGGATTGGTGACGATGAGATCCAGATTATACTCGCGCTCCAGCCGCTCACGAATGATGTCCATGTGTAATAAACCGAGGAAACCAATCCGCACACCATAACCCAACACTGGCGAATTTTCCGGCTCAAACTGCAGCGCTGAATCGCTGAGGCTCAGCTTTTCTATCGCCTCTTTCAGATCATTATAATCTTCGTTAGACACCGGAAAAAAGCCCGCGTAGACGAAGGGTTTGACTTCTTTGTAGCCAGGGAGGGGCTGGACAGTAATATGAGACATTCACTGATAATTATACCATCAATTGTTAGATGATATAATGCCGCCGCTCGCTCACTTCTGGTGCAAGCGAACTGAGGCCAAAATAATCTTGAATAAACTCTTGGGAATACTCATCTAAGTCAGTCAGTCGACCATACAATTTAGTACCATGACACAGCCCTCTATCGGATGGCACCTCACAAGCATTTGGTCGCGCATATGCAACGACTAGTGCTGAGTGGGGTGTTTTACTAGTGAATTGTTCGCCAATAGCCTGCTGAATGGCGGAACAATCTTCTGGCTGAGTCTGCAAAGGACTTGCACCAGCAGCAATGTCACGCGCTACATCGTACGCATATAAATGAAAATCTGCGAAATGGACGCCATCCATACCAAACTGAAAGGTACGATTACCCTGTGAAAGCTCCAGCGCCAATCGCGCCAAGCTCAAGCCGCGCCAGTACCTATAACTCTCTCTCTCTCTCTCTCTGAATCTGGGACTACATCATAGACAACAGACTCTCCGATATCATTTCTCAAGCGATTAAAATTCGGTTGACTCATGGCTTACATTCTATCATAATATTATTTATTTGTCAATCATAGCTATCGGTGGTTCGGCAGACTATTTGATAGTAAGTACTTCGCCTTTTGTCAAACTCACTGAGCAATCAGTACTGGGCTGGACAGAGATTGATTCTGACATAACTCAGTAATCTCATCTAGCTCCCTGGCGGATATCTTCAAGTATTGCAGCAATCTTCGCTTGTTGCTCGGGGCTGTAGAAGTAACCTATTGAGCTATTTACACCATTCACCCTTCTACCACGACACGCCAGCGGTTCCCCGAAGCCAGGATCAACCTCATTCAAAGCCTTAATCGCCTTCTGAAACGCTGGTGATCCACAGTGCAAAGCGTTCATAAGGTCTGGCGTTGCTAGATAATCTTCGGGAATTGGGTGCATATAGTCTCTTTTTAAGAAATAGTTACTTATAGCCTCCTATTTGGTCTCTTTCGTGAAGTACTTTTTCAGTGTTACCGTATCACCCACCCGCGCTTCACGCGTGGTTTTCAGGTTGGTGACAATGTAACCGATTTCACCAGTGTCCAGCGACGGGTCGGGGATCATGCTGGGGCTGAGATGACCGACCTCTAGCGCCAAGCCGTTCGCGCCAGTTGCCATCATGTGAATCGCTTCACCCTTTTTAATTTGCCCGTCAACCACCCTGACATACAAAATCACCCCGCGATAATCATCATAATAACTATCGAAAATCAGCGCCCGAGTCGGAAGATCAGCCAACACAACATCAGGATGCTCGACCGCCAGTGGCGAAGTCGGCGCCGGAATTCGCTCAACAATCGCCTCCAAAACTTGATCAACATTCTGTCCAGTTTTAGCGGAAATATGAATAATCTCACTCTCGTCACAGCCTAGCAGATTGATCACCTGCTTGGATACGCGCGGCACATCAGCGGCTGGCAAATCAACCTTGTTCAGCACCGGGATTATCGTGAGGTCTTGCTCCATCGCCAGGTAGACATTCGCTAACGTCTGCGCCTGAATACCTTGGCTGGCGTCGACCACCAACACAGCCCCCTCACAGGCCTGCAACGAGCGGCTAACTTCGTAACTAAAATCGACATGGCCAGGTGTGTCGATGAGATTGAGATCGTAAGACCCAGCTGGCGGCAATCCTTCCGATGAATCGATAGTCCTGTCGCTGGCGTTGCCTGCAACATTTGATTGAGAGGAAGCGGTTGATGCTGGCTGGCGGTAGTGATACTTCATCCGCACTGGCGCGAGCTTAATGGTGATGCCCTTTTCACGCTCCAAATCCATACTATCCAGCAACTGCGATTTCATCTCGCGCTTCTCCACCGTCCCCGTCATCTCCATCATCCGGTCAGCCAGCGTCGATTTGCCGTGATCAATGTGAGCGATGATGCAAAAATTACGAATATTATCCATTAGCGCATAGACTCCAATCTTCCAAATAGCATCTTTCTTAGCCGCGTCAAAACCGGATCAATTTCTGGCAATTTTAGCCACTTTGATGCGACGGCGTACACACCAAAGCTAACCATTGAAATAACAACAAACTTTGGAAAAGCACTAAAGAAACTATCGTCGTGATAACGGAACGGTAAAACCAGTACACCAATATAACAAACTACGCCGGTAATGATTCCAGCAATTATCATCCTAAAAATTGCTCGCATAAATGTCAGATCAAACAACTTTGGCATTTGACGATTCATCACAACCAATAAAATCACCACCTCTAAAACTGCTACCGTTGACTGCGCCCAAGCCAAACCATACGCACCCATTTTCAAAACCATAGATAAAACAATTGCCAAAATAATATTCAGGGAAATAGAGAAAATTGAAATATAAAGCGGAGTTTTAGTGTCTTGGCGAGCATAAAATGCCCGCGCCGCCATGTGATAAATCGTCCGAAACAAAATCGCCACCACTAAACAACCCAAAATACCCGCAATCAATTGGTTGCCGCCATTACGAATAAAATGAACAACGTAGCCTCGCGTAAAGAAAATCACCACCGCTACTGGCAATGCCATCCAAAAAATAATCCTCAGCAGGGAACGCAAATCCTTTTGAAACAGATCATCACGCCCCTCGCCTAAATGCTCAGTAAGCTTAGGGAAGGCAGCATTAGAAATTGCCACGCCGATAAGATTAATTGGCATCAAATGTAAGGTTAACGCCTGTTGATACGCCCGAACCGTACCGTCCGCCAAGCGCGACGCCAAGTTAACCTCAACCAAGCTCACCACATAATCCATGCCCTGATCAACCGACCTAGCCGGCAGTAGCGATAGGACTTTCCTAAATCCTCTATTACGCCAATAGATCTTAAAATTATAATCAAAGCCCAGCCCCGCTAGCCCAACCGCGCTGACAATCAGCTGTAAGAATGACCCCAGGACCACACCAAGCGCCACGCCCATAATTCCACCGTCAAATATCTGCCAACCGAACAGATTGATACCATTAGTAAACCACGCCGTACCAATGATAATTCCGACATTATAAATCATTGGCGCTAGGGCACAGAACATAAATCGACCAACCGCCTGCTGGATACTGGCAATCACCGAGGCAATAGCAAAAATAAACGGATTTACCGCAATCACCCGCATCATGCTCACCGCCAAAGCGTGACCCGACTCACTCAGACCTGGCGCAATTAGATATTTCATCAACGGATCAGCAAAAATAATAATCAACACCGACGCGACCATCGTCACTAGCGCCATAAAATTGATCATACTAGAGCTAATCTGCCACGCCGACTGCTTATTTCCCTTGACCCAGCGTTCATTAAAAACTGGAATAAAAGTCACGCTGAGGGCGCCAGACACCAACACAGCGAACATAAAATCTGGCACCATAAACGCTGCCGTGTAGGCGTCTAATCCGACAGGATAGCCAGCCAGTGCACCGTTTTCGCTTGGCATATAGGCAGAGTTAAGCAATCGATCACGGAAGAATCCCAGCAAGCTCGACAGCAACGTCGAGCCAGCCAAAATGGTTGCGGCCAACTTGACTGTCAGCCGCTGATTAATTTTATCGACAGTTCTCCGGACGCGCCCCATAACAATTTACGCGTGTAATTTGGCTTCCTTTGGCAGCTTTGTTCCCTGGAGAATTTCATCGACCGCCGCCTCTTCTAGAGTTTCATCTTTAAGAAGTGCGTTCTTAAGATCCTCAAGTGACTTACGATTTGCAACCAATACCACTTCTGCACGACGCGCTGCCTCTTTTATTAGTGTCTCAACCTCTTGGTCGATTAACTCAGCAACCGCGTCTGAGTACGGCCGCTCGCGAGTCATCTTATCAAACATCAAGCCACCGTTATCTTCGTGGAAAACTTGGTCGCGAAGCTTTTGGCCCATGCCTTGCTCAATCACCATATCACGGGCAATTTCAGTAGCTTTCCTTAGGTCTGAACCAGCACCCGTAGTAATGCCATCATCGCCATAGATCAGTTTCTCGGCAATTCGACCACCCATCGCCCGCGCCAGAATATCCTTAAACTCGTAAACGTTGGTGTAGCTCTTATCTTCCGGCGGCAAGAACCAAGTCACGCCGCCCGTACCGCCGCGCGGAATGATGGTAACTTTATGAACTGGATCAGAATCCGGCAAAACGTGACCGACGATGGCGTGGCCCGCCTCATGGTAAGCTGTCAATTCTTTCTCGTGTTCATTCATCACCTTAGCTTTACGCTCTGGACCGATGGCTACTCGTTCAAACGCCTCAGTCAACTCATCATTAGAGATCTTCTTTTTATTCCGCCTTGCTGCAATGATTGCTGCCTCATTAGCCATATTAGCGAGATCCGCACCAGACGAGCCAGCTGTCTTGGCTGCTAACTTATCCAGATCAACCGTCTCGTCGGTCGGCTTTTTCTTAAAGTGAACTTTCAGAATCGCCTCACGGTCTTTACGCTCTGGCAGGGTAATAGTTACTCGTCGGTCGAACCGCCCCGGTCGCAATAAAGCAGGGTCCAAAACGTCAGCGCGGTTAGTTGCCGCTAGAACAATGACATTTGTTTCACCATCAAAACCGTCCATTTCCACCAAAATCTGGTTCAAGGTCTGTTCACGTTCATCGTGACCGCCACCCATACCAGAGCCACGCTTACGACCTACCGCATCAATTTCATCAATGAAAATAATACATGGCGCATTTTTCTTTGCTTTAGAGAATAAATCTCGCACTCGCGAAGCACCAACACCAACAAACATCTCCACAAACTCTGATCCAGAAATCGAGAAGAACGGCACACCAGCCTCGCCCGCTACAGCACGGGCCAGCATGGTTTTACCGGTACCTGGATTACCAACCAGCAAGACGCCCTTCGGAATCTTGGCACCCAATTCTTTATACTTCTTTGGATGTTTTAAGAAATCGACGACTTCTTGCAAGTCCTGTTTGGCATTATCATTGCCAGCAATATCTGAGAATAAGACTTTTTCTTTATCTTGACCGTACAGACGAGCCTTACTCTTGCCAAAACCCATAGCCTGATTATTTTGACCCTGCGCCTGACGCATCATAAACATAAAGAAGACGACAATAATCAGCACTGGCGCCACTATCACCGCCAAGTTCCACACTACCTCACCGGTTGTTGATGGTGGAATAACTTTAACCTCTACCTTAGCATCCTTATTTAAGCCCTGCTCATAAATGCTGCCAGACTCCTTAACTGATCGCTCGGTAGGCTTAGGCTGGTCTTTCACGGTAACCTTAATGTCATTGCCCTGAATTTCTAATTGAGCAATCTTACCTTCGTTCGCCCGACGAACCACATCTGATAAAGCTACGTCCTTAAGGTTAGACGCAGGGAAGAGTGTTGCATAAAAAATCAACGCTACAAAAATTATAATTGCCCAAAACAGTCCAAATTTTACAATCTGATTTATTCCGTTCTTGCCGTTTCTTTGAGGCATCTTAACAGCCATTCTCAACTAATCCTTTCGCCTATACTAATCAAACTCTGTCTATTATAACATCTCTCATTGTCAATTTCATCATAATACCGCCACCAATTTGCCAGCACGAACCAGGTTTTCCGGTTTTTATGGCAATTAACGTTCGCTCCAACTGAGAACCCAGTAACGAAACATCGTAATGTCGTAAAATATAATAGTATATTAATTCTTGTGCGACATTATCATCAATCATCGTCAAAAAATATCGACTATTTACAACCTCATCAAACCGCTCTAGCTCCTGCTCAATCTCTATCCTCAATTTTCTCTGCTGTCGCCAAACCTCATACACACCAGCCTTTTGATATTCATCAAGTTCATAATTTATCCGACGCCTAAATCTATTCCTTTGATATGCGTCGCTTTGATTTGTTTCATCTTCACACCATTCCAACTTTTGGCGGATTGCATATTCATAAATTCTCTGCTTCGTCCATCCGTTCATTGGCCTAGCAATCTCACTATCACTCATGCCAGCCAGTCCGCGCCACCTGGAGCCACGAGCTAAATTCATGGCCACAGTCTCAATAATATCTTCTCGATGATGCGCCGTCACTATCATCCCATCAAAATCCGCCGCCACGCCACGCAAAAATTCATAACGCCTTTGTCGCGCCAATTCTTCGCTAGCGCCAGAACCCAACTTCTCGCGCCGACAAACAAATTGAATCTTATATTTGTCAGCTAAAGCCTCAACAAACCTAGCATCACTTGCCGAATCCTCACGAATACCATGATTAAAATGAGCGACCACCAGATCTTTTTCTGTCCGTGACATTAAATCCAGCAATACTACCGAATCAATCCCACCACTGACTGCGACAATATATCTCACCCATCTATTATCTCACAAAATACTTATACCCAAAACGTATTTGGCAAAATCTGTACTATCTGTTACAATCAATGAGTCGTGGCACCGTAGCTCAGCTGGTTAGAGCGCAGGACTCATAAGCCTGAGGTCGGTGGTTCGGGTCCACCCGGTGCTACCAGAAATTATCCATTTTCCTCGTCAGCTGGCGAGGAATTTTATATAACTAGATTAACTCTAATTCATCAGATTGAACACCATCTAAGGCAGCCAGCTGTCGCGACACAAAACTATCCAGCTCCCACGAATTGCGCTGTCTATCCCAAGTTGCCAATTCCTTTTTTCGAGTTACCTCTAAAAATTCAGACAATTCGCTGATATTTATTTCCATGATGTTTTTCCTTTTTGTGTTAATTATTTAACTGTCCTTATACTATCATAAATTTGACAAAAAAGCAATACCTTTTTAGCCTATTATTTACCTTTTTATTCCGCTTGTGCTACACTAGTGGGGAAGGATTTATACACAAACATGACCCCAGTAACAATCTCATCGCTAGCCATCATAGTTTTTGCGGCAATTATCCACGCCAGCTTTCAACTAAGTGTCAGTGTATTGACACTACTAAGCGGTCATTCAATTGGCAAAAAAACCGCTCAACGAAAAATCTTTCGCATGAGCAACAGTTTTGTGATTGGTGTATTAACCACCACTCTACTACTAATTAGCTCGGTTTCTTACTTTTTATCTCTGTTAATCCATCACGTCACCAGTGCCGAGCAGCTCGTTGCTGCAATTGTTTCTGGGATGATGTTTGGGCTAGGTATCGCCATCTGGGCATTTTATTATCGCCGCCAGCCTGGCACCTCATTATGGATTCCGCGCGGTTTTGCTGATTATCTAAATAAACGCACCAAAAAGACTAAAAACTCTTTTGAAAGTTTTGCTCTAGGCCTAACCAGTGTAATTGCAGAAATTATCTTCGTCATTGCGCCAATTGTCGCTGCTAGTCTAGCCATAATCACCCTACCAAACCCATTGCTACAAGTTGCCGGCATCGTCACTTATATCATCATATCAATACTGCCCCTTTTAATTATCATCGTGCTAGTCGGCGGCGGTCACAATATTTCTAGTCTGCAAAAATGGCGAGAAAACCATAAACGATTTATACAATTTGCAAGCGGCGGAAGCTTACTTATCTTAGCCGCCTTTATGTTTGTCGATCGCGTTATCGGCGTAATCAGCTACGGAGGTAGCCTATGGTAAGATCCGAGCAAATTTATGTTACAAAACAAGGGAAGCGACCGCCAGAAGAATTTAGCCCCGATAAGCTACATAATTCTATATTTGCTACCTGCCTGAGCGTTCGCACGCCAGAAGGACAGGCTCAGGATATTGCAAAAACCGTCACTTTAGGTGTTATGAATTGGTGTGAAACTCGCCCGGAAATAACTTCTGCCGACATTCGACGACAAGCTCAGCGTATTATGAAAGACCTACATCCCGACGCCGCTTATTTATATAAGAATTATAAAACTATAATTTAGGAGATTTAATGTCACAAAAACCGACATTTGACTATGACTATATCGTAATTGGTAGCGGCGCTGGCGGTTCGCCAGCAGCAAGCATATTGGCTAGTGCTGGTAAAAAAGTTGCTGTTGTAGAAAAATCAACATTTGGCGGGGAATCACCAAATTGGGGAGACGTACCGACCGGATTTATGTCCTACACCATCAACACTTATCAGATTGCCAAAAATGCCGCTAAATTTGGGCTACGCACTAACTCTGTTGGCTATAACTACCCCTCCCTACTCTCCTGGAAAGACGTCGTCACCAAAAGAACTGGCGCCGGCGGAAACCGTCGCTACTATGAGAAACAAGGCATTAGCGTGTTTGCAGGAAACGCCCATTTCTTAAGCCCAAACGAAATTGCCGTAAATCGCAGACACTTATCGGCCCGCAAATTCCTTATTGCCACTGGCTCTGATTGGCAAATTCCAAAAATTCCTGGATTAGAAAACACTACATACCACACCCCAAAAACTATCTTCAATCTGAAGCGACTACCAAAGACCATATTTGTCATAGGGTCGAGCACTACAGCCCTGGAGCTGGCTCATATATTCTCAGTTTTAGGCACTAAAGTCTATATAGCAGAAGAGTCATCACGAATCTTGCCGAATTTTGATGAGGAAGTTAGCAACCTCCTAACTAACGATGCAAAGAAAAACCGCAATATATCCGTCCTGACCTACACCAAAGTTATTTCAATCCAAAAATCTTCTATCCAAAAACGCATTACTTTCCTACAGGGCCAAGTTGAGAAAACAGTACGTGTCGATGAAATTTTAATTGCCGACCAACAAATACCTGCGACAGACTTGGGATTAGAAAATGCTGGCGTAAAATACACAAGAAAAGGTGTTTCTGTCGACTCTTCCCTAAGAACCTCTACGCGACATATTTTTGCTGCTGGAAGTGTCGTGGATGCTACCATCCAAACCCACGAGGTCTTGAACCAAAGTCGTATAGCTGCTCATAATTTACTACACAACAATAGGATAAAGTTGGATAATTCACCACGTTTACAAGTAGCTTTTACACAGCCAGAAATTGCCCAAGTAGGCATGAATGAAAATGATTGCCGAAAGAAAGGCATAAAAGTAAAAATAGCAGTTGTTCCACTGGCAACCGCCGTACGCAGCAATATCACTGACCAGCGGACAGGATTTGTGAAGCTAATTATTAATCAAAGACGAGTAATTATTGGGGCAACAATCGTCGGACCGCACGGCAGCGACATAATAGCTGAACTCTCTCTAGCAGTTAGACATAAAATCACCAGTGATGAACTAGCTTCCACGCCACACTGTTTCACCTCCTGGTCAGAAGCTGTACGAATTGCCGCTGGAAAACTTCTCTAATTACCTCTGATGCGCTATAATAAGCTCTACGGGGGCGTAGCTCAGGGGTTAGAGCAGTCGGCTCATAACCGATTGGTCGCTGGTTCGATCCCAGCCGCCCCCACCACAAACTATATAACTTGGCGTTTTCGCCATTTTTTAATAGCAAATTTGTAATCATAAATTATTATAGTACCCGATATATTTATCGGCCTGATTTTATACACGAGGCTTAAATATAAGCCATAATATTAATATAGTTACAGCAGATATAGTCAACATCTTGATAGATAAGCTTATGCGCGCTAGCCGATCTAGCCTCGTATTCAACCCCGCCGCGCCAAAAACTATAGACAATCCTGCTAGAGGAAAGCCCACTGTAAAATAATAAAAAAAGATAAGCCCCCAAACTGCACCTCGACCATTCTCTTGGGTGTCACCGCCAGATGCTATAAAGCAATAAGTCCAGATAATTACAGGAATCATGGAGCATACCATAGACAGAACAGCCCATACACTACGCGACTTAAGCTTAACTCTCCCCAAATAAGAGTGCTTTATAGCAAAAGTACCCCACATACCGTCTTCCATAGGCTGACTAATCGATTTCAAGCCGCCATTTTGATTATTACTTACACTCCACGATTGACTACTTTCCTGTGTTGCCGCAAGATTGTCTGTTTGATTGTCGATTTTCATTGCTTTGTCGCCTCCATTCATAACCCATATTATAACATGTCTATTTTAATCATAAGATGAATATTTTTATTATTCCTGCTACAATATTATGTGGTAACTATTAAATTTGTAAAATGAACAAACTAAAACTCAAACGATTAATCTACAGAATACAGCACGATTATTTAACTTTAAATAATATTGTTATTGCTGTGGCTGTTTTAATTGCCATGAGTTGGGCCTGGGGCTCTATTGAATCAATGCAAAAAAATTACGAGTTGCAGCGCACTATTGAGAATAAACGCCAGCAAGTAGAGATCGAGAAGCTACAAGTTTCCCTGCTGGAATATGAGTCAAAATACTACCAAAGTGAAGAATATCAAGAGCTGA
Source organism: uncultured Candidatus Saccharibacteria bacterium (assembly GCA_947095985.1). Lineage (GTDB taxonomy): Bacteria > Patescibacteriota > Saccharimonadia > Saccharimonadales > Saccharimonadaceae > Nanosynbacter. Next base: position 9,371 of record CAMUPZ010000011.1, on the reverse strand, counting down.
CCCTCAGGCAACGAACTGGCAAAGGTCTACCTGGTGAGAGGCAGCTAATCACCCAGTCATTCGAAGATGCGGCTGCTATAGAAAAACCCACACCAAACACTGTAAGAACCGACAGTAATTTCCAACAATGGATGAACTTTTTGTTTGGCGGGAATAGTCGCAGACGCTAACTTGTTGCAATTATTACGCCAACCTGATATTATAACTAGGTATCGCGGGGTAGAGCAGCCTGGTAGCTCGTTTGGCTCATAACCAAAAGGTCGTAGGTTCAAATCCTACCCCCGCCACCAAGAAAAACCCCTCTTCTTTCAGAAGGGGGTTTTTCTTTACGCATTATTATCTATGCAACCCTTATTCCAACCCGAACGTTTCTTACCCGCTTTAGTCAGAGATGTAGCCGCGCGAACCTTTTTATAATCAATAGCATTATTTAGGACAGCATTCCCTAATTTACCATACAGTTTACAATCAAGCTTAAGTGGACATACTTCACAAGCATTTATAGCAAGCCTGCCAACTTCAGAAATATCACTACCCCTGTTTCTTTCTATGCGACGAGCTCGATCATAGTCGCCACGATCTCTATGATATTCGGCAAAGCCAGCACGACTACGAATCCCGCCGAAAAGATCACACATCTCAACTATAGTTCTATTTCTCTTTGTAAAATCTTTACCACTACAACTATTCACATCAGGAACAAAATCTTCACCTGAATAATCCAGCGGCACAACATTACCGTCCGAATCAACAACATCAATAATGCCCGCTCTGTTCGGTCTAGCAAGCTTCAACACTTCAACCGTCTTCGACTTCATATATTAGCTATTATATCACAATATCCACAAATAATCAACCTCATCAAAAAACTCCCCTGCTATTTTGCAGAGGAGTTGTGGCACCTGTTTGTTTGGTTATACTATATCACCAAACACGCTTATGGTGCAAGCAAAAGACTATTTCTTCTTAGAGATTGTCAAGAAACCGTTGCGTGGATTTTCTTTTACAATACGATCTTCTGGCAAATCACATGGAGTGCCCTTCTCGTTCTTCTCAACCTTAGCGAAGAAATAGATGGTTTGAGTCTTGCCGCCGCGCAAAGTTACGTCAGTCTTATGCAAGTAGTATGTGATGCCCTTTGAATTGGTATGCTTGTAAGCCATTTGGTTATATACCTCCTATTAATGCTATACCTATATAGATTACTATCTCTATATCACCCCTGTCAAGCTAAAAAAGCTTATTTCGTCGCTTCAACATTAATTTTAATACACCCAAGATAACCAGGCGCACTATAATAATCACAGCAATCAGTACTGTCACCAGCAGCGACCATCCAGCAAAGTCGGCAGACCACACTGGTGATACAAACGTATGATAATACGGTTCAGTAGAAGGAGCTTCAAACTGTAGATTAGCAACCTTAGCGGCAGGATACTTCTCCCATTCTTCATTAATACAATTTACATATCTTGGGTCTGCCTGCGTCGTAACTCTACCATAGCCGCCCCGCTGAGCCTTGGCATCGCAGACGGAACGCACTTTTGAAACCGTATCGTTATTGGATTGGTTTTTAATTACCTCTTCAAATTCTTTTAGCTTCTGGTCATACACTCTCTTGTAGGCGTGATCTAAGGCTATTTTGCCCGGATGAGCGTTCATATGCGTTGAAACATATCTCTGCAAATCGTACAGACGCCGCTGAAGACTAACTATGTCACCGGTCTTGTCAGCATTCTCCACAGATTCTCGCCGCTCCACCATACCAACATTATTAAGACGAAGAAATGTTGCCGAAATAAAAGAAGACATGACCAATAAAATGACCAACTGCCAAGTCTTAATTTGACTGAGCCGCTTAATCCTAAATTTAGTCTTTCTCTTGTCTATTGCCATCCCACCGTCTTCTCTCTAATTTTAGTATATCAAATTATCTAAATGACGAGAACCTACTCAACTTACAGTGCTATAATAAAGTTATGAGGATTTATTTTTCGGGAATTGGTGGTGTCGGCATCGGTCCACTTTGTAGGATTGCCTTAGGTGCAGGATATGACGTCTGCGGCTCAGATAAATCACCAAGTCTTATCATTGATGAGCTAGAAGCGGCCGGCATATCTATTTCCTTTGATCAATCCGGTAAATATTTACGGTCAGAGCATAAAAAGGCGCCTTTTGACTGGTTCATCCATACCGCCGCATTACCCGATGATCACCCAGAGTTAGTTTTAGCCAGAGAATTAGGTATAAAAACCAGTAAGCGCGACGAATTATTGGCGCAGATAATTGCCGATAAGAATCTTAAGCTCATTGCAATTGCTGGCACTCATGGAAAAACTACCACCACAAGCATGATGGTCTGGGTGATGAGGCAACTGCAAATTCCCGTCAGCTATTCCGTTGGCTCGACATTAAGCTTTGCGCCAAGTGGAGAATTTAATGAAAACAGTCAATTTTTTGTGTATGAGTGTGATGAATTTGATCGCAATTTCTTACATTTTTCTCCGGAAATTAGCGTGATTACTTCAGTAGATTATGACCACCCAGACACATATCCAACAGAAAAATCTTATTTAGAGGCTTTCCATGAATTTGGCGAAAAATCCAAAAAAGTTATTGTCTGGCAAGAAAACTCTGCCATCTTTAATCCGCAAAACCTAATCTTACTAAACAGTGTCGATCAAAATATTACTATACCTGGTAAACATAATCGAAAAAATGCCACACTGATAATTGAAACGTTAAAGCATATGTCCACATCCGTCAATAAGTCAGCAATATATCAAGCAATTAATTCTTTTCCAGGCTCAGGGCGCCGCTTTGAAAAATTGGCCGACAACTTATATTCTGATTACGGTCATCATCCAATTGAAATTCGCGCGACACTACAAATGGCCCGGGAATTATCAGACCGGGTAGTACTAGTGTATCAACCACATCAAAACGTACGTCAGCATGAAATAATAGACCAGTATACCGCGGATATTTTCCGTGATGCTAATGAAATTTACTGGCTGCCAACCTACCTAACTAGAGAAAATCCAGACCTACCAATTCTAACACCACAACAACTCACCAAAAATATCGATCCAGAAAAACTTCATTTTGCCGAGCTTGATGATAATCTGTGGCAAAATATTACCACAGCGCAAAAATCAGGAAAACTGGTCCTCTGTATGGGTGCGGGTACAATTGATGGCTGGATTCGTGAACAATTAGCTAAAGACTAGCGATCATCGCCACTGCCGTGAATTTTTCCACGACTCTGACGACTAAGCAGTTTATCGTTATTTTTCCGCGCCACTTCCTCTAAGCTACTGCCAAGCAGATGAGATATAGAATTAATATACCACAGCACATCACCCAGCTCCTTAATGATTGCGGCACGATCATCATCAGAGATTTTGCCATCTTTGTCCCGTAATATTTTCTTAAATTTCTCCATTACTTCACCGGCTTCGCCACTCAAACCGAGGACCTGAGACATTAGCCTGGCGTCAACATCACCATAATCATGAGATTCCTTGTCTGTTAATGTAGAAATTGCTTTTGTTGAGTAGTCGTTAAATTGCATAAAACTCCTTAATTTTAGTATATTAGCCGTGCACCGCTTTTACAAAATTGATAGTTCTGCCCTCATCCAGCCAGCGCTGTTCGTAGGCGGTGAGAATTTTGTAATCTTCGCCGAGATCTGACTCGTGCAAATCAAAGGTCAATTCTTTCAAGCGCCAACCTTCAGCAACCAGCTGCTCGAGACTCCAATTGAAAAATTCAGGATTGTCGTGCTTGATAATTAACGACCCATCGGCGCGTAGTAGCTCGGCATAAGTTTTCAGAAAATGCGGATGCGTCAAACGACGTCCAGCACTGCGCTTTCGCGGAAATGGATCAGAGAAGGTTAGCCAAATAGTACTGAGTGATTTAGACGTAAATAGCCCACTAATCTGATCAGCCCGAGCCCTAACAAAAAACACATTATTAAGCCCGCGAGCCTCCGCTTCCCTCGCACCTTTCTGCAAGCGATCACCCTTGATATCAACCGCCACAAACACCTGCTCCGGATAGCGTGTCGCCAACTCGACCGTAAACATGCCATTGCCAGCACCAATTTCCACCACATCAACCTGGCGCGGCGCCCATTCCTCAAACTCAAAGCATAGTGGCGAATTATGAAATAATGCAAACTTATATTTCTTACGTTTACGTGTAATAATAAACTGATTTGGATCGACAAAACTCATATTTTACATTATACTAAATCAATAATGGATAAGCTTATAAAACAGTTTTTGGACTCTTCTACTTTAGGGCAATGGTTACACGGCAATAACATGAGCTGGTTAATTAGCGAGCGTATTATTGACACCCTAAGCGTTGTTGTTGGTTCCGTTTTTGTCTACTTTATCGTAAAATATTTACTTTCTTCGGCGATACATTATTCCATTCGCTCTACCGCTAAACATCGGTCCTGGCACCACAAGGATATAGAAAAACGCGAAAAAACCCTTATTCAGTTAACCCGCAGTTTCTGGCGAATTATCATTACGTTTTACGTTGTTGCCATCATTGCTAATAAGTTATTTTTGTTCGATTTATCACCGCTCTTTGCTAGCGCCGGAATAATTGGTGTGGCCTTAGGATTTGGTGCCCAATCACTAGTTAAAGACTTCCTGTCTGGAATTTTTATCATTGCCGAAAACCAGTATCGCGTCGGTGACGTAGTCGACGTCATGGGTGCTGCCGGCACAGTTGAGAGAGTAGGTACTCGCACCACTGTTATACGCGACTCTGGCGGTAATGTTCATTACGTGCCCAACGGCACAATTCAGCATGTCATCAACAAAACGATGGGCTACAGCATGTCGCGCTTTAGTATTTATATTGACCCCAGCTCTGATATATCTGAGGTTACACACATTATTAATTCTACTGGCGAAAAATTAGCCAAAGAAAAAGCTTGGCAAAAGAAAATTATTGATCCACCTAAATTTGTTTCTGTCGGTGACATTACTGGACGAGGTACGGAATTAATTATCGCTGGAAAAACTCAGCCATCCGACCAATGGGCAGTAACCTCTGAAATGCGTCATCGCTTGCTGCAAAACTTTGACCGCGAAGGGGTCCTTCTGGCAACACTGCCAACACCAACATCAATAATTAAAAAATAGTTTAGTTACTACGCAGACCCAATTCTTTGTCACTGAGCACATCATTAGAAAATGCTTTGATTTTGCTGACGTTTTCTACTTCCTTATCATATACATCCAAGAAGTCTTTTAATGTGCCCTGATTAACCTGACCCTGGGCGTCAAATTCACGACTCTTCTCATTAGTATCTTTACTTATCTGCTTTCGACGCGACGAATATTCAGGACGACTCAAATCCAAACGATAAGCATCAGTTTTATAGTACGTAAACATAGCCACCAGAACCAAAAAAACAGAGATAGTAATTGTTAGGCCAATAAACGTCATAAACTTATACCGACACAATAAGTCTTTTAGCCTATCCATTTTGGCCTCCAGAAATTGATCCCTTAACAGCCTGAATCTCTTCTCTATATCTAATTAACAAATCATTCATTGTTTTTATATCTTCAGACAAGCGATTTCGCGCGTCTCTGGCAGCAATCAACTTTTGGTAGTAATCCTCCGCTACATTATCCAGGCAACTAGCTCGCTGCAATTCGGTCATTGCTGTATCATAATCATTATAATTACCATTAAACTTAAGTCGCGCTGACTCAAAATTATTAGTGATATTGACTAATTTAGAGCTATCCAGCTTGTTAATGGCTAGTCTACCGTTTAATCTGGCCATCAGTTTAGTAGAAATAGAATTATACCTTTGACCAACATTAACCCTAGTTAATGCGTCATTGGTGTGAATATTCTTAACAGCCACTCGCACAGAACTACAGTTTTGACGAATGGCTTTAGTAATTTCTGAATCAATACTAACGTCCACCGATTCAGCCAAAACTGTCTGCGGCGTGATTAGCAGACTTGAAGCAACTAAAAAAGACGCAAGATAGAAAGTGGTTTTTCTCATCACTTAATATTATCTCACGTCTTCTTAAATATAGTCAAATATTACTTAAAGCGCTTTTCGACGTTACCCTTAACGTCTTTCGCAGTTTCCGTGACAGCATCGCCTACTTTTCGGGAACCAACTTTTAATGAATCAACACTATCTTTAGCTACCGCAGCCGCCTTACCGGCAACCTTTTCTGTGTCAGCCTTCAATTTGACGGCTTTCTTCTTTAAATCTTTACGAGTCTCTTTACCGCTCTTTGGCGCCGTTAAAATTCCTGCTGCAAAACCTGCTGCCGCTGCACCGATAATTGCTAATACTTTTTTCATATTGTTACTCCTTTTTATTTAATTATTTTTTACGAAACAATCCTGATATTTCACTAAAAACTTTTGTTGGCGACAACCATTCAGTCGCACTGGCAACATTTGTCGTAATTTTACCAACACTCTTCATGATTGTGTTAATTCTTACCAAAAGGGTAATAACTACCACCAGCAACGCCACAATAATAACAGACAATAATCCGACTATGACCGATAATAAGATTATGGTTGTTTGAATATCTTCCACGCCTTGCCTTTCTGTAAAAGTTTACATTTCTTATGTTTATTGTAGCATGCTTTACTAATTTGTTTGTATTAGATAATCTAACTATTTGACTATAGCATAAGCTTATTAAAATGTCAATAGCCTAATTTCGAACGAAACTATTATGGTACAACAATACGGTTATGTAAAACATTATTAAAAAGTACATTCCAGAATTTGTCTATGGTGCAGTCGATGGCACTGTAACAACATTCGCGGTCGTGGCAGCCTCAGCTGGAGCTGGAATTTCCAGCGCAGTGATCCTTATTTTAGGTATTGCTAATTTAATTGCCGAGGATTCTCAATGGGATCCAGCGCCTACTTAGAGGCAAGCGCTGAACATGATGAGCTAGTTCATAATAAGAAAAAGCGGTCCTCGTCAAAAATAATAGGACTAATGACATTTTTAGCCTTCGTCATAGTTGGCAGCGTACCGGTCCTGCCATACTTAATTGATGTTATAGCAAACCTAAAAATTTCCATCACAACATTATTTTACGTTAGCTCAATATTAACTGCTATCGTATTCGTGTTAATCGGCTTCATTAAAGGAAAAGTTAGCGAGCAATCACCGTGGCGATCGTCCGTAATCGCTCTAACTCTAGGTGCAATTGCAGCTGGTTTAGCTTACTTTGCTGGTGATATTTTAGCATCTTGGTTGGGTGTTGGACTATAACCCTCCAGCCATCTACTTTGGCAGAAAATCCAGATTATTCATGATACAGTAGAAATATGAGCCATCACTCCTCCTCGCCTGTCATGCCCGGCGTTAATCTGGGTGGTTGGCTGGTGCTGGAGCGATGGATGACGCCAAGCGTATTTGCCGGAACGGACGCGACTAACGAATATGAATTATCTCAAACCGTAGATGGCCTAGCACGCATCCAGCACCATCGACAAACATTCATCCAGGAGGCTGACCTCAAATGGCTGGCGCACGCTGGTATACGACTACTACGGCTGCCGATTGGCTACTGGGCGCTTGAGGATCAGCCGCCGTATATATCAGCAAAACCGCAGATTGATTGGTTGATGGACATGGCTCGGCAGTATGATTTACAGGTGCTACTCGACCTGCACGCTGCACCTGGTGCCCAAAATGCCAGTGACCACAGCGGTAGCGGCAATACCGGTAACGTTCAATGGTATCAATGCGCCAATAGACGGAAAACATCACAGATATTACTTGATATTGCCAATGAATATGGCAACCATCCAGCACTCTGGGGTATTGAGCTACTCAACGAACCATTGGTGACGACACGACGCGAACGGTGGCAATTGTGGTGGTGGACACGCAAAACGAGCCGAAAATTACGTGCTCAATTGCCATCTCATGTGCGCATCGTAGCCTCTGATTGCTACCAGCCGGCTTGGTGGTCGGGACGAGTCGGGAATAATACGCTCGATGTACATCATTATCAATGCTTTTCTGACACAGACAATCAAGCAACATCGCTGACTCACCACCGTCAGGTACTTGATCAACAGTCTAGCAAATACCGCGGCTATGCCCGTCAGCAACCATTGATCATTGGCGAGTGGAGCGCTGCTCTGCCGCCACGCACCGCCAGCGATAGTAATGAATACACCCATTGCCAATCGCAACTTGCCGTACCAGCAAACGTCGATGCTTGGTTTTATTTGAGCTACAAAACCGAAAGCCCCGGGGCCTGGAACTTTCGCGATTGCTACACCAAGGGATGGTTTGATGGGATGTATTAATTAGCGGTCAATGATATACTGTATATATGTCTTTTCCTAAATTAATTTATAGTATCGCATTCCTGGTCATCATCGCTTGGGTATTGAGCATGGTGTTTCGCCTTGCTGCTTGGTTGATCAGTGGGTTGCTTTACGTTGCAGTTTTGGTTGTTATCATTGGTCTCATCTCACAATTTATCAGCCAGAAAAAGCGGCAAAAATAACTCGCCTGTCACTATAGAATAATCACGGCAGATTTATTCCGCCGTGATGTATGTTATAACCCCAATTCTCGTAGCTGCGCTGGATCAACCATTGACGGCGAATCCATCATCACGTCAACACCGGAGCCGTTCTTTGGAAAGGCTAAAGTCTCGCGAACATTAGTTTCGTCAATAAGTTCCATGAGGATGCGGTCGACGCCAAAGGCACAGCCAGCGTGTGGAGGTGCACCGTATTTGAAGGCGTTGAGCATAGCACCAAACTTCTCTTCGACGTAGCTTTCGCTAAAGCCAAGTAGATCGAATACTTTATATAGCACCGCTGGGTTGTGGTTACGCACACCGCCGGAGCAAATTTCGTAGCCGTTCATCACCATGTCGAATTGATCAGCCACGATGGCCAGTTTGTCGGCGTCAGTCGTCGCTGACTCCAGCGCCTCCATGCCGCCCTTTGGCATACCGAATGGGTTGTGACCAAAATCAAGCTTCTTGCCGTGGTCGTCCCATTCATAGAACGGAAAATCGATAATCCAGGCAAAGGCCACCACGCTCGGGTCTTTCAAGTTGAAATGGGCGGCAAATTCGTTTCGCAAGCGACCAAGCACAGCGTTGACGACTGGGCGAGTGTCGGCACCGAAGAAAACTGCATCGCCATCAACTGCACCAGTTTTTTGCTGAATTGCCGTGAGCTCTGCTTCGCTCAAGAACTTGGCAATTGGTGATTTGGCCTCGCCATCTTGGTAAGTGATGTAAGCTAGACCGCCCGCCCCTTCACTCTTGGCAATGCCAGTAAACTGGTCGATTTGCTTACGGCTGAGACT